>DATAYT010000073.1:0-20201 GCA_036272395.1 Xanthobacteraceae bacterium
TTGAACGTGATCTCGTTGATGCGATTCATGATCTCGCTCGACGACATCGGCGTCGATTGCCGCACCAGCGGGTTGATTTGCACCACGAGCACATCCTCGGTAGTGGTGGTGCGGAAGAACGGAAAGATCACCGGATTGCCAAGATAGCCGCCGTCCCAGTACGGCACGCCATCGATTTCGACGGCGCGAAACAACAGCGGCAGGCAGGCCGACGCCATCACCGCGTCCGCCGTTATCTTATCGCGGGGAAAAATTCGCACACGCCCGGTCTGCACGTTGGTCGCCGAGATGAAGAGTGGCAGTTCGGTATTGGCGCGCAATGTTTCGAAATCGACAAAGCGCTCGATCAAATCCTTCAGCGGATTGATATTGAGCGGATTGACGTCATAGGGCGAAAAATAGCGCGACACCGCATCGACCCAAGCCTGTACCGGCGTGCCCTCGAGCGGGGTGAACGACAGCAGCCGCTCCATGACCGTGCGCTGCAATGCCGGAAGATTGCCGGTGCTCGATGCTGAGCGCCAGAAATCGGCGAGTCGCTTCTGCGCCTCCTCGCGTCCGCCGCGGCACAGCCCGTCGGCGAGCATCACGGCGTTGACGGCCCCGGCCGACGTGCCCGAAATTCCCTCGATGCTGAGCCGCTCGTCGCCGAGAATTTGCTCAAGCACACCCCAGGTAAAGGCGCCGTGCGCGCCGCCGCCCTGGAGCGCCAGATTGATGCGTTTGGTGGTCGCCGAGGTTTTTTTGTCCGCCGCGCGGGCAGGCATCAGCGAGGCCAGGACGTTCTTCATTGCGGATGGCCTTCTTTGGTTTCAGGCGATCGTGCTGAAAACCGCGGATAAAATATGCGAGCGAGTTGGCGCAATCCGGTCCGTTCAGTAATCACGGCCGCAGACGCGCCGGCACTCGCCGCATCACTCGGCGGTCCAGCCACCATCGATCGAAAGATTGGCGCCGGTGATCGACTTGGCCGCATCCGAGCAAAGATAAACGGCAAGGTCGGCAACCTCGTCGACGGTGACGAATTCCTTTGTCGGCTGTGCCGCCAACAAGACGTCGCGCTTGACCTGTTCTTCGGTTATGCCGCGGGCTTTCGCGGTATCGGGAATCTGCTTTTGGACGAGCGGCGTCCACACGTAACCCGGACTGATGCAATTGCAGGTGATGCCAAAGGTCGCAGTTTCGAGCGCGACCGTCTTGGTCAAGCCGGCAAGGCCGTGCTTGGCGGTGACGTAAGCGGCCTTGAATGGCGAGGCGACCAGCGAATGCGCCGATGCGGTACTGACGATGCGGCCCCATTTTCGCGATTTCATTCCGGGCACGGCGGCGCGGATGGCATGAAAGGCCGAGGACAGATTGATCGCGATGATCTGGTTCCACTTCTCGATCGGAAACTCCTCGATCGGCGAGACGAACTGGATGCCAGCATTGTTGACGAGAACGTCGAGCGACCCGAACGTCTTCTCGCTGGTGCGGATCATGTCGGCGATCTCGGCGGGCTTGCTCATGTCGGCCGGCGAATAGATCGCCTTGACCTTGTAATCTTTCTCGATCGCGACCCGCTCTTTCTCGATCGCGTCCTTGTCGCCAAAGCCGTTGATCGTGACATTGGCGCCCTGCGCGGCCAGTGCGCGGGCGATGGCGAGACCGATTCCGGACGTGGAACCGGTCACCAGCGCTGATTTTCCCTGCAACATGCGGATCTCCGATGAATGTGGTGTCGGACTCGACAGCCCTAGGGCCGGAGCTTGCCAAGGAATGTGGGCCGCTTCTTGCTGCAGTGCAATATCAAATTGCGCGCGTTGCGGGAAACGCTTTTTTCGAGCGAGCAGCGATCAATTAAGCTAGTACAAAACAGACCAGCACAGACTAATGCATAGGCGCTGCGCCGGCGCCGATCCGAACCAAGCACCAAGCCATCATGTCGCCCGCAATTTTTCCCGCGCCCGACCACGACCATCAGCGCTGCACCAGCGCCGCCATTGCCCATGCCGAAGCGCAGTGCGCCGCGCGCGCGCAACGACTCACCCCGATGCGGCGCCAAGTGCTTGAAGTTTTGCTGAGCAGCCATCGCCCGCTGGGTGCCTATGAAATCATTGACCGCATGCAGCAGAAGACGCGGCCGGCGCCGATCACGATTTATCGAGCGCTCGAATTTCTGTGTGACAACGGTCTGGCTCACCGCATCGAAAGCCGCAACGCTTTCGTCGCCTGCGTGCACAATCATGGCACCGGCGATCTTGTCATTTTCCTGATCTGCGAACGCTGTGGCGCGGTCGGCGAAGCACCGGGAGGCGCCGCTACTGAGGCCCTTAGAGCCTCTTCGCGCGCGGCAGGCTTTTCGCCGCGCAGTCCGTTGGTCGAAATCGCCGGCATTTGTGCGCATTGCCGTGAACGATAAGCGGCCGCAAATCGACTAACCGCAGTGCCGCCCCCTCCTTCGTCGCGCCCGCTCGATGCCGCTGCCATTGCAGTCACGATCGGACTCTGCTTGAGCTGGGGCTTCAACAATGTCGCCATCAAGCTCGCCATCCATGACATTCCGCCGCTGATTCAGTCGACGGCACGCTCGCTCATCGCGGCGCTCCTGGTCGGCGCCTGGACGCGGGCGCGCGGAATTCCTTTGCTCAAGCGTGACGGTACGTTGCGTGCTGGAATTTTCGCCGGCGTTCTGTTCGCGCTGGAATTTTTGCTGATCTATCGCGGCCTGGTCTGGACGACCGCGACGCGCGGCGTTCTGTTTCTATACCTTGCGCCGTTCTTTGTTGTCATTGGATCGCGTTGGCTTGTTCCAGGCGATCATTTCCACCTATCGCAATGGCTCGGCCTGTTGCTGTCCTTCGTCGGCATCGTGATAGCTTTCGGCCTGCCGACGCCAGTGGCCGATTCCCGGCAAGTCCTTGGCGATCTCATGCTGGTTGGCGGCGCGGCGGCGTGGGCGGCGACCACGCTCACCATCAAAGCGAGCGCCCTCAACCGGATCAGCGCGGAAAAGACCCTGCTCTATCAGCTCGTGGTCTCGGCGCCGCTCCTGGGCCTTGCTGCGATTGTCTTCGGCGAGCGGATCACGACGGCGCCTTCCGCCGTCGCCCTCGGCGCATTCGCCTATCAAACCGTCTACGTGGTCAGCATCACGTTTACGATCTGGTTTGTCTTGGTCGTGCGTTATTCGGCCGCGCGCCTGTCGGTCTTCACCTTTCTGGCGCCGCTTTTTGGGGTGGCGGCTGGCCACCTCGTCCTTGGCGAGCCATTGACCCCGGCCTTTGCTATCGCCGTGGCGCTGGTCGCGGCCGGGCTCCTCCTCGTCAATCTGCCCCAGTAGGGTTATATGCATGACGTCGGCGCCTTGCAGGCTCGCTGTCCGCAGCCATGGGTCTCCCTGCTAAGCTACTGTATTGATTGAAGGAATTATCATGATCGCGTTTTCCAGTCCGACCCCAAGGCATCGCACGATCGGCGTCAAAGTCGGCGACGTGATCGTCGGCGGCGGGGCACCGATTGTGGTGCAGTCGATGACCAATACCGATACGGCCGATGCCGAGGGCACCGCGAAGCAAGTGGCGGCCTTGGCGCGCGCCGGTTCGGAGATCGTGCGCATCACGGTGGATCGCGACGAAGCGGCCGCCGCCGTTCCCCACATCAAAGAGCGGCTTGCCAAGATGAATGTCGACGTGCCGATCGTCGGCGATTTCCACTACATCGGCCACAAGCTCCTGGCCGATCATCCGGCTTGCGCCGAGGCGCTCGATAAGTACCGCATCAATCCGGGCAATGTCGGCTTTAAGGAGAAGAAGGATCGCCAGTTCGGCGCGATTGTCGAAACTGCGATCCGGCGCAACAAGCCGGTGCGGATTGGCGCCAATTGGGGCTCGCTCGATCAGGAGCTGCTCACGCATCTGATGGATCAGAACGCGCACTCCAATCAGCCGGTCGATGCCCGCGACGTGACGCGCGAGGCGATGATCCAGTCGGCACTGTTGTCGGCGGCGCGCGCCGAGGAGATCGGACTGCCCCGCTCCAAAATCATTCTTTCGGCGAAGGTCTCCGCCGTCCAGGATCTGATTGCGGTCTACGGCGAACTGGCGCGGCGCTGCGATTACGCCTTGCATCTCGGCCTCACCGAGGCGGGCATGGGTTCAAAGGGCATCGTGGCGTCGTCGGCCGCGATGGGCGTGTTGCTCCAGCAGGGCATTGGCGACACCGTCCGCATTTCGCTCACGCCTGAGCCGAATGGCGATCGTACGCTCGAAGTAAAGGTCGCTCAGGAATTGCTGCAAACCTTGGGTCTGCGCACATTCGTGCCGCTGGTCGCGGCCTGTCCCGGCTGCGGCCGCACGACCTCGACGACATTTCAGGAGCTCGCCGCCAATATCCAGAGCTTCATCCGCGACTCGATGCTGGAATGGAAGACGCGTTACCCGGGCGTCGAAGGCCTCAACGTCGCGGTAATGGGCTGCATCGTCAACGGTCCAGGCGAGTCCAAACACGCCGATATCGGCATTTCGCTGCCGGGCACCGGCGAACAACCGACGGCGCCGGTTTTTATCGACGGCAAAAAGGCGATGACGCTCCGCGGCCCGACGCTAGCCGCCGATTTCAAGAAGATCGTCGTCGATTACATCGAGCGCCGATTCGGATCGTCGGCTGGGCAGGCCGCCGCGGAATAGTCGGGCGGTTCTGAAAAGTTGCCAAATAGGCACAGCGATCAAGAATTATGTTCTTCAACATGCAAAGGGCTCGACAGCCTGTGGCCGCCGATTCACGATGACCGTTGACCATATCGGGCTGCCTAGGCCACTCCATCACACAGGGCGGGCTGATGTCGGAGGGGGTCATCTCAATGAAACGATCTTTCCTCGCAGGCCTAGCCCTGGTCTTTGTGATCGGGCTACAGGCCCAGCCTGCGCGTGCGCAAGATAATTCCTGGAATAATTTCTGGGCATGGATCACTCACGGCCAGGATCCGCGCCTCACGGTGGTCGGCATTGGCGTCGGCGCGGCCGCCACCGGAGCTTCCTATGCAATGGTGAAGAAGCATGGCAATCCGCCGGTGCGGCACGTTAGCTACGGCACCGCCTTTGGTGTGACGACCTTTGGGTGCATGGTTGTTTATCCGATGGTTGCGACCGTCATGCTCAATCGCCCGCTGACGCCGCGCGAAGCCTATATCGGGATGGCCGAATGCGCGGTGCCGATCATCGGCGGCTGGGTCGTAGATGCCATCCTGCCGCACGATGCCTGGACCGACGGTCTGCCGCAAAAGACCGCGCGGCGGTAACGCGCAGGTCGCGCTACGTCGAAAAACTGAAAAGCCGGCCGAGCAGCCGGCTTTTAGTTTGTCCGCAGCTGACGATGAGAAGCTAGCGCTTCTCCAATCGCCGCAGCACATCGTCGAGCTGATCAAGGTTGCGATAACGAATGGTCAGAACACCGCCGCGCTTGGCTTCCTTGATGCTGACCGCGAGGCCAAGCGCATCCGATATGCGTTTTTCCAGCGCGACCAAATTGGCATTCTTTCCCGCGCCGCGGTGCACGGCCCGTGTGCGTGATTTGCCGCCGCGCTCGGCCGCCTCACGTGCGAGATTTTCGACCTGACGCACATTGAGGCCGTGCGCAACGATTTCTTCGGCCAGTCTTTCCGCGTCCGGCTGGCCGATCAGCATCCGCGCGTGTCCGGCGAAAAGCTTGCCGGAATGAATGTACGCTTTGATCGTTTCGGGCAGTTTCAGAAGCCGCAGTGTATTGGCCACGTGACTGCGGCTCTTGCCGACGATCTTGGCGATCTCGTCCTGGCTGTTGCCAAACTCCTCGATCAAAGCGCGATAGCCTTCGGCTTCTTCCAGCGGATTGAGATCGGCACGCTGCACGTTTTCGATGATCGCAAGCTGCAGCGCCTCGGCGTCGTTGGCTTCGATGATCACCACCGGCACTTCGTGCAAGCCGGCGCGCTGAGCCGCTCGCCAGCGGCGTTCGCCGGCGATTATCTCATAAACATCGGCGGCGCCCTGCACCGACCGCGCGACGATCGGCTGAATAATCCCGCGCTCGCGCAGCGAAGCAACCAATTCGTCAAGCTCGGCATTGGGAAAGGCGCGGCGCGGATTGCGCGGATTGGGCCGCAAGGCGGCGGTCGGCAGGCGCCTTTGTCCGCGCGGCCGATCGACCGATGTTTCAGCTGCCATGTCGCCGATCAAGGCGGCGAGCCCGCGACCTAATCGCGATCGAGCGTGGTCTTCGGCCAGTTTTCCGGGATTAACGCTCATCGCAACGCCTCATCGTGCGCACAGTATTTTCTCGCGCTGGATGACCTCGGTCGCGAGCCGCAAATAAGCTTCGCTGCCGCTGCATTTAAGGTCGTAGACCAGCACAGGCTTGCCGTAGGACGGCGCTTCCGACACACGCACATTGCGTGGAACGATGGTGTCGTAGACTTTCGCGCCCATGAATTCACGGACGTCCGCGACCACCTGGGACGATAAATTGTTGCGCGCGTCGTACATGGTCAGCACGACGCCATGGATCGTGAGCTCTGGATTGAGCTGGGCGCGAACCGACTCGACGGTCTTGAGCAGTTGCGACAATCCTTCGAGAGCGAAGAATTCACACTGCAAAGGAACGACGATTGCGTTGGCGGCGGCCATGGCATTGACCGTCAGCAGATTGAGCGACGGCGGGCAGTCGACCAGGACGTAAGTGAAACGCGTGCCGTCCGGCGCATTCAAGTTCGCAAGCGCGTTGCGCAAGCGAAATGCGCGATCGCGCGCCTGACCGATCTCGAGCTCAAGTCCGGATAGATCGAGGGTCGACGGAGCGATCTGTAGCCGCGGCACCGCTGTGGGCACGATCGCGTCGCGTAGCGTCGCCTGCGTGGTCAGTACGTCATAAGTCGAATAGCGCCGGTTGCGGCGGTCAAGACCGAGCCCGGTCGAAGCATTGCCCTGCGGATCGAGATCGACGATGAGCACGTCCTCGCCGATCGCCGCGAGCGCGGTACCGAGATTGATCGCAGTCGTGGTCTTGCCGACGCCGCCCTTCTGGTTGGCGACGGCAAGCACCCGCGGCGGCTTGGTCGCGAGCGCCAACCGCGCCTGATCGGGCGCGGAGAAGTCCGCCACCTGCGACGATAGGGCAACTTCTGTCATTTGGCTTTTCGCAACCGCCACGTGTTGAATACAACTCAAGATAGCAGGAGCCAGGCTATTTGCGCTTGGGCCTAGCCTCGCGAATCACCACCACACGCGACTTTGGATCAGTCCGACTCGGAACTAAAGAGGCCTGAATGCTCCAACATTTAGTCGCTTGGGTCAATTCGACTTCCACATCTTGTCCCTTAGGGAACAAGGCTTGGGCACCTCTTTTCAACAGCGGATATGCGATCGAAAGCAATTCCGGCAATGGCGCAAGCGCGCGCGCTGTTACTGCATCAAGTTCGCCGCGAAATCCTCCCGCGAAGTCGGCAACACGCTCGGCATGAACAATGGCCGGCGCCCCGGTGACGCGAACGGCCTCGCGCAGAAAAGCGGCCTTCTTTTTATTGCTCTCGATCAGATGGACTTCCGCCGAGTTTTGCTCCGCCAACGCACACGCGATCGGCACACCGGGGAATCCGCCGCCAGAGCCCAGATCGGCCCATTTACGGGCCTGCGGTGCGATGGCGATGAGCTGCAGTGAATCGGCAATGTGGCGCGTCCATAGCGTCGGCACGGTCGAAACCGCGATCAAGTTCATTCGGGCGTGCCAGTCGAGCAGGAGCCCGGCAAAGCTATCGAGACGCGCCGCTGTTTCACGTGAAACAGGAACGAGCGCCAGCGCCCGGGCGCGATCGGCGGTGAGGTCAGGCCGCGCCACGTGTTGGTTTGCTCGCCGCGCGGCCGCGCGCGCGGCGCAGATACGCCACCAAGAGCGTCAACGCGGCAGGCGTCACGCCATCGATGCGGCCTGCTTGTCCGATCGTGCGCGGGCGATGCAGCTGCAATTTCTGGCGTACCTCGTTGGAGAGGCCGGGCAGGATCGCGTAATCGAGATCCTCGCCCAAGATGAGGCTCTCGTCGCGGCGGTAGGATTCCACGTCGGCCGCTTGGCGGCTGAGATAGACGTGGTACTTCGCGTCAATCTCAAGCTGGGCGGCGATCTTGGCATCGAGCGCGCCGAACGCCGGCCAGATCCGCGCCAGATCGGCGATACCGATTTCTGGATAGGACAGGATTTCAAAGGCCGAGCGGCGCTGTCCGTCTCTGCGCAAGGCGAGGCCGTGGCGCGCGGCCTGGGTCGGCGTGAGGCTTTGTGAGTGCGCGATGGCTCGCGCCGCTTCGAGCGCCGCTATTTTCGCGCGGTAACGCTCAGCGCGCGCACCACCGATGCAACCAAGCGCGATCCCCCTCCCCGTCAGCCGCTGGTCGGCGTTGTCGGCGCGCAAGGTCAACCGGTATTCGGCGCGCGACGTGAACATCCGATACGGCTCGCTGACGCCACGCGTGACCAGGTCATCGATCATAACGCCGAGATAGCCCTCGGCTCGGTCGAACAGGACCGACGCCGCGCCGGCAGCGGAAGCCGCGGCGTTAAGCCCGGCGACAAGACCTTGCGCCGCAGCCTCCTCGTAGCCGGTCGTGCCATTGATTTGGCCTGCGAGAAACAGGCCTGGCAGGCGCTTGGCCTCCAAACTTGGATGCAGCTCGCGCGGGTCGACGTGGTCGTATTCGATGGCATAGCCGGGGCGAATGACACGCGCCTGTTCGAGGCCGGGGATGGTCGCGATCAGCGCCGCCTGTACATCCTCCGGCAGCGAGGTCGAAATGCCGTTGGGGTAGACCGTGGTGTCGTCGAGCCCCTCCGGCTCGAGAAAAATCTGATGACCGTTGCGCTCGCCGAAGCGCATGATCTTGTCTTCGATCGAGGGGCAGTAGCGGGGACCGCGGCTCTTGATCTGACCGGAATACATTGGCGAGCGATGCACATTGGCGCGAATGATGGCGTGGGTCGCCGCGGTGGTGCGGGTAATGCCGCATTCGACCTGGCGGTTCGCGATCCGCTCGGTGAGCATCGAGAATGGCTCGGGCGGGTCGTCGCCCGGCTGCATTTCGACGCCGTCCCAGCCGATGGTCGTGCCGTCGAGCCGCGCCGGCGTGCCGGTCTTCAATCGACCGAGTTGAAAACCTAGACGCTCGAGGGTGCCGGAAAGTCCGAGCGCAGGCCCCTCGCCCATCCGGCCTGCGGGTATCTGCCGCTCGCCGATATGAATGAGGCCGCGCAAAAAGGTGCCGGTGGTCAGGACGACGGCGCCGGCTTGAAATTCGCGCCCGTCGCACAGGCGAACGCCGGTTGCCCAATCGCTACCCAGTAGATCGTCGACTTCGCCCTCGATCACAGTGAGATTTGCGGTGGCGCGGATCGCCTCCTGCATCGCCGCCGCGTAAAGCTTGCGGTCCGCCTGGGCGCGCGGACCGCGCACCGCCGGCCCCTTGCGGCGATTGAGCATGCGGAACTGAATTCCGGCAGCGTCGGCGACGCGGCCCATCAACCCGTCGAGCGCATCAATCTCCCGCACCAGATGGCCTTTACCAAGACCGCCGATCGATGGATTGCACGACATCGCGCCAACGCTTGCGAAGCGCTGGGTCACAAGCGCCACGCGCGCCCCCATGCGCGCCGCCGCGGCCGCCGCCTCACATCCGGCGTGGCCGCCGCCAACCACAATTACATCGAAGGGACGATCCATTGCTTCACCAAATCCGGAGCCGTTCTAGTGAATGCGCCATTGCCGGTCAAAATGGATCGCTCAAAGCCTGTTTCACGTGAAACAACACCCGGATTAACGATTCATTTACCAATGCAGAAGTCGCGGAAGATCTTGTCGAGCACGTCTTCGACATCGACGCGGCCGGTCAGTCGGCCAAGGGCCCAGGCGGCGTGACGCAGTTCTTCGGCGATTACCTCCTCGCGCGGCGTCCGTGCAGTGCCCTCCGCCACGGCGCGGTCCAAGGCGGCGGCAGTGTCCTCAAGTGCGCGCCGGTGCCGCGCTCGCGTTACGACCGCCGCTTCGCCAACCGGAAAAGATTTTCGAGCGAACTCGGCTAAGGCGCCGAATAGTGCATCAAGCCCCTCGCCGCCCTGTGCCGAAATCGAAAAAGCGAATTCAAATTCATCTCTTTTCGAATGCCGGCACGAACCCGCAAGCGATGCCCTGTTTGAGCGCTCTTCGAGCAAATCAATTTTGTTTTCGATGAGCCATTGCGGTGCGTCGCTTTTCAGTCCTGGTAATCGCGCGCTAGCTCGGCCTTCGACCGATACGTCAGTGACCCACAAAACCAAATCGGCCGCGGCGGCGCGAGCGCGGGCGCGGCGTACGCCCTCCTGCTCCACCGGCTCGGCGCTGTCGCGAATGCCGGCGGTATCGAGGACGGTTACAGGGTAGCCATCGAGATCGAGATGGATCTCGATCACATCGCGGGTGGTGCCTGCGAACGGCGAAACGATCGCCGCCTCGCGCCGCGCCAACCGGTTGAAGAGCGTCGACTTGCCGGCATTGGGCGGCCCGGCGATAGCAACGACGAGCCCGTCGCGCAGCCGTTCGCCGCGGCCGCCGTCGGCTAGCGCGGCGGCAATTTCATCGCGCAGGGCCCGCGCGATTCTCATCCCAGGGGTTATCAAGTCCTCCGGCACATCGGCTTCGTCGGAAAAATCGATGCGTGCCTCGACCAGTGCCAGCGCCTGGATCAGGCGCTGGCGCCACGCTTCGGCGCGATCGCCGATCAGTCCCTTCAATTGCTGGAATGCTTGGCGCCGCTGCGCTGCCGTCTCGGCGGCAATCAGGTCGCCGAGTCCTTCGACAGCGGTGAGGTCAAGCTTGCCGTTTTCGAAAGCACGCCGCGTGAATTCGCCGGGCTCGGCCATCCGGCAATCTTTGACGGCACTGAGCGATTTCAGGACGCCGGCGATAACCGCGTGACCGCCGTGCAGCTGCAATTCGGCGACGTCTTCGCCGGTCTCGCTCGCCGGCGCGGGAAACCAAAGCGCGAGCGCTTCATCGATCACCTCCCCGCTTGCCGACTCGCGCACGCGCACCAGCGTCGCCTGACGCGGCTGCGGCACGCGGCCGGTTAACCGTTCGAGCGCACGCCGCGCCTGCGGACCGGAAATGCGCACTACCGCAATGGCCGCTGGCGGCCGCCCCGAGGACAAAGAGAAAATGGTGGAACGATCAGCCATGATGCAGTGTTTGGCCTTTATTGAGGTCAGCGGCTTCGCGCGATGCGCGCTACTTGCTACGGTGCGTCCATGTCAACGACGCCGTCAACACAGACGTCAACGCCATCGCGGGCCGCCTCGCCAAACCTCGCCGGCCCTGGCCGCAACCGTCTCGCCGCGGAGACCAGTCCGTACCTCCTGCAGCACCAGGACAACCCGGTCGATTGGTGGTCCTGGGGACCCGAAGCGCTGGCGCAAGCCAAGCGCAGCAACAAGCCAATTCTTCTCTCGGTCGGTTATGCCGCCTGTCACTGGTGTCATGTGATGGCGCATGAGAGCTTCGAAGATGAACCGACCGCGCGCGTAATGAACGAATTGTTCGTCAATATCAAAGTCGATCGCGAGGAACGGCCCGACATCGATCAGATCTACATGGCGGCACTGCATCACCTCGGTGAGCATGGCGGTTGGCCGCTGACGATGTTTTTGACGCCCGACGGCGAGCCGATCTGGGGCGGGACTTATTTTCCGAAGATGTCGCGCTACGGCAAGCCGGCCTTTGTCGATGTCTTACGTGAAATCGCCCGGCTGTTCCGCGAGGAGCCGGCGAAGATCGAGCGCAATCGCGCGGCGCTGATGGAGCGGCTTGCGGCCGCCGCGCGGCCGGCCGGTACGACAACGATCGGGCGCGCCGAACTCGACAACGCCGCGCTGCAACTTGGCGGGCTCATCGATCCGGTCAATGGCGGCACGCGCGGCGCGCCCAAATTTCCGCAAGCCGCGCTGTTCGAATGCCTCTGGCGCGCGGGCTTACGCACCGGTGACGCTCGCTATTTCGCGGCCGTTGAAATCACGCTCGACCACATCTGCGAGGGCGGTATCTACGACCATCTCGGCGGCGGCTTTGCCCGCTACTCAGTGGATGAGCGCTGGCTCGTGCCGCACTTCGAAAAAATGCTCTACGACAACGCGCAGCTCCTCGACCTTTTGGCGATCGCTTACCGGCGCAGCGGCAAGGATTTGTATCGGCGCCGCGCTTACGAGACCGTCGGCTGGCTCGAGCGGGAAATGACCACGGAGCAGGGCGCGTTTTGCTCGTCGCTCGACGCCGACTCCGAAGGCGAGGAAGGAAAATTCTACGTCTGGTCCTATGACGAAGTGATCGGGCAGCTCGGCATCGAGGATGGCGAATTTTTCGCCCGGCACTGTGACGTTACGCCCACCGGCAATTTCGAAGGTCACAACATCCTCAACCGCTTGAAGCCGGTGCCGCGCAGCGACGCCGACGAGGCGCGGCTTGCGGCTTTGCGCGAAAAGCTCCTGTCCGTGCGCGCCTTGCGCGTGCGACCCGGCCTTGACGATAAGGTGCTCGCCGATTGGAACGGCTTGATGATCGCGGCGCTCGCCAACGCGGGATCGATGCTGGACGAGCCGCGATGGGTGGACCTGGCGAGCCGCGCCTTTGACTTGGTCGCCCACAGCATGGCGCGCGGCGACCGCCTCGGCCATTCCTGGCGGCAAGGCAAGCTTAAATTTCCGGGACTGGCTTCGGATTATGCCGCCATGATCCGCGCCGCGCTGGCGCTCTATGAGACGACGGGCGCGCCACGCTTGCTCGATCAGGCGCTGCAATGGCAACAGGCTCTAGACCGCGATTACGCCAATGCCGAGCTCGGCACTTATTATTTGACCGCAGCGGACGCACAGGGGCTCGTCATTCGTCCAGCGGCAACGACCGATGAGGCGACGCCAAACCACAATGCGGTCGCGGCGCAAAATCTCATTCGCTTGGCGGCGCTGTCCGGCGACGATAGCTGGCGCGATAAAGCGGATCGGTTGATCGCGGCCGTGGCGCCGCTCATCGCCGAAAATCTTTACATGCATCTGGCGATGCTCAACGCCATCGATCTGCGGCTGCGCGGCGCCGAGATCGTGGTGACGGGGCAGGGCGCCGCTGCCGACATGCTCCTCACGGCAGCACGGCGGCTGGCACCGCTCGACCGCATCGTGCTCCATGCCGCTTCTGCCGCGGCGCTGCCGGGCAAACATCCGGCGCGCGCGAAGCTAGACGACACGCACGCGCCGCAAGCCTTCATCTGTGTCGGGGAAACCTGTTCGCTGCCGATTACCGATGCTTCAGCGCTGCCGCAAGCAATCGAGGCGATACGCGGTTAGCGCCAGCTAAGCCGCGATCAGGTATTCATCGAGTCGAAGAACTCGCCGTTGTTCTTGGTATTGCGCAGCTTGTCGAGCAGGAAGTCGATCGCATCCATCGTCCCCATTGGATTGAGGATGCGGCGCAGTACGTACATTTTCTTGAGCTGATCCGGCGGCACCAACAGCTCTTCCTTGCGCGTGCCGGACCGGGTGATGTCCATCGCCGGGAAGGTGCGCTTGTCCGCCACTTTGCGGTCGAGGATGAGCTCCGAATTGCCGGTGCCTTTGAATTCTTCGAAGATCACTTCGTCCATGCGGCTGCCGGTATCGATCAGCGCGGTGGCGATAATCGTCAGCGAGCCGCCCTCCTCGATATTGCGCGCCGCGCCGAAGAAGCGCTTGGGCCGCTGCAACGCGTTGGCGTCGACACCGCCGGTGAGCACCTTGCCGGACGAAGGCACCACGGTGTTGTAGGCGCGGCCAAGCCGGGTGATCGAATCGAGAAGGATCACCACATCGCGGCCATGCTCGACCAGCCGCTTGGCTTTTTCGATCACCATCTCGGCGACCTGGACGTGGCGCACCGCCGGCTCATCGAAGGTCGAGGAGATCACCTCGCCCTTCACCGAACGTTGCATGTCGGTCACTTCCTCCGGCCGCTCGTCGATCAAGAGCACGATCAGGTAGCATTCCGGATGATTATGGGTGATCGAATGCGCGATATTCTGCAGCAGCACCGTCTTGCCGGTGCGTGGCGGCGACACGATCAACGCGCGCTGTCCCTTGCCGACGGGCGCGACAATATCGATGACGCGCGCTGAGAGATCCTTCTTGGTCGGATCCTCGTATTCCATTTTCAGCCACTCGTCGGGATAGAGCGGCGTCAAATTGTCGAAATTGACCTTGTGGCGCGCTTTCTCGGGATCTTCGAAATTGAGCGAATTGACTTTGAGCAGCGCGAAGTAGCGTTCGCCCTCTTTGGGGCTGCGGATGTGACCGTCGATCGTATCGCCGGTGCGCAGTCCGAAACGTCGGATTTGCGACGGCGAGACGTAGATGTCGTCGGGGCCGGGGAGGTAATTCGCTTCCGGCGATCGCAAAAAGCCGAAGCCGTCCGGCAATACCTCGACGACGCCTTCGCCGACAATGTCAGTCTCGCGCGCCGAGAGCTGCTTGAGGATGCCGAACATCAGCTCCTGCTTGCGCATGGTCGAGGCGTTCTCGACCTCCAATTCTTCGGCAAAGGAGACAAGCTCGGCCGGAGTCTTGGTCTTGAGTTCTTGCAGTTTCATTTCCCGCATAGAATGTCCTACGGAAATTGGGCCAGCGAAGTAACAATCGTGGCGTCGCTGGCTGGAGAAGTTCGCAGGTCTTTGGGCTGGTAAGGGTCTTTGGGCTGGTAAGGGCTTAGGACCCCCAACCCGATGCACTGGTGGCTCCAGTCCGTTGGAGCCGAGACGCAACTGCATCCGCCTACGTTGGGTGGGATGGCCTGAAGATAAGATAAAGACCGCACTTCAGGCAAGGGCCGAACCGGATTCCGCCTTAGCAACGCGTTACCGTCAGAACGGTTTCACCACCGCCAGAATAACGATCGCCGCCATGAGGACAGCCGGTATCTCATTGATCAGGCGATAGAATCTCTGAGAATGCCGATTGCGGTCGGCGGTAAAATCTTTCACCCAGCCGGCGCAACAGCCGTGTAACACGGAGAGGATAACTACGAGCACGAGTTTGGCTGAAAGCCAGCCCGAAGCGAACCATCCGTACCGAGAATCAGGGCCGTGCCAGGCGAGCCACAGCCCCAACAACCAGGTCGCGACCATGGCCGGATTGATAATGATTCGAAGGAGCCGGCGCTCCATGGTCTTGAAGGTCTCCGACTGGACCGACCCCTTTTCGGCGGCGCAGTGATAGACGAACAAACGCGGCAAATAGAGCATGCCCGCGAGCCAGGCGATAACGGCAATGACGTGGAACGCTTTCACCCATGCGTACATGCGGCGAGTGCTCTCTCAGGCGGCCGCGCGAACGCGCGCCACCAGCTGTTCAACATGCGCAACCGGCGTATCCGGCAGCACGCCATGGCCGAGATTGAAGATGAACGGCCCTGCTTTGAAGTTTTCCATGATTCGGTCGACTGAACGATCAAGCGAGCGGCCGCCAACCAAGAGCACGACAGGATCGAGGTTGCCTTGAACGGGCTTGCGCCGCTGCAATGCGTCACGCGCGAAAGCAAGGTCGACGGTCCAGTCAAGTCCGACCGCATCGACCGGAACAGCATCGATATATCGTTGCAGCCGGCTGCCGGCGCCGCGCGGAAAACCGATGAACTTCGCGGTTGGAATTTTCGCGCGCACGGCGGCAATGATGCGGGCGCAGGGTTGAATGCAACACCGATCAAATTCGTCGTCGGGCAATATACCCGCCCAGCTGTCGAATATTTGCACGGCGTCAACGCCAGCTTCGAATTGCCGGATCAGATATGCCGCCGAAGCGTCCACAAGAATATCAAGCAGTTCGGCAAATAACCTGGGAGCGCGATAGGCAAATTCGCGGGCTGGAATTTGATCGGACGTGCCCGCTCCGGCGATCATGTATGTCGCTAAAGTCCATGGCGCGCCGCAAAATCCCAACAGCGCAACGTTCGGTGACAGCTGCGATTTAACGCGCACGATCGTCTCATAAACCGGCGTAAGCCGCTCATGATCGAGCTCGCTTCGCAGCTTGTGCAAACCTTCCGCACTATTGATCGCGTCAAGCCGCGGCCCGTCCGTTGCAGTAAATGCAACGTTCTGTCCGAGCGCGTAAGGAACGACCAAAATATCGGAAAAGAGAATCGCAGCATCGAATCCGAATCGTCGAATTGGCTGCAATGTAACTTCCGCCGCCAGCTTCGGATCAAGACAAAAATCGAGGAAATTACCGATCTTTTGTCGAAGCGCGCGATACTCCGGTAAATATCTTCCGGCTTGCCGCATCAACCAGATTGGCGGAACAGTCTGTCGCTTGCCGGCAAGAACATTCACTAGCGTTTTGGTCACAGGCATACCTGCGGCACTTTGATCTCTAATACAAATAGAATCTTAGAATCTGTTGTAGTGCTTGGGCAGTTGATTGGACTCATAAATCGGCTTGCACATTGCATGCGCGGAGTACCCACATATCCCCAGTTTCGGGGTGGACAAGCGGTTAGTCTGGAAAGTGCCTTGGCGTGCTTGTTTCCTGATCATTCTGGATCAGTTGTCAACTCGGTTTCCACATTTCACCGATCCTGGCCATTACCGGCGGAATAAAACGCCGCAGGATCTGTTGTGTGGACTGGCAATGCGTTCGCCCGGTTAATCCGCTTGCGCCATGGGCAAAGCCATGGCCTTCTCCCCAGAGGTCAACAGCTTCTGCAGCCAGTTTGAACAAACTCATGGCGCACGCGGCGGGCTACTTCCACCTGCATCTGATCTCGGATGCGACCGGCGAAACCTTGATTACCGTGGCGCGAGCCGCCGCGGCGCAATACGCCAAGGTCATGCCGGTTGAGCACGTTCATCCGCTGGTGCGTACGCTGAAGCAGCTCGATCGCGTTCTCGCAGAAATCGAAGAGTCGCCGGGGATCGTCCTCTATACGCTCTTGGAGGAGAACTTGGCGCAGCGGCTCGAAGAGAAATGCCGCGCGCTGGGCCTTCCCTGTCTGTCGATTTTGGGACCGGTGCTGCATCTGTTTCATTCTTATTTGGGCGCCGAATCGACGCATAAAGTAGGCGCGCAGCACACACTCAACGCTGAATATTTTCGCCGCATCGATGCGCTCAATTACACCATGTTGCATGACGACGGCCAGCATATCGACGATCTTGAGGAGGCGGACGTGGTGTTGGTCGGGGTGTCACGAACCTCGAAGACGCCGACCTCGATCTATCTCGCTAACCGCGGAGTAAAAACCGCGAACGTCCCGCTGGTGCCTGGCGTGCCTCTGCCCGGGCGTCTCGAAGCGCTTCAGCATCCCTTGGTTGTCGGGCTTTACGCCACGCCGGAACGGATCGTGCAAATTCGGCAGAATCGGCTCCTGGGGCTCAAAGCCCATCGCGACGACGATCAATATATCGATCGGCAGGCGGTTGCCGAGGAAGTCGCCACATCACGTCGGCTCTGCGCCAGACACAACTGGCCGCTTATCGACGTCACCCGCCGCTCGATCGAAGAAACGGCCGCCGCGGTGCTTGCCCATCTCGGCGAGCGGCGCCGGCATCACGTGTCCTGAGGCCAGCCATGAAGCGGCCAATGGCGCTATGGCTTGCCGACGCGCCGCTGATCCTGGCGTCGCAAAGCAAGACGCGGCGGATGCTTCTCGACGCAGCCGGCCTGCCGGTCGAAACAGACCCGGCCGATCTCGATGAGCGCGGCCTTGAAGCGGGTGCTGGATCGAAGTCTGCCGGCGCGGTGGCCGCGCTTTTGGCGCGCGAAAAGGCCATGGCCGTGGCGCGCAAGCGTGGCGGAGATTTGACGCTCGGCGCCGATCAGACGCTGTCCATCGGCGCCGAACGCTTGACCAAGCCGCAAGATCGCAATGCGGCGCGGGCGCAGCTGCGCGCGCTTTGCGGCCGCACGCACGAACTTCACTCGGCAATCGCCTTCGTGCAGCATGGTGCGGTGCTGTTCGAACATGTCGGCGTGGCGCGGCTGACAATGCGCAATTTCTCTGAACGTTTTCTCGAGCTTTATCTTCAGGCAGCCGGTGAGTCGGTAATCACAGGCGTTGGCGCCTATCAACTCGAAGGCCTCGGCCTGCAGTTGTTCGAACGCGTCGATGGCGATTATTTCACCGTTTTGGGGCTGCCGCTGCTCGAAGCTTTGGAATTCCTGCGGCGCTTTGGGTGCCTGGCACGATGAATACTGACCGGCCGTTCGTCCTTTGCCTTACCGGCTCCCTAGCCATGGGGAAATCGACCGCCGCCAAGTTTTTTGCCGAATGCGGTGTGCCGGTTCACGACTCTGACGCCGTCGTTCACGCCCTTTACGAGAGCGAAGCGGCGGCTCTGATCGAGCAGTCATTTCCGGGCTCAACGTCGGGCGGCAAGGTGGATCGCAACAAGCTTGCGGCAATCGTCGTCAACGACAAGGCCGCGCTTGCGCGCCTCGAAGCGATCATCCACCCGCTTGTGACCGCGTCGCGCGAAAAGTTTTTGACGGAGGCGCAAGCACAGGGCGCTGCCGTGGTCGTTGTCGATATTCCTTTGCTGTTCGAAACCCAGGCGCAATCGCGATGCGATGCGGTGGTGGTGGTGTCGGCGCCGGCCGCGGATCAGCGCCGCCGCGCTTTGGACCGCCCGGGAATGACCGAGGAGAAATTTGCAGCGCTGCTCGCCAAGCAACTGCCGGACGCGGAAAAGCGCCGCCGCGCCGATTTCGTCGTGGACAGCTCGCGGAGTTTCGATCAAACCCGAGCGCAGATTCGAGACATTTTACGCAACGTCGCTACAATGCGGCGCCGGTGATTCGCGGTGGCCAACGAATTCTCAATGCGTGAAGTTGTCTTCGATACCGAAACGACCGGACTGGACCCGCTTGCCGGCGATCGTCTCGTCGAGATCGGCTGCATCGAGCTTTTCAATCGATTCCCGACCGGCAAAACGTTCCATGGTTATTTCAACCCGGAACGCGACATGCCGGAATCGGCCCTCAAAATCCACGGACTGACGATCGATTTTCTAAGGAATCAGCCGCTATTCGCGCGCCGGGTGGGGGAACTCATTGATTTCCTCGGCGACGCGCAGCTCGTTGCGCATAATGCAATGTTCGATCTGGCCTTCCTTAATGCCGAATTGGAACGCGCCGGGCATCCGGCGGTGAGCCGCGACCGCATGGTCGATACGCTCTTGATTGCGCGCCGCAAACATCCGGGAGCAGCGAACAGGCTCGACGATTTGTGCGCTCGCTATGCCGTCGACAATTCGCGACGCACCAAGCACGGCGCACTGCTCGATGCCGAACTCCTGGCAGAGGTCTATGTCGAGCTGATCGGCGCGCGTCAGGCCCAGCTTATACTTTCGCAAGCGCCTGCCATCGTGGCGCCCGGCGAGATCATCGCGGTGCGAGAACGCCCCACCCCGCTGCCATCGCGGCTAACGGCGGATGCGCAGGCCGCCCACCGCCGGTTTGTCGCGAGCCTCGGCGAAAACGCGGTTTGGCGCGATTACGTCAGCTTGGAATAGCGGGCTTATTGCCTTGCTGCGCGGCGGTCATGCGATCCCGATAAAGCGAAGCGAAATCGACCGGCTCAAGCATCAGAGGAGGAAAGCCGCCATTGCGGGTCGCCGTGGCGACGATCTCTCGTGCGAAGGGAAACAACAGGCGGGGGCATTCGATCATGACCATCGGCTGGAGGCTCTCGGGCGGCACGTTGAGAATGCGAAAGACCCCGGCATAGAGCAGCTCGAAGCCAAATAGTACGAGTCCCTGGACTTCCGCCTTGCCGTCCAGCCTCAGCGTCACTTCGATGTCGTTTTCGGCAAGGGGCGCCGCCTCGACACCGATATTGATCTTGATTGAAGGCTGCTGCGGGCTCGGCGTCAGAGCGCGTGGCGCGTTTGGGTTCTCGAATGAGAAATCCTTCACATATTGCATGAGCACGCCGATCTGCGGAACCGGCGTCTGCGGGGCACCCGGTTGTGGCGCGGGGCCACCATTCGTCGTCGACATTGTTATCTCCGCTTGGCCGGCTTGGCTAACATGCGGCGGGGCCGCGAACAATGCCCGGGAACCGGCGGGGTTTTGAGGTTCAAAGTCGAACAAAGCCGAAGATGGCGCGTCAATTTAGCGTTTAGAGAAAGGGTGCGACCGCTCGGCTACATTATTGGCGC
>DATAYT010000074.1:0-9116 GCA_036272395.1 Xanthobacteraceae bacterium
CACGCGGCTCGGGCGAGCGCCATTGCTCCGGCCAGGCTGCACCCGAAGCATGGCGCACCAAACTGTAGATCGAAAACCGCAACGTTCCTGCTCCCGCCGCATCCTCTCCCGCGCGTCGTGTTGAGGCAAGCGACTTCACCCGGTAGCATCGCCGGCAAAGGGGGAATAACGATGGCTGAGTATGACTACATCATCGTCGGCGCCGGTTCGGCCGGCTGCGTGCTCGCCAATCGGCTCACCGCCTCGGGCCGGCATCGCGTCCTGCTGCTGGAAGCGGGCGGGCGCGACAGCAATATCTGGATTCACATTCCGCTCGGCTACGGCAAGCTGTTCGACAATGCCAAAGTGAATTGGCTGTACAAGACCGAGCCGGAGCCCGACTTGAACAACAGGCAGATCATCCAGCCGCGCGGCAAGGTGCTTGGCGGATCGAGCTCGATCAACGGCTTGCTCTACGTGCGCGGCCAGCACGAGGACTACGATCATTGGCGGCAGCTCGGCAATGCCGGCTGGGGCTTTGCCGACGTGCTGCCCTATTTCCGGCGCGCCGAGGACCAAGCGCGCGGCGTGGACGATTTCCACGGCACCGGCGGCCCACTGGCCGTGTCCGACGTCTGCGAGCCGCATCCGCTGTGCGAGGCTTTCATCGCAGCGGCACAGCGCGCGGGCGTTCCGCGCAATGACGACTTTAACGGCGCGACGCAGGAGGGCGCCGGCTATTTCCAGTTGACGGCAAAAAACGGCCGGCGCTGGTCGACCGCGGTCGGCTATCTGAGGGAGGCGCGGTGGCGGCGCAATCTCGCGATCGCGTCGAACGCGCTGGCAAGCCGCATCCTGTTTTCAGGACGCCGCGCCGTTGGCGCCCAATATCTGCAGCACGGTGTGCCGCGCACCGCCTACGCCGACGGCGAAGTGATCGTGTCCGGCGGCGCCTTCAATTCGCCGCAGCTGTTGCAACTCTCCGGATTGGGGCCAGCGAAAATTCTGCGCGACCTCGGCGTCGAAGTAATCGCCGATATGCCCGGCGTCGGTGCCGATCTGCAGGATCATCTCCAGATCCGCATGCAGTACCGCTGCACCGAGCCGATCACCATGAACGACGTCATCAATCACTGGCGCCACCGCTACGGCGCTGGCTTGCGCTATATAATGTCGCGCAAAGGATTGCTGACGATCGGGGCCGGCTATGCCGGGGCGTTTCTGCGCACACGACCGGAACTGGCGACGCCCGACGTACAAATCCATTTCCTGATCTTCAGTGCCGACGCCGCTGGCGCGGTGCTGCATGCCTTTCCCGGATTCATGGCTTCGGTGTGCCAGTTGCGGCCGGAGAGCCGCGGCTTGGTGCGCATCAAGTCCAGCAACCCGAGCGTGCCGCCGGCGATCCAGCCGCGGTATCTTTCGGCGCGCAGCGATTGCGACACCGTGGTCGCCGGAATGAAGGCGATGCGCCGCATCATGAACGAGCCGTCGATGCGCCGCTATATCGCCGAAGAGCGCACGCCTGGCGACGATTGCGTCGCCGACGAAGATCTCCTCACCTTCGCCCGCGATACCGGCACCACGGTCTATCATCCGACCTCGACCTGCCGCATGGGTCCCGATCCATCGGCGGTGGTCGACGAGCGGCTGCGGGTGCGCGGCTTTGAGCGCTTGCGCGTGATCGATGCCTCGATCATGCCGACCGTAGTATCCGGCAATACCAATGCCGCTGCGGTGATGATCGGCGAAAAAGGCGCCGACATGGTTCTGGAAGATGCCGCGGCGCCGGCACTGGCGATTTCGGCTTAATTCATCCGGCCGCTTGCAGGCGATCGAGTTCGAGCGCGCCGGCCTTGATCCGCGGAATGAGCTCGCGACCGAACTCGACCGTGTCGTTGAACGGATCGAAGCCCCGGATCAGTACCGAGGCGATGCCGAGTTTGTAATATTCCAGGATCGCGCGCGCGACCTGCTCCGGCGTGCCGACGAGACACGAGGTGTTGCCGAGCGCCCCGGTCGCCCGCGCAATCGGCATCCACAGCCGTTCGTCGTGCACGTCGCGTTCGAGCGCAAAGCTCATCAGCCGCTTGCCGGCAGTGTCGACCGGACCGGACATTGACTCCTGCCGGCTCCAGCCTTTGGCGCCGGTCATGCCGGCGAGGATTTTGTTGGCCTTGTCCCAGGCCGCACCTTCGCTCGCGGCGATGATCGGGCGCACCGAGACATTGAAGCCCGGCACGCGGCCATGCGCCGCCGCTTGCGCGCGAAACTGTTTGATGCGCTCGCGCGTGGAAGAAAGCGGCTCGGCATAGATCGCATAGACGTCGCAGAACCGCGCACCCATCTCTAGCGCGCCGTCCGAGGCGCCGCCGAAGAACAACAGCGGATGCGGTTTCTGCAACGGCCGGACATCCGAATGCGCGCCCTTGACCCGGTAAAACGCGCCTTCGAAATCAAACGGCCGCTCGTTGGCCCAGGTCAGTTTCATCAGTTCGAGGTATTCGGCGGCGCGGCGATAGCGCTCGGCCTTGGGCGTGAAATCGCCGTCGCCTTCCTGCTCGTCGTCGGTTTTGCCGGTGATGATGTGGATGGCGAGCCGGCCGCCGCTTAAGTGGTCGAAGGTTGCGATTTTGCGCGCCATCAAGGTCGGCGCGACGAAGCCGGGGCGATGGGCAATCAAATAACCAAGCCGCTCGGTCCGCGCGGCGGCGTGCAGCGCCACCAAAAAGCCTTCAGCGGACGACGATGAATAGCCGACCAGCACCAGATCGAAGCCGGACGCTTCGTGGGCGCGCGCGGCCTCGGCCACATAGTTCGGCGACAATCCGCCCTCGATAACATGCAAAGTGGCCGCGCTTTTCGGCGGCGTCACTCCGATCATGCCGATCACGCGCATGGGCACTGCCGGCTCCTCAGTTATGCTGTTTCGACGCTCGTAAGCGCCCGGTTTCTGCGTGATCGACTTCACCGGCGGCATCGATCGCGACACCGTAGTCGCGGCGCGCTTGTTCCGCCGTAATCAAGCCGTCGAGCACGTCGTCACGCACGGCTTTCGGATCGCGTGCGCAGGGATCGCCGAAGCCACCGCCGCCCGGCAATTGCAGGCGGATGGCGTCGCGCGGCGGCACGGTCTGGCGTCCCTTGGGCCGGATCGGCCGTCCCGAACGCAGTGTCACCACGCCGGCGCCGCCGGGCTTTCCACCGTTGCGCCCGCGCGCCGGATGGCGCACGCGCTCAAAATTGCACAACAGCGCCAGCGGATTGGCGCCGGCGCCGCCGAGCTCGATCACCTGGCCAAGACCGCCGCGGAATTGGCCCGGACCGCCCGAGCCGTCGCGGAATTCGCGGCGATAGAATACGACCGGCGCCACGCTTTCGGTGGCCTCCACCGGTATCGTGCGTACGCCGGAGGGAAAAGCGGTCGCGCTCAAGCCGTCTTTCTGCGGCCGCGCGCCGGCGCCGCCGCAATGAAAGATCACGGTGGAGAATTCTGGCAGCGTATTGGCATCGGTCCCGGCCTCGACCTCATCGACCAGCGAGCCGCCGCCGAAGATTTGCGGATTCCACAAGGACGAAGCGCCCTCCGCCGGCACGCCGCCGGCGATCGCCTGCTGCAGGCAGCCGGCGACGACGTCGGGCAGCATCTGCCCGACCGTGTGGCGCGCGGCAACCGGCCAGGGCCGCTTGACGTTGAGCACGCAGCCTTCCGGCGCGTTGACCGTGATCGGCTCGAGCGAGCCGGCATTGTTCGGCACGTCCGGCGCGACCAGGCACTTCACGCCGAACGCAGTATAGGCAAGGCAATAATTGAACACGACGTTGATGCCGTAGGCCGAAGCCGGCGACGTGCCGTCATAGTCGACATGGATGCCGTCATCCGAAATCGTCAGCGCGGCGTTGAGCGTAAGCGGCTTGTCGTAACCGTCCATAGTCATGCTGTTGCGATAGGTGCCCTTGGGCAGCGCCCGAATGCGTTCGAGCGTGGTGTCGCGAGACGCCTCGACGATGGTGTCGCCAAGCCGATCGAGATTGGCGATCTCGAACTCGTCCATCATCTCGATGAGCCGGCGGCTGCCTTCGTCGTTGCACGCCGCGCAGGCATAAATATCGCCTTCGACCTGGAGCGGCTCGCGTACATTGGCGCGCACAAGCCGCAGCAAATCTTCGCTCATGCGGCCTTCGCGCGCGAGCGGCATGATCGGAATCGCCAGGCCTTCCTCGAACACTTGCCGTCCGTCCGGCCCCATGCCGAGCCCGCCGATATCGACCACATGAATGGTATTCGCGAACAATCCGACCGCTTGACCGCGATAAAAGCTCGGCGTCACCACGGTGATGTCGTGTAGATGGCCGGAGGTGAGCCACGGATCGTTGGTGATGTAATGGTCGCCCGGCTTCATCGTCGCGAGCGGATAGACGTCGAGAAAATACCGCACCGCGTTCGCCATCGAATTGACGTGACCCGGCGTGCCGGTCACGGCCTGAGCGAGCATGCGGCCATGCCGGTCGAACACGCCGGCCGAGAGATCGCCGGCCTCGCGGACGGAAGTGGAAAACGCGGTGCGCAGCATGGTCTGCGCCTGCTCTTCGACCACGGCGATCAGCCGGTTCCACATGATCTGCGTATGGATCTGGGCGAGCGCGGTGTTGGGGCGGGCGACCATAAAGTTTGAACCTCAAACCTCGCGGCGGGTCAGCGCAATATAGCCGAACTTGTCGACCTGCGCCTCGAACAAGGGACTGACCACGGTGGAGGTGTCATCTTCGGCAATCACCGCCGGTCCGGCGATCTTTGCGCCCGACGCAAGATCGCCGCGCCAATAGATCGGCACGTCTTGAAATTCACCCGCTTGCGGATCGAACAGCGCGCGCCGGCCGCGCGGTTTCGGTTCGCTCGGCCGTACCGGCAGAGCAGTTGCCAGTTCGCCTTGCGCCGGCGCGCTGATGGTGACCACCCAGCTGAGAATTTCGATGTCGACGCCGGGGATCGGCCGGCTATAGAGTCGGCGATAGGCCTCCTCGAACAATGCGGTGATCGCCGCACGATCGGTGTTGTTGAATGCACGCACCGGAAGCTCGACCGCGATCTCGTGGCCCTGCCCGCGATAACGCATGAAAGCGGCGCGGCGTTCGACAAGCGGCGCATCGGCAGCGCCGCGCCGTACGATCGCTTCGGCTTCGACACGCATGTCCGCAAGGAGCCGGTTGGCGTTCTCCGGCTCGAAACTCGACAGCCGCATCAATCGGCCCCGCACGACTTCATAGGCCACCGGCGCGCGCAATAATCCGACCGCCGAGCCGACTCCGGCATTGGCGGGAACGAGAACGCGGCCGATGCCGAGCTTCTCGGCGACGCGCGCGGCATGTAGCGGCGCCGCGCCGCCAAATGCGATCAAAGTCCGCGGCCGCAAATCCTTGCCGCTTTCGATCGCATGCACGCGCGCCGCATTGGCCATGTTCTCGTCGACCATTTCGCTGACGCCGAGCGCGGCATGTTCGGCGGCGAGATTGAGCTTGGCGCCGATACGCTCGGCGATGGCGCGTTGGGCGGCGCTGGCGTCGAGCGGCATCTTGCCGCCGGAAAACGTCGTCGGATCGACACGGCCAAGAACGAGATCGGCGTCGGTCACGGTCGGCTCGCTGCCGCCACGGCCGTAACAGACGGGCCCGGGTTCCGAGCCCGCGCTTTGTGGGCCGACCGCAATCCGGTCGAGCGAATCGATCGCCGCAATCGAGCCGCCGCCGGCGCCAATTTCGACCATTTCGATCACCGGAATGCGTAGCGGCAAGCCGCTGCCTTTGGTGAAGCGATAGACGCGCGCCACTTCAAAAGCGCGCGCGGTCTGCGGCCGACCGTGATCGATGAAACAGATTTTGGCCGTCGTGCCGCCCATGTCGAACGACACGACGTGATCGAGCCCATGCTGGCGGGCAATGCAGGCGGCAAAGATCGCGCCGCCAGCGGGTCCGGATTCGACAAGGCGAACCGGAAAGCGGATTGCGGTCTCGGTCGTGGTGATGCCGCCGGCCGAGGTCATCAACAGCATCGGGCAGCGGAAGCCCGATTGCTCGAGCTCGCGCGCGACTTTGCCGAGATAGCTGCTGATCAGCGGCTGCAAATAGGCGTTGGCGCAGGCGGTGGAGAAACGTTCGTATTCCCGCATTTCCGGCGACACGTCCGACGACAGGCTGACCGCGACGTGCGGCAGACGGCGCGCGATCGCCTCGCCGACGCGCTGTTCGTGATCTGGATTGGTGAAACTGTGCAAAAATCCGACCGCGACAGCCTCAATGTTTTGCGCAGTGAGTTGATCGAGTGCGCGGGTCACACTCGCTTCATCGAGCGGAACGAGCACGTCGCCCTGGGCGTCAATGCGTTCGCCCACCGGCAGACGCAGGCGGCGCGGTACCAAAGGCGGCGGTAGATCGATATTGACGTCGTATTGCTCAAACCGGTTCTCGTGGCGGATCTCGAGAACGTCGCGAAAGCCTTCGGTGGTCAGAAGCGCGGTCTTGGCGCCCTTGCGTTCGATCAGCGCATTGGTGGCAAGCGTCGTGCCATGGATAATCAATTGCACGTCGCCGGGTCTGATGCCGGCTTCGCCAATGATCGCGCGCACGATCGCAAGCACGCCGGCTTCGGGCGCACGCGCGGTGGTCAGGCCCTTGGCGGTATAACGGCGGTCGCCGACTTCGAGCGCCACGTCGGTAAACGTGCCGCCAATATCAACGCCGAGCCGGATTGCGGGAGAGGATGCCACGGGCGGACCGCCAGAAAAAACCGGACAACAAAAGCGGCGCTATATGCCGGCTCTTTGCCAAGCTTGTCCATTGGGCCGCAAAGACGGCTTTTAGAAAGACCTGCATTAGGAAAGACCTGCATTAGCAAAGACCTGCATTGCGCAATAACCGCGTTGCGCACCTACCAAGCCGGGTGCATCATGCATCCCGAGTCCGTGTAAATTTCAGAATTCGGACCCACTGACCAAAAGCGGATCCCAGAAGCGGACCCAAGGAGCGGCGGCCATGCACGACATCGTCATTCGCGGCGGCACCATCATCGACGGCTCCGGCAAGGCCGCGTTTACCGGTGATGTTGCAATCGCTGATGGCCGCATCGCGGCGGTCGGCGGCAAGCAGGGTCCTGCCAAGCGCGACATCGATGCCGACGGGCTTCTGGTCACGCCGGGCTGGGTCGACGCGCATACGCATTACGACGGCCAGGCGATGTGGGACCCCCTGCTAGCGCCCTCATGCTGGCATGGCGTGACCACGGTGCTGTTCGGCAATTGCGGCGTCGGCTTCGCGCCAGTCAAGAAGCACCATCGCGGCGCGCTCATGGATTTGATGGAGGGCGTTGAAGAGATTCCCAATCCGGTGCTCGCCGCCGGGCTGAACTGGGAGTGGGAGACTTTTCCGCAATTCATGGACGCGCTGGAGCGACGACCACACGCCATCGATATCGGCGCGCAAGCCGCGCACCTGCCGCTGCGCGTCTATGTCATGGGCGATCGCGCCGTGCGCCGCGAACCGGCGACGGCCGACGACATCGCCGAGATGCGGCGGCTCACCATCGAGACTCTGCAATGCGGCGCGTTCGGTTTCACCACCTCGCGCACAGATTCGCACAAGACCCCGGATGGCGAATTGGTGCCGTCGCGCGACGCCGACGCCGACGAACTGGTCGGCATCGGCTCGGCGCTTGGCGCGGTCGGCATGGGCGCGTTCGGCATGAACAGCGATTTCGACGACGAAGATTACGAACTGAACTGGATGACCAAGCTGGCGCGCCAGACCGGACGGCCGGTGTGGTTTTTGCTGACCGACCGCTACGAGGATCCGCAGCGCTGGCGGCGGCTGCTCAACGCCACCCATGCGGCGCGCGCGCAAGGCATCTCGTTCACGGCGCAGATCGCCGGCCGGCCGATCGGCGTGATGATGGGGATTGGCACCGCGCTCAATCCGTTCACCGTGCGGCCGAGCTATAAGAAAATCGAATCGCTTCCGATCGAGGAGCAGCGTAAGCGGCTGCGCGATCCGCAGGTGCGAGCGCAGATTCTCGCCGAAGCGCCGTCCGACGCCGACGTCGCCAAGCTGGCGCAATTCCGCCAGGCCGTGACGCGCAAGTGGGACCGCTTCTACGTCATGGGCGATCCGCCCGATTACGAGCCGGCGCCGGAGAAAAGCGTCGCCGCCATCGCCGCGCGCGAAGGCCGGCCGCCCGACCAAGTCGCCTACGACTACATCACCGGCGGCGAAGGCCAGTATCTCTATTTCCCGGTCGTGAACTACGTAACGGGCGATCACGCGCCCATTCTTGAAATGCTCAACGACCCGGCCTGCCTCCTTGGCTTGAGCGACGGCGGCGCGCATTGCACGTCGATCGTGGACTCCGGCGTGCCGACCTTCATGCTGATGCACTGGGGCCGCGACCGCAGCCGCGGACCGCGGCTGCCGCTCGAACATCTGATCAAGCGGCAGACCAGCGAGACCGCCGATTTCTTCGGCTTTTCCGATCGCGGGCGGCTGGCGCCAGGACTGCGCGCCGACATCAATGTGATCGACTTCGATAATCTCAAAGTGCGCAAGCCCGAACTCGTCCACGATATGCCGGCCGGCGGCCGGCGCTTCGTGCAGCGCGTCGAAGGCTATGAAACAACGATGGTCGCCGGCACCCCGATCTTCGATCGCGGCGAGCATACCGGCGCCATGCCCGGTCGGCTCGTTCGCGCCGGACGCGAAAGCGCGGCGCTGGCGGCGGAGTAATCGCGCACCCTGACGCAGCGAATTGCGGCGCTAACTAAAAAGCGCCAATAAAGCGCAGGGGATCTTTATTGTCCTGACCGCCGGCTTGCGAAAAAGACCTGCATCCGTCTTAATCGGCCGCAAAAGCGCAAATGTGCGGCGCGCCAGTCGCGCAGGGACACTCTAGGGGGGCGCTCATGGCCACGAAAGTCGATGTCATTGCCCTGATCGACCGGCATCCGGTCACGCGGTTTCAGATCGGCGTTCTCATACTCTGCATGTTGGTCGCGGCGCTCGACGGTTTCGACACGCAAGCGATCGGCTATACCGCGCCGGCGATCGCCGCGGTGATCCATCTGCCGATGCCGCAATTCGGGCAGGTCGGTTCG
>DATAYT010000075.1:0-6990 GCA_036272395.1 Xanthobacteraceae bacterium
CACTGAAGTGCTGTATGCCTATGTGTCACAAGACGGCAACAACGGTTCGGCCTTCGCTGGGCTCAGCGCCAACACGCCCTTCTATAATCTGAGTGGCGCCATGGCGATGGCCGTCGGCCGGTTCTGGATGATCATTCCGACCATGATCATTGCCGGTTCGCTTGCCAGCAAGAAGTTGGTGCCGGCTTCGCCGGGCACGTTCCCAACCACCGGCGGACTGTTCGTCGGTCTCGTCGTCGGCGTCATCGTCATTGTCGGTGGTTTGACTTTCTTCCCCGCACTGGCGCTCGGCCCAATCGTCGAGCAGCTTGCGCTCAACGCCGGCACTCTCTTCTCGTCGAATTAGGCTGGAGTTACCTCGATGGAAACCTCAACCCTGCGCAAGAGCATGCCGGTATCGGCGCTGTTTGATCCGAAGATCGTCGTGCCGGCCATCGGCTCGGCCTTCCTCAAGCTCAACCCGCGCACCCTGATGGCGAACCCGGTGATGTTCGTGCTCGAGATCGTCACGGTACTAACCACGGTGGTTTTGATACGCGACCTCTTCACCGGCGGCGGACATATCCTGTTCGAATTCCAGATCGTCCTCTGGCTGTGGTTCACGGTGCTGTTCGCCAATTTCGCGGAAGCCGTGGCCGAAGGCCGCGGCAAGGCGCAGGCCGACGCTTTGCGCCGGCAGCGCACCGAGACTCAGGCCAAGCTTCTCATGGCCGCGAGCGATTCACAGAAGTATCGGCTGGTGCCTTCGACGGACCTCAAAGTTGGAAACGTTGTTCTCGTGGAAGCCGGCGACATGATTCCGTCGGACGGCGAGGTGATCGAGGGCATGGCTTCGGTCAACGAAGCGGCGATCACAGGCGAATCCGCGCCGGTCATCCGCGAGTCGGGCGGTGACCGCTCCGCCGTCACCGGCGGCACGCAAGTGCTGTCCGACTGGATCCGCGTGCGCATCACCGCGGCGCCCGGCTCGACCTTCCTCGACCGTATGATCCGCCTGGTCGAGGGCGCCGAACGACAGAAGACGCCGAATGAGATCGCGTTGAACATTCTTCTGATCGGCCTGACCATCATCTTCGTATTCGCGACCGCGACGATTCCGAGTTACGTCTACTATGCCGGCAGCACAATTTCCGTGGTGATCCTAGTCGCGCTGTTCGTCACACTGATCCCCACCACGATCGGCGCTTTGCTCTCGGCGATTGGCATCGCCGGCATGGACCGCCTGGTGCGCTTCAATGTGCTGGCCATGTCCGGGCGCTCAGTGGAAGCGGCGGGCGACGTCGATACGCTTCTGCTCGACAAGACCGGCACCATCACGCTCGGCAACCGTCAGGCCACTGAGTTCAGGCCGCTGCGCGGGGTCACCGAGCAGGAACTCGCCGACGCCGCACAGCTTGCCTCGCTCGCCGACGAAACGCCGGAAGGCCGTTCCATCGTCGTTCTAGCGAAGGAAAAATACGGCATTCGCGGTCGCGAACTCGTGGAAATGAAAGCAAACTTCATTCCATTTAGCGCACAGACCCGGATGAGCGGCGTTGAAGTGGGCTCGTCCTCGATCCGGAAAGGCGCTGTCGACGCCATTCTAAGCTATCTCAATGGCCGCACGGCGACCGTCATCGGGTCGGGCAGCGCCGTGCAAGCGCTGCGCCCGACGGTGAGCGCCGACACGGTGCGCGAGGTGACGGCAATCGCCGACGCCATTGCCAAGTCGGGCGGCACGCCGCTCGCGGTCGCCAAGGACGGCAAGCTCCTCGGCGTCATTCATCTTAAAGACATCATCAAGGGCGGCATTCGCGAGCGTTTCGCCGAGTTGCGCCGCATGGGCATCCGCACCGTCATGATCACCGGCGACAACCCGATGACCGCGGCGGCCATCGCGGCGGAAGCCGGCGTCGACGATTTCCTGGCCCAAGCTACCCCTGAGGAAAAGCTCAAGCTCATCCGCGACGAGCAGTCGAAAGGCAAGCTGGTCGCGATGTGCGGCGACGGCACCAATGACGCGCCGGCGCTCGCCCAGGCCGACGTTGGCGTCGCGATGAACACCGGTACCCAGGCCGCCCGCGAGGCCGGCAACATGGTCGACCTCGATTCCAACCCGACTAAGCTCATCGAGATCGTCGAGATCGGCAAGCAGCTCCTGATGACGCGCGGCGCGTTGACGACTTTCTCGATAGCCAACGACGTGGCGAAGTATTTCGCAATCATCCCCGCGATGTTCGTGGCGTTTTATCCGCAACTGCAGGCGCTCAACATCATGAACCTGCAAACGCCACAAAGCGCGATTTTGTCGGCAATCATTTTCAATGCGCTGATCATCATTGCGCTCATTCCGCTGTCGTTGAAGGGCGTCCGTTACCGGCCGATTGGCGCAGGCGCGCTGCTTCGCCGTAACCTTTGGATCTACGGCGTCGGCGGCGTGATCATCCCCTTCATCGGCATCAAAGCGATCGACGTGATCGTCAGCGGCTTACATCTCGCCTAAGGAGACGAAATCATGTTGCGACAAATCCGTCCGGCGCTTGTCGTCCTTGTCGCGCTCACGCTCATTACCGGCCTTGCTTATCCGCTGGCGATGACCGGAATCGCTCAATTGCTGTTTCCACGCCAGGCGCAAGGGAGCTTGATCGAGCGAAATGGCACGGTGGTGGGGTCTGAACTTATCGGTCAGGTGTTCGAGAGCGACAAATATTTCCACGGCCGTCCTTCCGCGACCACGGCGCCCGATCCCAACGATGCGACCAAGACGGTGCCAGCACCGTACAACGCCGCGAACTCCGGCGGCTCTAATCTCGGCCCATCCAACAAAGCACTAGTCGATCGCGTCCAAGGCGACATGGATAAACTTAAGCAGGAGAACGCCTCGGCGCCTGTTCCGGCTGATCTCGTGACCACTTCAGCCTCAGGTCTCGATCCGGACATCTCGCCGGAAGCTGCTCTGTTCCAGGTTCCCCGGATAGCCAAAGCGCGGAATGTGCCGGAAGACCGCCTTCGCCAGCTTGTTGTCGACCATACTGAAGGGCGTCTCTTTGGGCTGCTCGGCGAGCCACGCGTCAACGTGCTTTTGCTTAATCTCGCGCTCGATCAATTGGCGGGTTAACGCACCGTCCCGAACATCACCCCAAGCACGCGGAAAGGCTTTCGATTAAGCCCTTGCAAAGGTGAATTGTCAGAGCCGCCTATCTGATAATATCTAATGTGAATGGCGGACCCGCAGCGCGATAGCGAACATCGACCGTCCCCCGAGGCGCTCCTTGAAGCGGCGCGCCGCGAAGAGCGGCGCGTCGGCAAGTTGCGCATCTTTGTCGGCGCCGCGCCTGGCGTCGGCAAAACCTATGAGATGTTGCTGCAGGCGCAGGCGCGCAGAAAAGACGGCTACGACGTCGTTATCGGCATTGTCGAGGCCCATGGCCGCAAGGAGACCGAGGCGCTGTTAAGCGGGCTCGAAGTCATTCCGCGCCGGCACGTTGAATATAAAGGCCAGGCGCTCACCGAGATGGATCTCGACGCGATCATCGCGCGTCATCCGCAAATCGTTTTGGTCGACGAGCTTGCCCATACCAATGCCGAAGGCAGCCGTCACCCGAAACGTTACCTCGATGTCGAAGAGCTGATGAGTCACGGCATCGATGTTTACACCACAGTCAATATTCAGCACATCGAAAGCCTCAATGATGTCGTCGCGCAAATCACGCACGTTCGGGTGCGCGAAACGGTGCCCGACGCCGTCTTCGATCGCGCCGATGCCGTCGAGCTGGTCGATCTCACGCCCGACGATCTGATCGAGCGCCTCAAGGAAGGAAAAGTCTACGTTCCCAAGCAGGCCGAACACGCGCTGCAGCATTTCTTTTCACCGGCCAATCTCACCGCGCTACGCGAACTCGCGCTGCGACGCACCGCCGAGCGGGTCGACGAGCAATTGCTTTCGGAAATGCAGGCGCGCGCCATTCAAGGACCTTGGGCCGCGGGCGAACGGATTGTGGTCTGCATCAGCGAAGATCCGCGCTGTGCCGGTCTGGTGCGCTACGCCAAGCGTCTCGCCGATCGGCTGCACGGCCCTTGGACGGCTTTGTACATCGAGGGCCGCCGCGCGGTGCAGCTTTCCGAAGAGGAGCGCGACCGTGTCGCCGATACGCTGCGGCTGGCCCAGGCGCTGGGCGGCGAACCGGTGACGCTGCCGGCCGGCAATAGAAGCATTGCCGATGACGTGATCGACTATGCACATACGCATAACGTCACCCAGATTATTATCGGTAAGTCGACCCGGCCGCGTTGGTTCGAGATTCTGCACGGTTCGGTCGTTCATGACCTCGTCCGCCGGTCAGGCAATATCAGCGTGCATGTCATCTCCGGCGATCAGCTGCCGGGACAGCCGATTCCAAAAAAGACGCTGCGCACCGCGCAACAGAAGGACGTCCTGGAGCTGCGCCCCTATCTGTTCGCGACACTGGCCGTGGCATTGGCACTGGGCGCAGCCGAACTGGTCAATTACTGGATCGGGGTCGAGAACGTCGACCTTGTGTTCCTGAGCGCGATCGTTGGGATCGCGGTGCGCTTTGGCTTGCTGCCGTCGCTGTTTGCCAGCGTCGTTTCCGCGCTTTGCTACAACTTCTTCTTCTTGCCGCCGATCTACACTTTTACCATTGCCGACCCGCACAATATCGCGGCGTTTGCGCTATTTACGCTGGTCGCCGTCATCGTTTCCCACGTCGCAGCCCGCGGCCGCCTGCAAGCGGTGACGGCGCAAGCCCGCGTGCGCACCGTCGAGTCGCTTTATTCCTTCAGCCGCAAATTGGCGGGCGCCGGCACGCTCGATGACGTGCTATGGGCGACGGCGTTTCAGACCGCAATGATGTTGCGCGTGCGCGTCGTGCTGCTGCTGCCCGATAAAGCAATGTTGCGGGTCAAGAGCGGCTATCCGCCCGAGGATATGCTCGATGACGCTGATCTTGCCGCCGCCAGATGGTCATTTGAAAATAACCGCGCCGCCGGCCGCGGTTCCGACACGCTTCCCGGGGCCAAGCGGTTGTTTCTGCCGATGCGCACCGGGCGTGGCGCCATCGGCGTGATCGGCATTGATAGCGACAAAACCGGCCTGTGGCTTACCCCCGATCAGCGGCGGCTCCTTGATGCACTGGCCGACCAGGGCGCACTCGCGATCGAACGCGTCCAGCTGGTCGAGGATATGGATCGGGTCCAGCGCACCGCCGAGACCGAGCGCCTGCGTACCGCGCTGCTGACCTCGATTTCGCATGATCTCAAGACGCCGCTGGCCTCGGTTCTTGGCTCCGCCGGCACCTTGCGCGAGCTCGGTGACAGGCTGACCGACAGCGAAAAGACCGAACTGCTTTCGACCGTGATTGAGGAATCCGAGCGGCTCAATCGGTTTATCGCCAATCTGCTCGACATGACGCGCCTGGAATCGGGGGCCGTGACGCCCAAGCTCGCGCCGCATGACGTCTCGGACATCATCGGCTCGACATTGCAGCGAACCACGAAAATTTTGCGCAATCACTCGGTGCGGCTCGATCTCGCCACCGACGTCCCGATGGTGTCGGTAGACGCGGTCCTGTTCGAGCAAGTACTGTTCAATCTGCTCGACAACGCAGCCAAATATGCCGCAGCCGGCACGACGGTTTTCATCCGCAGCTGGGCAGACCGGGATTCGGTTGTCCTACAAATCCTCGATGAAGGTGAAGGCATCCCGCAGGACGATCTCGAACATATTTTCGATAAGTTCTATCGCGTGCCGAAGGCGGATCAGATCCGGCCCGGCACCGGTCTCGGACTTGCGATTTCGCGCGGCTTCGTCGAGGCGATGAACGGAACCATTGTCGCCGCCAACCGCTCCGACCGCCGCGGCGCGGCGTTTACCATCAGACTGCCGATTGCCAGCGAGCCGCAACGGCTGGACGCCGCCGCATGAGCGCCGCGCCGCTCCGGGTCCTCGTCATCGACGATGAGCCGCCGATTCGTAAATTGCTGCGCGTGGGGCTTACCGCACACGGCTACCAGATAATCGAAGCATCCAGCGGCAAAGCGGCACTCGAACTGTTGAGCGAGCAGCCGCCGGATCTGGTTATTCTCGATCTTGGCCTGCCCGACATGCAGGGCCATGAGCTGTTGCGAGCCGTGCGTGAACGTAATGATAGTGTGCCAATTGTGGTGCTTTCCAGCCGCGACGACGAGGCCGGCAAGGTCCAGGCACTCGATTCCGGCGCTGACGACTACGTGACCAAGCCGTTCGGAATGGACGAACTTCTGGCCAGAATGCGCGCCGCGCTGCGCCATCAATTGCAGACTCATGGCGAGCGGCCGATCTTTCGCGTCGGCGACCTCTCGGTCGATCTGGTGCGGCGGATCGTCAAGCTCGGCGATAAGGAGATCAAGCTCTCCCCCAAAGAATACGAATTACTGCGAATGCTGGTGCAGCACGCCGGCAAGGTGCTGACCCATAAATTCCTCTTGAGCCAGCTGTGGAGCGATCTCACCGACGCGCAATATCTGCGCGTCTATGTCCGGCAGCTGCGGCAAAAGATCGAAACCGATCCCGAGCGCCCGCATTACATCCTCACCGAAACCGGAATCGGTTACCGGCTGCGTGCCCCCGATTGAACGGCGGCGAGGCGCTTGCAGCCGGTGGCGCGTCATCCCATATTGCGCCGCTCATTTCGGAGTATACGCCATGGCCGACGAACTCGTTCTTTACACTAATCCGATGTCGCGCGGACGCGTTGCGCGCTGGATGCTCGAAGAGATTGGCGAGCCTTACAAGGTCGAAGTGCTCGATTATGCCTCAACGATGAAGGGGCCGGCCTTTCTCGCAATCAATCCGATGGCCAAAGTGCCGGCGCTGCGCCATGGCGATGCGGTGGTCACCGAAACTGCGGCGATCTGCGCTTATCTCGCCGATGCCTTTCCGCGGGCGCGCCTGGCGCCGCCTCCCGGCGATCGGCTGCGCGCCCCCTATTATCGCTGGCTATTCTTTGCCGC
>DATAYT010000076.1:0-19077 GCA_036272395.1 Xanthobacteraceae bacterium
GTTCGGCGCCGCTGAATAAAGATAATTCGCGAGCCGCAGACTGCCGGCGCCTTCCATGTTCTTCGGCACGACGGTCGGATTGCCGGGAATATGCGCGCCAAGCCGCCGCGCGATCAAACGGGCATAAAGGTCATAACCGCCGCCGACGCTGTAGCCGATGTCGAGATCGATCGATTTGCCGCGATAGAAATCGGCGACGCTTTGCGCGCGCGCCGCCGGAATGTGCGGCAGTGTGAGCGCGAGCGCGATGACCGCGGCCGCGCCTAAGCCTCTGGCGATGGTTATCATGCGACCCCTTCTCGCTGCGTCGATCGTAACCTTTCGCAGGCTCGCGATAAATCCCGCCTGACGCGGCGCCGGTGCGACATTGCGCGTCGGTGCGAAATCCCGTAAACGACGCGCAAACGGCGACCGTGAAAAAGTTTCAAAAGGATCGCGAACATGACCGGCATGCTGGAACACGAAACGCCCGGGCTTGGGCATAACAAGCCGTCCGAGGAAGACGCCGACGAGATCAAGCACGGCAAATGGGAACGCTGGGCCAAGAAGCGCACCTTCGTCCGTGCGCTGGAAGGCACCTACAGCCATCTTTACAAAAGGTTGCTCGAAGAGCCGCGCGTTTATTCGTCGAAGGATCATCCCTGGAAGGGCGGGCCGGCGATGTACGGCAAGCACGTGATCTCGCCGCAGGCCGTGAACATCGTGCAGTCGATCGAATCGCATATCGAATGCTATGCGCCGCTTAATGCCGGCCAGAAACACGGCCATCTCAACAGCGCGGTGTTCTATGTGCTCAAGGGCCACGGCCACGACGTGCATGACGGCCGTCACATGAAATGGGAAGCCGGCGACGTCATGCTCGTTGAGAACGGCTGCGTGCACCAGCACTTCAACGACGACGAGAACGAGGATTGTATTCTCCTGGTGTTCAAGGCGAAGCCGCTGTTTCAGTTCATGCACCTCCTTTTCCAGAAAATGGTGGAATGGCCGACCGACAAGCTGCCGCCCGGCCATGAGGATTTCAAACCACCGACCGACATCTGAGTGGAGAGAACAACAATGCCATTCGAAGACAAACACGCCGCGCTGTCCGGCTCCGCCACCAGCACCTTTCTTGCCGAGGACCTGGTCGCTTCAGAAAAATTCCGCGCCGAATATGCGACGCGCCCGAACGTGATCAAGGCCGAGGACATGCCGTGGGAGCGCTCGCCCGACGGATTGATCAAGCATCTCGTGCACAAGAAGATGCAGACGCGCGAATGCTGCATCGAAGCCTATATGCAATTCCTCAAGGACGGCGAGCGCTCGGGCAAGCACCGCCACATGTGGGAGGAATTATTTTTCGTCGTCGAAGGCTCCGGCTACGACCTGCACTGGGATCTGAAATGGGATTGCCTGGAAGCCTTCGACTGGCAATGGGCCGAGGCGCCAAAGAAATACGAGTGGACACGCGGCGACTATGTCTACATTCCGCCGTTCACGCTGCACCAGCACGTCGCCAATCCGGGCACGGAATGCCGCATCATCGTCATGAGCAATCGCATCGTCAAAGACATGGGCTTTGACTGGTACGATCAGGTCGAGCGGGCGTCGGGGTTTTGATGGCTGGCGGTGGCTTAACAAAGCCGCGCGCGGCGCCAAGGGGTGCAGGGGGCGAAAAGGGGGTGCACGCCGGCGGTTGCACAAATCGATTTCGATAATATTTGCAATGTGCTAGCCCGCGGAAGCTGCTGCATCGCCATTTGCGATGCCGTCGTCTAGATTATCCGGGGTGGGGCGGCACGGCACGCAAGGAACGTAACGCGGGGCGCACATGTCGATGTCATTGATGACGACGCGCCGTTTCGCGCCGTTGTTCTGGTGCCAGTTCTTCGCGGCTTTCGGCGATAATTTTCTGAAAACCGCGCTGGTCTTCGTCATCCTGTTCGAAGTGGCGGGGGCCAATTCGGCGGTCCTGATCACGATCGCCGGCGCCACCCTGATCGCGCCGTTCTTCTTTTTGTCGGGGCTGGGCGGCGAACTCGCCGACCGCTTTGACAAAGCCTTCGTCGCCCAGCGGATCAAGCTCACCGAGATCGGCGCCGCGATCATCGCAGTCGCCGGCTTCGCCTTTCACTCGCTCGCGCTGTTGTTTCTTGCGGTGGCCATGTTCGGGACGCTGGCCTCGCTGTTCGGCCCGATCAAATACGGCATCCTGCCGGACCTGCTTGAGCGCCGCGAATTGCCGTCCGGCAACGCGCTGATCGAAGGCGGAACCTTTCTCGCGATTCTCTTTGGCACCATCGTCGCCGGCATTGCCGCCAACGGCAACTCTAACCCGATCCATTTCGCCTGGATGATGATCTTGACCTCGCTGGCGAGCTGGCTGGCGAGCCTGTCGATCCCGAAAAGCGGCGAGGGCGCGCCGGATCTGGCGATCAATCGCAATGTTCTTGTCTCTACTGGTTCGCTGATCAGACAACTTCGCGCCGATCCGCGGCTGTGGTGGGGCGCGCTGGTCGCCAGCTGGTTCTGGCTCGTCGGCGCGCTGGTTCTCTCGCTGTTGCCACCGCTCGTCTCCTTCACCATCGGCGGCAGCGAAGAAGTGGTGACGCTGTTCTTGACGATTTTTTCGGTCGCGGTTGCGATCGGCTCCGGCCTGGCGGCCTGGCTCGCGGCCGGCCGCATCGTGTTGCTGCCGACGCTGGTCGCCGCCGTTCTCCTCGGCCTGTTCGCGCTCGACCTCGGCTGGACCGCTTCGGCGATCGTGCCGGCAACAAGCCCAATGTCGCTCGGGGCGTTCTTTGCCTCGCGCTGTAGTTTCCACATCGCCATCGATCTCGCCGGCCTCGCCGTCGCCGGCGGCTTGTTCATTGTGCCGGTGTTCACCGCCGTACAGGTCTGGGCCGGCGCCGATCGGCGCGCCCGCGTGGTCGCCGCGGTCAATGTGCTCAACGCCGCCTTCATGGTCGCCGGCGCGGTCATCCTCGCCGTCTTGCAAAAGCTCGGCTACGGCACGCCCGTCCTGTTCGGGTTGATCGGCGCCGCCAACATTGCGGTCGCCATCGCAATCGGCATGACCATGCCGGCAAGCTGGCTTCACGATTTTCTCTCGATCGTGTTCCGCGCGTTTTTCCGGCTCGAGGTCAAAGGCCTCGAAAACATCGACAAAGCCGGACACAACGCGATCATCGCGCTTAATCATGTGAGCTTCCTCGATCCACCGCTGGCGACGTCGATCCTGCCGAAGCGGCCGGTCTTCGCCATCGACGTCACCATGTCGAGAAACTGGTGGATCCAGCCGTTCCTCAAATTCGTGCGCACCATGGCGCTCGATCCGCTCAAGCCGTTCTCGCTGCGCGCCATCATCAATGCAGTGCGCGCCGGCGACATGCTGGTGATTTTTCCGGAAGGCCGCATCACCGTCACCGGCAGTCTGATGAAGGTCTACGACGGCGCGGCTCTGATCGCCGACAAATCCGACGCCATGGTGGTTCCCGTCCGCATCGAAGGGCCGGAGATGACGATCTTCAGCCGGCTCAAGCGCTCGCAAGTGCGCCGCCGGATGTTCCCGAAGATCACCGTGACGATCCTCGAACCGGTGCAACTCAAGCTCGATCCCGAGCTCAAGGGTCGCAAGCGGCGGCAGGCCGCGGGCTCGGCGCTGTACACGATCATGTCGGACCTGATCTTCCGCACCACGCCGACAGACCGCACGGTCGTCGAAGCGGTGATCGAGGCCGCCAAGGTCCATGGCCCCGGCTGGCCGGCGGTAGAAGATCCGGTGCGGGGCCAGATGAGCTATCGCCGCCTGTTGCAGGCGACCGCGATCCTCGGCCGCAAGCTGATGCCCTATGCGCTCGAAGGCCATGCGCTCGGCGTCATGCTGCCGACCTCGAACGCCGCGGTCATTAGCTTGTTGGCGGTCATGTCGGGCGGACGCGTTCCGGCTCTGATCAATTTCACCGCCGGCGCCGCCAATGTGCTGGCGGCCTGCCGCGCCGCCCAGGTCGACACCATCGTGACCTCGCGCGCTTTCGTCGAGAAGGGCCGGCTGGACAATCTGATTGCGCAAGTGCAGGCGCAGGTCCGCATCGTTTATTTGGAAGACATCGGCAAGACCATCGGCTTGGCGGATAAGTTGCGCGGCTTTCTCGGCTGGAAGAAACCGCTGGTCGCGCGCAAGCCCGACGATTGGGCCGCGATTTTATTCACCTCGGGCTCCGAAGGCTCGCCCAAAGGCGTCGTGCTCTCCCACCGCAATATGCTCGCCAATGTGGCGCAGGCGGCGGCCCGCATCGATTTCGGCCGCGAGGATAAACTCTTCAACGTGCTGCCGGTGTTTCATTCATTCGGGCTGACCGCCGGCACGATATTGCCGCTCGTCTCCGGCGTGCCAGTCTATCTCTATCCGTCGCCGCTGCATTACCGCACCGTGCCCGAACTGGTCTATTGGACCTGCGCCACCGCGCTGTTTGGGACCGATACCTTCCTCAACGGTTATGCGCGGGTCGCCAATCCTTACGATTTCCGCTCGCTGCGCTACGTGCTCGGCGGCGCTGAGCCGGTGAAGGAGGCCACGCGACGGATTTATCTGGAAAAATTCGGATTGCGTATTCTCGAAGGCTACGGCGTCACCGAATGTTCCCCGGTGATGGCGCTCAACACGCCCATGTTCAACAAGTTCGGCACCGTCGGCCGGCTGTTGCCGGGCATGGAGGCCAAGCTCGAGAAAGTCGAAGGCGTCGAGGAGGGCGGCCGGCTTTATGTCAAAGGGCCGAACGTGATGCTCGGCTATCTGCGCGCTGAGAAACCCGGCGTGCTGGAAGTGCCGCCGGAGGGCTGGCACGACACCGGCGACATCGTCACCATCGACGACCAGGGCTTCGTCGCGATCAAAGGCCGCGCCAAGCGCTTCGCTAAGGTCGGCGGCGAAATGGTCTCGCTCGCGGCGGTTGAAATGCTCGCGGCCGAGCTATGGCCGAACAGCGTCACCGCGGTGTCGTCGGTTCCCGATCCGCGCAAAGGCGAGCGCCTGATCATGGTCACCGACAAGCACGGCGCCACGCGCGCCGAATTCATGGCTTATGCGCGCGCGCAGCACGCGTCCGAGCTGATGCTGCCGGCCGAAGTGGTCGTGCTCGATAAAATGCCGATGCTCGGCTCCGGCAAGGTCGATCAGCTCGCGATCGACAAATTCGTGCGTGACCAGGCGGCGGCTAAAGCTGCTGCGGCGGAATGAAGCCTTCAGCGATCACGCACCAAGGCGTGGTATTCACAAATCGCTTGGCGCGATTTCATATTCCCGGGGCATAGACGAGATCGGCGCCCGTAGCGCTTAGCAGTTCTTCCATTTTCTTGACTGCTTTGCCAATCGATTTGCCAACTATGTGGTGCAGTTGGACCTGGCTCTTCAGTTCAATGAGCGCTTCACTTGCGAGGTTGAGACGCTGGGCCAGGATTGCCGCAACGTACAAGAGTATGACGGGATCTTCTTCGAGCAACTCGGCGCGCGCGACGCGAAACTGCGAGGTTTCCAAGGTTCGCACGTCGGCGGTATGCGACTGATCCAGCAGCGCTGAGAGCTCGCCCAACACGGCGCCGGGTTCCGTCACCTTGGCAATCTCTATGCCTTCCTTTTCGATTGTGACCGCGCCTTTCCTGAGGATCAACAAGCGACCGGTTTTCGTACCCGCAGCAAATACGGTTTCGCCGGCTTGATAAGTCGTAAGCGGCAGGGTGGCAATACGCTGAAGCACGGCAGTATTCGGGATGAGCTTGGGGATGAGCGGCATCTTCAGTGCCTCCGTCCGGCGTCGTCGCTCGGCCGTACAGTCGAATATTGCGACGCGACTGATGGTTCTCGATCAGGCCAAGACCTCCTTTTTAGCGCCTGGGGTAGGGATTCCCCTGTGACCTGAGTCACAGTTGCGCAGACAGGGATCTACCGCGTGCCGAGAAGGGCTGATCGGGTAATGCGACGAATATCTGCTATGCCCGAACTACTGGTCGCGCGCGCCGCGAGGCAGACAGCGCGCGCGAAGCGCCAGCCGTTGGTGGCTGGCGTCGATCAATCCCAGCGTCAATGCCTGACGTAGTGGGTTCGATAGATGTGCCGCGCTGCCCAGTGCCGGTGCGGCAAATAGGATCCGGCATAGGCATAGGTGCGAGGGGCGTAGCTGCCGTACGTGTAGGGATACGAGTAGACCGAGGAGCCATATCCATAAGAAGGATAGCTATAGGCATAAGACGACGGGTAGCCGTAGCCAGAGCCGTATCCATAGCCGTAGCCGTAACCGCCACCATAATAAGGATAGCCATACCCGTAGCCGTAATAGGGACTAGCTAAAGCGGCTCCGACCAGTGCGCCGGCAGCGAGGCCGACACCGACGCCGCCCCATCCCCAGCCGCCACGCCAACCCCACCATGCGGCTTGCGCCGAATTAGGCAGCGCTGGGACAGCCGTAGCGACCAGCGCTGCTGCCAAGGCAGCGGTTCGCATCTTCGGTAATGTCACCATCGTGACCTCCTAAACATATCCCGCCCAGGAGCCTCACGATGGAGAGATAGGCACACAGTGGTACGAAGTTGCTTTGATTTTAATCAAAGAGTTCGGCCAGAGAGCGGCAAGCCAATGCGTTACCTCAACCATCGTATTTTATCGTGAAACCGTTTGGATATGGTTCCCGCACTGTGCTTCCAAGTTCATGTCCGCACTGACCCACAGCGGACATGAAGCGCGATCATTGCTGCTTTGCGAAAGAAACCGGCGATCACCTTTCGGCGATTGGTCCAGGCGACCAATCATCCCCGCTCAGAGGTGTGACCTTGATGTTGTGAATTAGTCCAAGCTGCAATGTCGGATCGAAATAGCGCATTGTTTGCTCATTGAGGTCAATAACACGACCCGGCTTCAGCGGGCCGACATCGTTTATTTTGACGATGACCTTCTTATCGATGGCTTCAACAAGAGCAAAGCTGGTCCTGTTGCCGCGACGGACACCACCAAATTTCTCACGCAAATCAGTTTGAATCGCAGCCGCCCACGCAAATGGGTTATAGCGTTCACCCGAGGCAGTCTCTACGCCTCCCTCCCGATATCCAGGTCGAAAGGGATTGTACATCGACGCCGCACCAACAATCGTGCCATAGGTGGATTGAATAACGCGGATCTCCGATCGCGCCATTGCGACGGAGGAACAAAGCAACACGATTCCAATGCCGCAAATCGCGGCGCTCAAACGCTCCACCATTTAGACACTCCTGGATTGGCGGTTAGAGACTCTGCTTATGAGCAGGTGATGGGCAGCTGACGATCAGTTGCCGATTGCCGGAGAACCATGCTCACGCGGCGAAAAATCGTGGAACGCCGCCTCGATATGCGACACGCCGCAAAGTCGGCACTCGAAAATGTAAAGCTCGGGGAGGTCGTCAAATCGCCACGTTATGCGAGCGAGCCCCATGATTTGAGCGCAACGCGAGCAAAGCGGTGGCCGTACCGCGTCTCCACCAAAGCATTCGTAATGCATGGACAAAGCAGTCTCTGGGCCGCGATGTCCCGAACCTGACCCCGATGGCTTTTCAGATAACTGGTCCCGCCGCAAAAAACTTGCGATTTTCAGACAAACATTTGTTCAGGTGCGCCAGCGGAATCCGCAATTACGATAAGGAAAAGGGGCCGCTGGGAGTGGGCATAATAAACGGTGATCGAAATTCATAATTTTGTCATCCCCGCAAAAACAAATCTCGCTGGCGATTTTTTAGGGTCAGGCAGGCCTGATCCAGCCAAGCTGGATTCGCAAGGCGCCATCCGCAAAAAATAAGGCCACCCAAGGCGGCCTAAGTTTTTGAGGAAAGGGGAGCGGCCCTCCTCCTCGCAGAGGACCGTTCCGCATAGCTTAGCTAAATCAAACGAGGTCGCGTGAAATTGATCTGAATCAAAAACGCCCATCACGGCGCCGAACGCCGCCTCTTACTGCCACAAATGCTACGTTCAGCCGGCCGCCTCGGGCATATGCATTTTTGATTATTGTCAAAGCCTCGCCCCCTTTTTGCTCAGAAACTGGGATTCTCGACCAGTCAGGGGAGATCGAAATGGAACAGATTATCATCAACCTCATTGCAGGGGCTCTCGGTGGAGCGGCTACTGGTAAGGCATCGCCAACGTTTGATCTCGGTACGATTGGAAACGTCATTTCCGGTTTGGTTGGAGGCGGAGTGCTCGGCCAGATCGTTACGTTAGCGCTACCGTCGGTCGTGGCCGCAGCCCAGTCCGGTAATCTGAGTGTCGGCGGAGTAATCTCACAGGTGGTCGCGGGTGGCGCTGGCGGGGCCATACTCACGGCGATCATCGGCGCGATCAAGAACAAAGCCGCCGCCTAAAGCGAAATGGGATTACTTTGAATCGCCATTTCGCTTTAGCTTGTTGTTTGAGCATAATCTTTTCCGAAAACCCGTACCAACTTTTCGGGATCATGCTCTAGCTGCTCGGGTCGTTGCACTGTTTTGGTCCGGTCGCATTGAGGACCGATGAGACGATCATCACAGGTGTAGCGATCCTCGCGGGCCAATCTGGTTTCAAGTCTCGCCGGCGCGGCGAGGAGGAGGTCCACCGTGACTCCTCTGCTCAAGGAACTCCGCCATAACCCGATGTTTTGGCTATTGGCCCTCGTGCCGGTAGCATTGGTGGCCCCCAAACTGGTCCCCACGGCGCACACGCTGCTTTTCGTCCTCTCAGTTGTGGCGATTGTGCCGCTTGCCGCTTTGCTCAGCCATGCGACCGAATCTGTTGCGGAAAAGACCGGCGATACGGTGGGCGGGCTCCTCAACGCGACACTCGGAAACCTCACGGAATTGGTGATTGCAGCGGCGGCGCTCCGTGCCGGCGAGTATGCGCTGGTAAAAGGCTCTATTGCCGGCGCCATCGTGACCAACACGCTCTTCATGCTTGGCGCATCCTTCCTTCTTGGCGGCCTCAAGCATCACATCCAGGAGTACAACCGCGCTACCGCCCGTCTGGACGCCGCTTTGCTCTTCTTGGCCGCCATTGCGCTCGTGAGTCCTTCGGCGATCGCCAAAGCCGACTTGGTGCCGGGCGCCGCGTTGACCCAAAAGCTCAGCGTCGCCTTGGCCGTGCTGCTGATCGTCGGATACGGATTGGGCTTGGTGTTCTCGCTTAAGACGCACCGCGAAATTTTTGCCGGCTCGGAGCACGGCGAGCCAAGCGAACCGGCGTGGCCCATGGGTCTGGCCCTGATTACGCTGGCCGTTGTCACGGTGCTTGTGGCGCTGGTGAGCGAGATTTTTGTTGAGTCGGTGCAGAAGGCGGCAGAAACGTTCGGGATGAGCCAGGCGTTCGTCGGCTTCATCGTTGTGGCGCTCGTGGGCGGTGCGGCCGAAATGGCCGTGGCGTTTTCGGCAGCACGCAAGAACCGGCTTGACCTGAGCGTCGGGATCGCGCTGGGGAGCGCTTCGCAGATTGCGCTATTCGTTGGACCCGTTCTCGTGCTTCTTAGCTACGTCATCGGGCCGACGCCAATGGACCTGCAATTCTGGCCCGGCGCCGTGGTAATGGTCTTTGTTGCAACGCTTGTCGCGGCGTTCATCACCAGCGGCGGGCGTTCGGCCTGGTTCGTTGGCGTTTCTGTTGTTGTTCGTCTACGCGGTCTTTGCCATCACGCTCTACCTTTGGCCGCCGCCAGTGACTTGACGTCGGCGGAATGTTTGCTCATTCCGGCTTGAGTTTGCGCGCGAGCAGCACCGTCAAAGCATCCGAGGCGCCTCCTCGCATTCCCGGCATCAGGTTCCCGGCTTGGAGCGTGAGTTCGTTCATGACGCGCAGAATCTGCTCGTCCGACTGGACTACGCCCGCGGCGTCGAAGTCCTTGCGGATTTTGCCGAGCACATCGCTCCGCTCGGGATCGAGCGTGCCCACGGCGAGGGCATCCGAATAATTCTCGGCGTCCTGGCCCGTGATTCCCAATTTTTCCGCAGCCCACATACCAAGGAGTTTGTTGCGGTGGACTGTCTTCTTCCAGTCGTCGGTCATCCGCATCTTTGCTGTTTAGCGCGGACAGGATTGGTCGAGCGAATCGAACATCGAAAGGATGTCCTGAAAATCCTTCGAGTCCTGGTCCGCGTTATTCAACGCGTCGAACAGGGCGAGATATTCGGGGCCTAATTGTTTCTCTAGCTCGTTTATCTTTTTGGTCAGCACGTCGGCCTTCTGCTCATCTTTCGCCTGAGCGGCCATATCGACCTCGCCGCCGAGGCTGTTGATTTGGCAATACGCCTGAGTCTTGGCCTTATCGCCGCGAATGATGGTTACGACCTTTTGCGCATCCGCTTTCAACTTGGCCGTATTCGGCTGCTGAGCTTGCGCATACAGCGTCAGCGCCGAACTAAGCAAAACTCCAATGATCAGAAGGCGGCTCATAAATCCCCCTTTCCGTCGCATCGGCGATTTCGAATCGATCGAAGGGGTGCGTTAATGATCGACCCACACGCCAACCAGATAAAGCGTTCCGATTGCAACGACTGCTGCCGCGACAATAACAAGGACACCCACCTCCCTGTCGTAAAGTGTGGGTTTGGATCGTGCGGGCTTGCCGCTTTTCAGGGCTTCTTCGTCGACGCCCTGACCACGGTCATCTTCGATCCAAACGGTGAAACCCCTGGTCCGCTGCTCCTGAACAATCTCAAGCGCGCGATCAGGATCGTCGGTTAGGGTCTTAATTGTCCAATTCATCATAGTTGCACCTGCGGCCTCCCAATAAGCAACCCGCGCGGCGGCGGCGCATTTTCCAGCTCTAACCGAGCCGCCGGCTGTCCGCAAAAGATCGCAGAGCAGCCGGCGGGCATTGTTAGGCGGCTATTAGTTTGTTCGGCAGACATGCCGCGAGACAGCCCAATGCAGAGCTCGCTCAGCCGGCTCCCGGGTATGGAAGCGGTCGAACTGACGGTGATGCATTCGGAATACCACAAACTGCCCGTCCTGCGGGCCGAATGCTGTATCGGTCCAAATGCGGCAAAAGCCGCTGTTAAAGCGGACCACGGCAAAATCAGCGAGCGCTGGAGGCGCTACGCAGAAACTGACAGTCAATATACCAAGTGCAAAAGCTAGCCGCTTCATTGTCGCCTCCTTGACGCTTGTACAAACCCATTATGTTCACGCGCCAATTGCGAACTTTGATGTGAATCAAAGAACGGCAGATCTGACTTTGGCCGAACCGATTTATGAGTACCGCCCTAGGCTAAGTTTTCGGCGTGACGCGAGTGGCGTGGCTCGCTTTGCTCACGCGGATCGCGCTCCTCGGCCCGCGTTCTTGCGGCGTCGCGATCACCAAGTTATCGGGCCAGGCTGTCACTTTGCGCAGCTCGCCGACGGTTTTTGCCGACACGCCGACATCGCGGTCCGCTTCGACATGCATCGCGTCCGGCAGGCCACCGAGCGCCACTTGGAGCGCGGCGATGTTTTTCGGCTTGTATTGCATGGCCTCCCTCCTACTGCGGGCGCCCGACGGCTGATGCCGCTCCACTCACCGTTATGCCCCCCGCGGCCAGCCAAGCCGTCGGGTCGTCCCTATCGATTGCCGAAAAAGCATAAGCGCCCGGCGCGACCGCGCCAAGGCTGAAACCTACGTGACAAATTCGGGAAACAGCCTTGCTACCGTCCCGTCATCGCCAGCACGCGATCGACCATGGCGCCGGCCTCACCGAGATAGTTCGCGGGGTCGCACAGCTTTTCCAGTGCCGCACGATCCAGATGTTTGGCGATCTCGGCGTTCTCGGCAAGGAGATCGATCAGCGGCCGGCCGCTCGCGACCACCTTGCGGCAGACGTCGTAAACGAGATCGTGCGCATATTGCCGGCCGAGATAAGGACCAAGCCCCATCATCACCGCTTCCGAGACGATCAGGCCCTTGGTCAAATCGAGATTGGCGCGCATCTTTTTCTCATCGACGTGCAGGCCCTTGAGGACGAATTCGGTCTGCGCCAGGGCGCCCGCGGCGAGACAAAAGATTTCCGGCAACACGAGCCACTCGATCTCCCACGGGCCGGTGGCGCGCTCGTGATCTTCGACCATGGCGTCGAGCAAGGCGGCAACCTGCTGGCGCACGACGGAGACGAGCGCGGTGATATAGACCGACGAGATCGGATTGCGCTTCTGCGGCATGGTCGAGGATGAGCCGCGGCCCTCGTGAAACGGCTCGTAAACTTCCTCGACTTCGGTCTGCATCAAAAGCTTCACGTCGAGCGCGATCTTGCCGCAACTTCCGGTGACGAGCCCGAGAAAGCAGCCGACTTCGGCGATGCAATCGCGCACGGTGTGCCAGGCGATCGCCGGCACGCCGAGTTTGAGCTCCTTCATCAGTTCGGCCTGGGTGGCGAGGCCGCGGCCGCCGAGCGAGGACAATGTGCCGGCGGCGCCGCCGAACTCGCCGACCAGAACGCGGGAGCGCAATTCGTTCAGGCGCTCGCGGTGCCGCGCGAAAGCGGCAAGCAGCGTCGCCATTTTGTAGCCGAAGGTGATCGGCACCGCTTGCTGCAGGTTGCTGCGGCCGGCCATCGGCGTGTCGCGATATTTGCGCGCGAGCGCGGCGAGCGCGCCGGCAATGCCGTCGAGATGCCGCTCGATCAGGATGAGCGCCTCGCGAATCTGCATCACCGTGGCGGTATCAGTGATGTCCTGGGTGGTGGCGCCCCAGTGGCACCATTCGCCGAGCCCATCGCGGCACAGACCGACAAGCTGCTGCACAACCGGCAGTACCGGATAGCCGATGCGCTCGGTCTGGCTTTTCAGTTTGCCAAAATCGATCTCGGCGACGTGGCAATGCCGGCAGATCTCCTCGGCGGCCTCTTTGGGGATGATGCCGAGCCGGGCCTGGGCGCGCGCCAAAGCCGCTTCGAAATCGAGATATTTCTGCACCCTGTTTTCATCCGAAAACACGCCGCGCATGGCTTCGGTCGAGAAGATGTCGCGAAACACCGCCGAGTCGATCAATGATGCAGGCATGGGCAATAATCTCCGAAAGACGTTCTTCGCTTGTGCTGCGCAGCGCCCCGGATACACGGCTTAACAAAATGGATTTGCCAAGCCCATCCCCTTAGGATCAAAACTTCCATGGCGCGACGCTCCACCCTCATGGGCCACCACGGTTGCTGACATGACTACCGACGTCAGGGCAAAGCCGGCGTCCGGACCGGCAACGGGTTTGGCGCTGCCGCCGCGGTTACGCGCCATCCTGGCGGCGGAATATCCGCGTTTTAGCGGGGCTGAAATGGCGCGACGCCGCGCCGCTGTCGAGGATCTCCTCGCCGAATTCGAGCTCGATCACCTGATCTATTGCGGCGCCAATCGCTTCGGCTCGGCGGTGCAGTGGCTGACCGGCTGGCCGGTGACCGCCGAGGCGGTCGGCGTGCTGACACCGAAAATTACCGATGCTTTATTCATTCAGCACATCAACCATGTGCCGCTGGCGCGCCGCCTCGCTGCGCCGGCGGAGGTGGCCTGGGGCGGCGGTTCATCGATTGCCGCCGCCGTCGCGGCGCTCGAACGCCGTGGCGCGCGCACAGACCGCGTCGGCGTGATCGGACCGATGACGTTCGAGCAGCACGCCATGCTGGCGGCGCGTTTCGGCGCGATCGCCAATCTCAACCGCCGCTATACGCGCTTGCGCCAAATCAAGTCGGCCGAGGAGATCGAGTGGATGCGCATCGGCGCCGCCTTGACCGACCGCGGCATGGCGGCGCTGCGCGACGGCTTGCGGCTAGGGCTGACCGAGCGCGAGCTCGCCGATCTGGTCGAACGCGCCTATATAGCGCTCGGCGGCACCAACGTCATTCACTTCTTCGGCGTCACGCCGATGAGCGATCCGTCGATCGGCGTGCCGACGCAATTTGTGGCCAACCGCACGGTCAATAGGGGTGACGTTGTCGTTGCCGAAATCAGCGCCGCGTTCTGGGAACATCCCGGGCAGGTGTTGCGCAGTTTTGCGGTGGATGCAGAGCCGTCGCCGCTCTACCGCGATCTGCATGCCGCGGCCGACGCCGCGTTCGATGCGATTGCCGCCGTGCTCAAGGACGGCACCATGCCGCAGCAAATCATCGATGCGGCGAGTGTGATCGAACAGGCCGGCTTTACCATTATCGACGACCTGCTGCACGGCTATGGCGACGGTTATCTGCCGCCGGTGCTCGGCTCGCAGAGCCGGCCCAGCGCGCACATACCGGACGAGCCGCTGCGCGCCGGCATGATGGTGGTGATCCAGCCGAACGTCGTCACCCCCGACGGCAAAGCCGGCGTTCAGACCGGCGAACTGGTTTTGATCACGGCGACCGGGATCGAGCCGCTGCACGCAACACCGCGCGGCTTTGTGCGGGTGTGATCGGCGGCGCGTCGTCCGAAGTCTCGCCCGACCAATTGCGCGAGCTGCACATCCGGGTGCTGGAAGCCCACCTCAACCTGAATATGAAGTCGCCAAGACGTATCCGGAGCGCCGTGCCCCAGGACCGATCCGGGCCGTCAAATTTAAAAAAACTGAAAACAACAAAGTAGCGCCGCACCGTATTGTCGAGAAAGACTTGATTCGTCCTGCAAAAAACTATAATCGGCACTAGTGCACGTTCGGTGGTAGCCCTCAAAGCCGCAGACCGAGCCGATGCCCTTGTTGCGTGCGTGGCCAAGCAAAATGACCACGTCTTTGGGTGTGCATTTTTAGGGCTGCAGATGAAAATCGCTGCCCGTTGATCCCGATAGCGTGCGTTTTTCTAGAGAGCGTGGCGTCCAATCTCCCTGATCGGTCCAACTGGACCGCTTGGGGAGGTCGCGTACAGGCGTTCGCGCCGTCGCTTCAGCGATGGATTGAGCTGGGTCATGCCCAGCGCCACTACATCAAACCGAGGTAATGAAATGAGTAAAAAACCGCCGGCCAAAGGCGAGGCCAACAATTTTCAAGGGCTGGTGCCGAAAGATGCTGATGATCAAGCATCGTGTGCGAGTAAGAAACTTCCGGCCAAAGGCGAGGCCAACAAACATCATGGTCTGACACCGAATGATGCTGATCCTCAGACGTCGCGTGAACAGGCCGAAGCTGGCGATGAATTTGACGCGTTTCTCCAGCAACTCAGCGTCGTGATAGGAATAGACGATGTCGTTTTTTGTACAGGTCTGCTCAAACAGATTCTGTGGTTGTTCTTGGACCAGGATGGAAAGTTCGACGGTGCACGGTTTGGGTTTGCGATCGCGTTCTTGCAAGGCGATAAGCCTCGCAATCGCACTGAAGCGGCCGACAAAGTGCATGGTTTGGTGACGCACGTGCTGACTATGGAGTTTGGCAAGCGGCTTTGGTTCGCGAAAACTCCGCAGGAGATCGATATTGCTGAGCGAACATACAACAAGCTCGCACGAACCCGGCTCGCCCAACGTCAAGCCCTTGAGCCCGGCCGAAGTGGCAGCGTACCGAACGTAACGGTGGTCTCGGTCAGCGACGGGAGCCAAGCGATCGTTGGCCCTGTCACGCAGCCGAGGTCGGATAACCCCACGCCGCAAGCAGCGGAGAAAGGGGTACCGCCCACAGCATCGCGTCCCGACACTCAAGGGGCGCTTATGCCGCCTGCTGATGAGGGAACTGCCCCATCACAAACTGGTGTCCATCGTTGGAAGGAATCGGATGGCGAGTAATCATCCGCGGAACACTGGCCCGATGCTGTTAAGCCCGCGCTGTGGTGCCACAACGCGGGCCGGCACCATCGCTCCTCGCCAAGTGAACATTTGGCTCAATAGACATCCGGAAAATCGCCGAAACAAGGTCTGCGACCACGATAGACGAAAGGCTCAACGAACGTCATCTGCCGCAGTTTGATGTTTACCGAGCAAGGCCCAACACGAAATGTGACTAGCCAACCTTAGACTTCAAAACGCTTCGTGCCGCGCTCCTATGCCGAAAGGTAACCTGCGAAGGTGACGTGCCGTTTGCACGTTAGCTATTCGAGATTTTGGCTTGGAGGGAAGTCGCGCGAGAACACCGGCTGCTCGATGAATTTCTTGGGATCATAGGTCCAGAACTGGCTCACCTGCGGGTACGTTTTGACGATCGTGTTGGTGAGTTTGCCGTTTACGCGCGCCACTTTCCGGATGTGGATGTCGAGAACAGGGGTTCCGTATTCGTCAAGCCGTACTGGGCCGATCGGCCCCTGGGTGAGGCGGACCTCGTGCATGGCTTTGAGGAATGCAGGCGCGTCATCAGTGTTTCCGCCGGTCGTCTTCAGTGCTTCCTCGATGATAAGAAGAGCGGTGTAGGGACCGGCGGTGTAGAATCCGGGATCGTGCTTGTATGCGGCATTGATGCCGGCGACGAATTTCTTGTTGTCAGGCGTCTCGAGACCCGCCGCGTACCAGCCGGCTGTATAGACCCCGATTGCTTCATCGCCCATCACCCTGAGGATGCCCTCATCGGTGCTTGTCGTATTGCCGAGCACCGCGACTTTGCCCTTTAACCCAAAATCGTTGAACTGCTTGAGAAAGCGCACCGGATTGCTGCCGGCAAAGCCGATATAGATGGCGTCAACCTCTGGTTTGATCTGCGCGAGATAAGGCGCGTATTCGGGTGTGTTGAGCGGCGGCCAGAGCTTCTGCACGATTTTGCCACCGGCCGCCTCGAACGCGAGATGAAAGCCGCCGGCGCCCTCATGACCGTAAGTGAAATCTTCGGCGATGATCGCAACCTTTTTAAAACCTAGCGTCTTGGCCGCGTAATCGCCCAGCGGATAGGTCACCTGAGGTGCCGTACCGAAGGCGTGCAGCACCCAGGGGTTTACCGCGTGGCCTTTGAGATCGACCGTGGCCGCGGAAGTTGTCGTGATCAACGGCACCTTGCTTTCGCGAATATACCCATCCATTGCGATGGCTTCGTTGGTCGCCAGCGGCCCGATCATGATCGGGACCTTGTAACGCTCGACCAATTCCTGCGTTTTTGTTTTGGCCTGGGCGGGATTTCCTCCTGTGTCTTGGGTGATGAGCTCGACCTTTCGGCCAGCGATCGTCCCATTTCGCTCACTAAGGAACAGCCCGGCGCCTTCTTCCTGTTGTTGGCCCCCAGCGGCAAGAGGTCCGGTCAGAACGGTGAGGAACCCGATCTTCAGGGGCTCTGATGTTTGCGCGAGGAGCTGCGGAACGGGATAAACCCCCATTGCAGCCCCCGCCCGAAGTAACAGGCGGCGTGAGATTCCCGATATGCGCTTGCTGACTTCCATCAGTTATCTCTCCTCTGACCATGTGAGGGTTTCCATCCAAACACCAACAAAAGTGGCCGTGCTTCCGCTACGAAGGGTCACGAGAATAATCCGATGGTCGAATATATAAAACAGGTTCACCGCTCAATTTATAGCTGCGTGTAGACCGTCAGTCCTCGAACGGCATGCCGGCATATTGCTCAGCGAGTGATGCTTGAGCATGCTCCGAGGCGTGCAGATAATCGAACTGATTGAGCCGCATCTGTTGTTCGAACGGCGGCTCGTCGGGAAAACGATGCAGTAGCATGGTGAGCCACCACGACACCCGCGCCGAGCTCCACACCCGGCGCAGCGCCATGTCGGAATAGCGATCAAGATAATGCGTGCGTCCGGTGCGATAGGCTTCGATTAAGCCGCGCGACAGATAAAACACGTCGGACACCGCGAGATTGAGCCCCTTCGCGCCGGTCGGCGGAACGATATGGGCGGCGTCGCCGGCCAGGAACAATCGGCCATATTGCATCGGCTCGGCGACGAAGCTGCGCAGCGGCGCGATCGATTTTTCGATCGATGGCCCGGTGACGATCCGCTCCGCCATCTCGGGCGGGCAGCGCGCCTTGAATTCGCGCCAGAAGCGATCGTCGGGCCAGTCCTCAAGCTTGGTGTCAAGCGCGCACTGGATGTAGTAGCGGCTCAGCATCGGCTTTCGCATCGATGCCAGCGCGAAACCGCGATGATGGTAGCAGTAGACCATATCCGGGAATGGCGGCGTCTCCGACATGATCCCGAGCCAGCCAAATGGATAGCCTTTGTCGTAGGTCTTGAGCACCGTGGGCGGGATCGATGACCGGCTCACGCCGTGGAAGCCATCGCACCCGGCGACATGGTCACAGTCGATCCGCTGCGCGGCGCCGTTTTTGTCGTAGGTCACGAACGGCCGTTGCGACGTGAGCTCATGCAGACGGACGTTGGCGGCTTCGTCGATCACCTTGCCGCCGGTCGCATCGCGCGCCGCATAAAGATCTTCCGTGATCGAGGTCTGGCCATACGTCATCAAGGGCCTGCCGGTATATTTCTTGGTATCAATGAAGAACCGCGGTCGTCCTTCCCAGGCGATGGCCGAGCCGTCATGCGGATGGCCTTCCCGGTCCATGCGCTCGCCGAGCCCAACCTCGCGCAACAGGTTGACTGTACCGGCCTCCAACACCCCGGCGCGGATGCGCTCGAGCACATAGGCGCGGCTCTGGCGCTCCAGCACGATGGTATCGATGCCGCTCCGGTGCAGAATATGCGACAGCAGCAGACCGGCCGGGCCGCCGCCGATAATCGCGACTTGGGTGCGCGCAGCCGCTGTCACAATGACCCTTACCAAAAGCCCAATTGCGCATATTGGCAAGCCAATTCAGCCTACATGCCGCGTCGCCGCGAGCAGGCTTGCGCTGGCGGCTCAATGCCGCGATATGAGGACCATCGCCGGGCCTTCCGAGGGCGCGGCGACCGAGCGCGCAGCGCGGCTACGATCGTTGCGGGACTGAATTCCCGCCTGATGCGAGACAATGCGACGGTAGCGATCTTTGAGGTGTCCATGTTTGAAGCGTTCAAAAGTTTTGTTTCGGATTTTGTCGACGGCGAAAAACATCCGAGCCAGTTTGCCGACAACGACTATCGCCTGGCGGCAGCCGCATTGCTGGTGCACGCCGCGGCGATAGATGGCGACATGTCACAGCGCGAGCGCGACAAGCTTCACAGCGTCATCAAGCAGCGCTTCGCGCTCAGCGACGAGACGACCGACGAGCTGATCGCCAAGGCGACCGCAGCCGAACAGGAGTCGGTCGATCTCTATCATTTCACCAGCCTGCTCAATCG
>DATAYT010000077.1:0-9247 GCA_036272395.1 Xanthobacteraceae bacterium
AATCGCATTTTCCCCGATCGCGCAGATCATCCAGGACGTTCGCGCCGGCAAACTCAATGCGATCGGGCTTACGACTCCGACGCGATCGGATGCGGCGCCGGAAATCCCCGCAATAGCGGAATTTGTGCCCGGATATGCGGCAAGTGGCTGGTATGGGATTTGCGCACCGACTGGGACGCCCGATGAGATCATCGAGAAGCTCAATGCGGCGACCAGCGCCTGCGTTGCCGATCCCAACCTCAAGTCACGCTTGCTCAATCTCGGCGTCGAACCGATGCCGATGTCGGTTGCAAATTTCAGAAAGTTCCTTGCCGACGAAATCGCGAAATACGCAAAAGTCATCCAATTCGCGAATATTAAGGTGGAATAAGCGTGTTGCTCTTCCGACCAGGCTCCGCCCTTCACGTACCAAAACGAAAGTGCATGACGTCGCCGTCCGCCACGACGTAATCCTTGCCTTCGAGCCGCATCTTGCCGGCGTCCTTAGCGCCCACTTCGCCGCCGCAAGCGACATAGTCGTCATATGAAATAGTCTCGGCGCGGATGAAGCCGCGTTCGAAATCCCTGTGGATGGTACCGGCGGCCGCCGGCGCCTTGGTGCCGCGCGTGATAGTCCAGGCACGGGTCTCCTTCGGGCCCGCGGTGAAGAAGGTCACGAGATCGAGAAGCGCATAGCCGGCGGCAATCAGCCGATCGAGACCGGCCTGTTGCAGGCCGATCGAGACGAGATAGTCGTCGCGCTCGTGGTGCGACAAAACCGCGATCTCGGCTTCGATCTTGGCGGAAATGACCACAACGCCGGCGCCCTCGGCTTGCGCGCGCGCCTGCACTTTGCGGGAGAATTCATTGTCGGCAGCCGCGGCATCCTCGTCCACATTGCAGACATAGAGCACCGGCAGCGCCGTCAATAGCGCCAGCATATGAAACGGCTTTTCCTCCTCGGGCTTGCGCGGCGTCAAGCGCGCCGGCTTGCCCTCGCGCAGCAAGCTCAGCGCGCGCTTGATCAGGTCGAGCGTCTGCCGCGCTTCGGCCGCCTCCTTGTCGGTGCCGCGCGCCTTGCGTTCGAGCCCTTCGCTGCGCCGTTCCAGACTTTCGAGATCGGCGAGCATCAACTCGGTTTCCACGGTTTCGATGTCGGCGATCGGATCGATAGGGCCTTCGACATGGGTCACATCGGTGTCTTCGAAGCAGCGCACGACATGCGCGATCGCATCGACTTCGCGGATATTGGCGAGGAACTGATTGCCGAGCCCCTCGCCTTTCGAAGCGCCACGCACCAGGCCGGCAATATCGACGAAGGTCAGCCGCGTCGGCACGATGGCCGCGGATTTCGCGAACGCGGCCAATGTCTCGAGCCGCGGATCCGGCACGGCGACTTCGCCGACATTCGGCTCGATCGTGCAAAACGGATAGTTCGCCGCTTGCGCCGCCGCCGTCTCGGTCAGCGCATTAAAGAGCGTTGACTTGCCGACATTCGGCAAGCCGACGATACCACATTTAAAGCCCATGGGATTATTTGGATCTCTGTACTAGCGCGCTGGTCCGTCACCCTGAGGAGCGAGCGAAGCGAGCCTCGAAGGGCGACGGCCAAGGCGCTCGGGCCGCATCCTTCGAGGGCCGCTGCGCGGCCACCTCAGGATGACGGCTTATGACTCTGATTATCTAATTACGCATAACGACCGGATTGGTATTTATTCCGCAGTGTTCATTTTGGGTCATCATTTTCGTTTTCTTCATCCCCCTCCGGCTGGCCGAAACCTTTGGCCACCATGGCGAGATGGACTTTGTTCTGGAAGCTCGCATCCTGGCCGCGCGCGATCAGTTCGGCATTGTCGCCGATAATCGCGATCAGAGCGTCAACCCAGCCGCGATCGCTTTCGGCGAAATCACTGAGCACATAGTGCTGCACCATGTCCTTGTCGCCGGGATGACCGACCCCGATGCGAACGCGGCGGTAATCATTGCCGATATGTTCGGAGATCGAACGCAAGCCGTTATGGCCAGCGATGCCGCCGCCGATTTTCACCCGCACTTTGCCTGGCGGGAGATCGATCTCGTCGTGAAACACGGTGATGTCCGTAGGCGACAGTTTGTAAAAATGCGCAGCTTCGGCGACCGCACGGCCGGATTCATTCATGTAGGTGCCGGGCAATAACAGCAGCGATCGCACGCCGCCGAGCGGTCCTTCGCAGGCAACGCCTTGAAAGCGCCGGCGCCACGGGCCGAGGCCGCGGCGCTTTGCGATCTCCTGAACGGCGAGGAAGCCGACATTGTGCCGGGTGCCGACATAGCGCGCTCCCGGATTGCCGAGTCCGACCAGGAGCAACATGGTCATCAGTCCGGCGCCAGACTACCTCACTTCTTCTCGGACTTCTCGGACGCAGCGGCGGCAGGCGCTGCCGCCGCCGGCGCCGCGCCCGGAGCGGTGCCAGGGGCCGCACCTGGAGCAGCGCCGGGCGCTGCACCTTCGGCCGGCACGCCGGCTGCGGCGGCCGCAGCAGCGGCGGCGGCCGCGGCGGCGGCGGCTTCGGCAGCCGCCTTCATTTCTTCGGCGTAGCCGGACGGCGGCACCACGGTGACGAGCGTGATGTCGCGGCCGGCGAGCGCGCGCACGCCCTCCGGCAGCGTGATATCGCTCAGATGCTTCGAATAATTGATCTCGAGCCCGCTGACATCGACCTCGATGCCGCTCGGGATCGCGTCGGCCAGGCAACGCACTTCGATAGTGTGGGCGACAATGCTGACGGTGCCGCCGCGCTTGACGCCGGGCGATTGATCGGCGCCGCGCACGTGGATCGGGATGTTGACCCGGATCGTGGCGCCCTCGCCCAACCGCATGAAATCCACATGCAAGGGTATGTCGCGCACCGGATCGAGCTGGAAATCACGCGGAATGACGCGGTGCTTTTCGCCGTCCACCTCGACCTCATGGATGGTCGTGAGGAAGCGCCCGGCATAGATCCGTTGGCGCAGATCGGCATAGTCGAGCGAAATCGCCAGCGGCGGCTTGCCGTCGCCATAGATAATTCCGGGAACGCGGCCAGCGCGACGCTCGGACCGGGCGCCCCCCTTGCCTGCCCGCGAGCGTGTCGCCGCCCTGATCTGATTGACGGTCGCCATCGTATATATCCTCGTCTTAAGCCTTGTAATGCAAAGTAAATTCCGCGTCAGCCTCCAGGGGTGCCGGTGATGCCGCGGGGATGGCGCGCTTATAAAGGCGCGAGGCGCGGAAAACAAGGAAATGCGGCGACGCCCGCGACATCGCGGTTATCAGGCGGAAAACGCTGGTCCCAGGCTAGAGACTCGGCCTGTCGATATTGGGGCTCGGTCCGGGCTCGCCCGCCGGCCCGGTCACGGGGGTCATTTGCGAAAGCCGCGCTTCGAGCGCCGCGACGCGCGCCTTGAGCGCTTCATTGTCCTCGCGCGCGATTCGCGCCATCTCCTTGACGGCCTCGAACTCCTCGCGCTTGACCACGTCGAGATCGCGGAGAAAGCGCTCCGCCTGGTTGCGGAACAGCGTTTCGAATTCACGGCGGACGCCCTGCGCAACGCCGGCCGCATCGTTCATCAGCCGGGCAACTTCATCGAAAAACCGATTCGTCGTCTGCACCATGCTCGCCTCCGCGGCCTCTCATTGCACCCTGCGCCCGCCCCGCTTAGAAACAATGGCGATGGTGCAGCCGAGCCGCAAGGGGCGTTAGCCAGGGCGCTTGATAACGCGTGCGGCGAGCGCCGCCCACAAATTAACCGTGTGAATGACCGCAATAGACCGGCGCGCTGCGCGAATTAGAAGGTCCGAATTCAGGAAATCTCGATGCTGGTTCTCCCGGTCATTCCGTTTCCCGCGATCGATCCGGTGCTGATTGCCATCGGCCCATTTGCGGTGCGCTGGTACGCGCTCGCCTATATCGTCGGCATCATCGGCGGCTGGTTTTATGCCCGCGCGATTATTTCGTCGCCAAAACTGTGGGGCGGCCCTGCCCCGCTCACCGTGGCCGATTTCGACGACTTCGTCATCTGGATCACGCTCGGCATTATTCTCGGCGGCCGCATTGGTTATGTGTTGTTTTACAATCTTCCGCATTTCGCCGGTCATCCGCTTGAAATCGTGCAGCTGTGGAATGGCGGCATGTCGTTCCACGGCGGCGTCACCGGCTGCGTCTTTGCCATCGTGCTGTTTGCGCTGCGCCGCGGCATTCCGATGCTGTCGGTCGGCGACGTGACCGCGGCCGTGGCGCCGATCGGATTATTCCTCGGCCGCATCGCCAACTTCATCAACGGCGAATTATGGGGCCGTCCCACCGATGTGCCTTGGGCCATGGTGTTCCCGAATGGCGGACCTCTTCCGCGCCACCCGAGCCAGCTCTACGAGGCGGCGCTCGAGGGCGTCGTGCTGTTCATTGTCGTTGGCTTGCTGGTTCGCTCCGGCGCATTGAAGCGGCCGGGTATCGTCACCGGGGTGTTCGCACTCGGCTACGGGCTGGCGCGGATCACATGCGAATTCTTTCGCGAGCCGGATGTGCAGCTTGGCTTTTTATGGGGCGGCATGACGATGGGAATGCTGTTGTGCATTCCGTTGATACTTGGCGGTATCGCCATTCTCGTCATTGCGTTCCAGCGCCTGCCGAAAACAAAAAATGGCTGACGCGGCCGCCCCGCTGCTCGATGAAATCCGACGGCGGATCGGGGTCGGCGGACCAATGCCGGTCGCCGACTATATGCGGCTGTGCCTCACGCATCCGGAGCACGGCTACTACATCAAGCGCGATCCGCTCGGCAGCGGCGGCGATTTCATCACCGCGCCGGAGATCAGCCAAATGTTCGGCGAGCTCATCGGGGTCTGGATGGCGACGGTGTGGCGGCAGATGGGCGCGCCGGAAAATTTCCGCATCGTCGAGCTCGGCCCCGGGCGCGGCACGCTCATGGACGATGCGTTGCGCGCGACCAAGGCGGTGGGCGGATTTCGCCAAGCGGCGGTGCTGCATCTCGTCGAGATCTCGCCGGCGCTGCGCGAAGTTCAGGAGCGGCGGCTTTCCAAAACCGGGCTGGCGACGTTGTGGCACGACACGCTCGAAGACGTGCCCAGCGGCCCGAGCATCATCGTCGCCAACGAATTCATCGACGCGCTGCCCGTGCACCAGGCCGTGAAACGGGACGATGGCTGGCATGAGCGCGTAGTCACCGTTACCGCCGAAGGCAATCTCGCGTTCGATGCCGCACCCGAGCCGTTGCGATTCTTCGACAGCTCGCTGCCGCGTTCATTGCGTGGCGCTCCGCTCGGCTCGATCTATGAATGGCGCGCCGATACGGTCGCGCTTGAGCTTGGCCGCCGGACCCGCGACGACGGCGCCGCCTTGATCATCGATTACGGCCACGCCCATTTCGGATTGGGCGATACGCTCCAAGCGGTCGCGCGGCACGCCTTCACCGATCCGTTGCGCGCGCCGGGCATGGCCGATTTGACCGCGCATGTGGATTTCGAGACGCTGGCGCAATGCGCCGAGACCATGGGCGCGCACATCCACGGGCCGATACGGCAGCGCGATTTGTTTCTTCGCCTCGGCATCGAGAAACGCGCCGCGGTGCTGAAATCGGCCGTTTCGGAGCAGAAAGCCGCCGACATCGAAATCGCCTTCTCCCGGTTGATCGCGGGCGGTGAGCGCGGCATGGGTGAATTGTTCAAGGCGATTGCGATTGCGGCGCCGAAGCTCGGGCCACTGCCTGCTTTTGAGACAAGACCATGAAGATCGAGGCTGCGTCGCTGACACTGACCGGAATCCGCCACGCCTTTTTCACGCGCGCGGGCGGCGTCTCCTCCGGGCTGTACGCTACGCTCAATGGCGGCGTCGGCTCGCAGGACCAGGCCGGCAAGGTCGTGGAAAACCGTGCCCGCATGGCGGCAGCGCTTGGAGTGGGGCCGCAACGCTTGCTCACGGCCTATCAAACGCATTCGCCCAAGGTTGTCGTCGCCGAGGCGCCGTGGACGACCGAGAACCGGCCCCAAGCGGACGCCATCGTCACGCGCATGCGCGGGCTCGCGATCGGGGTGACCACGGCGGACTGCGGACCGGTCCTGTTCGCCGATCCCCGCGCCGGCGTGATCGGGGCCGCTCATGCCGGCTGGCGCGGGGCCCTGACCGGGGTCATCGAAGCGACCGTCGCGGCCATGGAGCGGCTTGGCGCAGCGCCAGGCCTGATCCGGGCGGCAATCGGTCCGATGATTCGGCAATCGAACTACGAGGTCGGACCCGATCTCGTTGCCCGGTTTCGGGCCGAGGATCCGGCCAGCAGCCGCTTCTTCGCCCCGGCTCGGCGCGACGGCCACGCCATGTTCGACCTCGCCGGCTATATCGCGGTGCGGCTCAAGCGTGCCGGCATAACCGCGGTGGAAGATGTCGCGCTGTGCACTTATGCCGATGCCGAGCAATTTTTCAGCTATCGGCGCACCACGCACCGTGCCGAAGCCGACTATGGCCGGCACGTCAACGCGATCGCGCTCGTAGAGCGCTAGCCGATCCACCGATCCAACCGCGCAACCACAAGCTTAGGCGCACAGCCGCCGGCTCAAGCGCGCAGCCATCGGGGGGCCGAGGGCCTCTGGGCGGGCCGGTTAAGGTATTCTTTGACAAGATGAAAAACGGCCGGGGGAAAGGTTTTGATTCATATTGCCAGCCCCAGACGCGGCTTGTATCAGGGCTTTGTTTTCGTCCGGCGCGATCTGTGCCGCAACCGTGTGTCTTAGACCTTCTTGGACTTTCGGCTTAGACTTTCCGGGATTATGCGGCGCGAGGCGAGCGGCGCAGGAGAGCTGGGGATGACGGGCAAGAACGGAGCCATCAAGCTCGTCGCCGGCAATTCCAATCCTGCGCTGGCGGAGGCGATCGGCAATTACATCGGTACGGCGATGACCAAAGCCGTGGTCCGGCGCTTTGCCGACATGGAAATCTTCGTCGAAATCCTGGAGAACGTGCGCGGCGCCGACGTCTTCGTGATCCAATCGACCTCGTTTCCCGCCAACGATCACCTGATGGAATTGCTGATCATCATCGACGCGCTGCGGCGCGCGTCGGCGCGGCGCATCACCGCGGTCATCCCGTATTATGGCTACGCGCGGCAGGATCGCAAACCTGGACCGCGCACGCCGATCTCGGCCAAGCTCGTTGCCAATCTCATCACCCATGCCGGCGCCGACCGCGTGCTGACGCTCGATCTGCATGCCGGGCAAATCCAGGGCTTTTTCGATATCCCGACCGACAATCTGTTTGCCGCGCCGGTGATCACCCGCGACATCCGGCAACTCTTCGACCTGAGCAAAATCATCGTGGTATCGCCGGATGTCGGCGGCGTGGTGCGCGCGCGCGGGCTTGCCAAAAGGATCAACGCGCCGCTCGCGATCGTCGACAAGCGCCGCGAACGGCCCGGCGAATCCGAAGTGGCGAATGTCATCGGCGATGTCGACGGCGGCGTCTGCATCATGGTCGACGACATTGTCGACTCCGGCGGCACGCTGGTGAACGCCGCCGACGCGCTGCTCGATAAGGGCGCCAAAGAGGTCTACGCCTACATCACCCACGGCGTGTTGTCCGGCGGCGCGGTCGCCCGCATCGGCAAATCGCGGCTCAAAGAGCTGGTCATCACCGACTCGATTCAGCCGACCAAAGCGGTCACCGAGGCGAAAAACATTCGCGTCCTGCCGATTGCAACACTGATCGGCGAAGCCATCAGCCGGACCGCCGCCGAGGAATCGGTCTCCAGCCTGTTCGATTGAGCCGAAGCGATCCGCGATCAGCGGCGCGACGCTTGCACGGGCCTCGGTTGCCGCGGCGAACTGGAAATTAGATTTGATCTTTACGTATCCGGGCAATCGATGTTCCGAACATCAATCAGGCGCAAGATCGTCGGCATCGCGATGGGAGTGGTCATCTTCATGGTGGCCACCTCCATCCTGTCGATGGTGATGGCGAGCAAAGTCGGCCACCTCCTGGATGAACTCAGCAACAAATATATTCAGGCTTACGGTCATTTGGCGCGCGCCAATATTCAATCTTTGGAACGGTCACTGGCGCTGCGTCGGATGGCCATGGCGAAAATGCAGAACCCTCCGGATGAGACAAACTACACGGAACGGCTGCACATTTACCAACAATCGGAAAATAAGATCGAGGAGGAAGCGGACGCCGCGCGCAAGCTTATCGCGTCAATCATCGCCGATGTCAGCACGCCGTCGGACGATCTCGCGCTCACGCGCATCGACACCAACATCGACAACGCCGTAAACGACCTCAATCGGCACCTGAATCAAGAAAGCGCTCAACTTCTGAGCCAGCTTGAAGCGAAGGATTTTGCCGAAGCCAGACGCACGCTGGCGCGTACGGATGAGGTCCGCGACGAATTCAATCAGAAGCTCGATCAAATACGCGCCGACATGCTGAGTCAGGTTAATGCCAGCGCGTCAGTGGTGTTGCGCAACCAGCACCATGCAATCCTGATTACGATCGTTGTGACCGCCCTTGCCGCCGCACTCGGATTGCTTTTTGCGATCCTCGTGAGCGGCGGCATCACGCGCCCCGTCCGATTGTTGCTGGAGGGGACCCGCGAGATCGAAGCCGGTCACCTCGACCGATCGATCGAGGTCGTCACGGCCGATGAAATCGGCCAACTCTCGGCCGCGTTCAATCGCATGGTCGAGCAATTACGTCACAAGGAGCGCATCCGCGAGACGTTTGGCAGATATATCGATCCGCGCGTCGTGGAAGGATTGATCAATCAGCCGAAACTAGCGGCCGCCGAAGGACAGCGGCGCGTCATGACCGTCATGTTTTGTGACATGAAGGGATTCACGACTCTGAGCGAGGGAATGACGCCGCAAGGCCTTGTGAAGGTCATGAATCGCTACTTGTCGACCATGTCGGAACCGATCCGTCGCCATGGCGGCGTGATCGACAAGTATATCGGCGACGCCATCATGGCCTATTGGGGTCCTCCCTTCGTCGATGAAACGGACGAGGGTCAATTCGCGTGCCTTGCCGCCGTTGAAATGATCAAGCGGATTGGCACGCTGCGCAAGGAAGTGACGGAACTCTTGGGCGTTCGCGTCCTCCCAACCGAATGCGACGTTCGGATCGGCATCGCCACCGGCGAAGCCCTGGTCGGCAGCATCGGTTCAGAAATCATGATGAACTACACAATCATGGGCGACACGGTAAATCTCGCGGCGCGGCTCGAGGCCGCGAACAAGCTATACGGC
>DATAYT010000078.1:0-3545 GCA_036272395.1 Xanthobacteraceae bacterium
TACGCGCAGATGGACGTGCGCGGCTGCGGTAAGTCGGGCGGCGAATTCCGTTTTCTCGACCGCAACGAGCAGAAAGACCTCTACGACGTCATCGAATGGCTCGGCCATCGGCCGTGGTCGAACGGCAAAGTCGGCGGCATCGGTCAATCCTATTTTTGCATGCTGCAATGGTGGATGGCGATCGGCAAACCGCCGTCGCTCGCCTGTGTCGCCGCCTTCGACGGCCTGAATGATCCGTATCGCGCCTCGGTCTATCAGGGCGGCATGCTCGGCGATTTCTTCGGCAGCTATTGGTGGAATCAAAATCGCATCATCAACCGCCATCCGGCCAATGGCGAATACCCGCGCGAGCAGACCTGCGACTTGAATCTTCTGGTGCAGCAACATCCGACTTACGACGATTTCTGGCGCGAGCGTTGCGCCGCCGAGCACCTGCACGAGATCGAGGCGCCGCTTTATTCGATCGGCGTCTGGGGCAAGATCGATCTGCATACCCGCGGCAATATCGACGGATTCCGCCGCGCCCGCGGACCTAAAAAGCTGAAAATGATCGGGCCGGTGAATGCTTTCGTTGCCAATCGCGAGTTCAACAGCCGCGAATTGCACGAAACGCTGTTGCTGCCGTTCTACGATCATTACCTGAAGGGATTGAAGACGGACTATCAGGAGCGCCCCGCGGTCGAATATTTCGTGCGCGGCGCGGACGCGGTGCGCACTGCGGAAGCTTGGCCGCCGCAAGGCGTGCGTTACGTCAGCTGGCATCTCGACGCCGCCAAATCCGGTAGCGTGACGTCGCTCAACGACGGCTTGCTGACGCGCGAGCCGCCGTCGGGCGAGGCGCAGAGCTCCTACACCTATCCCAATCCCAGCTGGATGATGGGCGTGGTCGGCTTCGGGCCGAACAATGCGCCCGATCCGGCGCGGCGCGTGCTCACCTTCACCACGCCGCCGCTGACCGCGGACCTCGAAATCGCCGGCCCGATCAAGCTCACGCTTTACGCGTCATCGACGCGCAACGACATAGATTTTTTCGTCAAGCTCTCCGAGCAGATGCCGCAATCGCCGGAGGATCGCGGCAAGGGCCTCAATCCGGCGTCGTATTGGATCACCAAAGGCTGGCTGCGCGCCTCGCACCGCGCGCTCGATCCGGATAAATCGACCGAGATGGAGCCCTATCACAGTCACGCCGATCCGCAGCCGATCGAGCCGGGAAAGGTCTACCGCTTCGATATTTCGATTGAGCCGATGGCGCATCGGTTCAAGATGGGCAACCGCGTGCGGCTGGAAATCGTCAACGGCGACTCGGTGATCACCGACGTGCTGTGGACGCATTATTATGTGCCGAGCAAGATCGGCACCGATACGATCCATCATTCGGCGGAACATCCTTCCGTGCTCACTTTGCCGGTGATGGAAGGCGCGTAAGGCGTATCATCGAGAAAATAATGGAATAGCGGCGCCAGACGAGAACGCCGCTGAGCGAGACGGTCGGGAGAAAACGCGATGCCTTTGAACCCAGATCCTGCTGCGACCGGAATGCCACGCGCCCAAACCCGCCCGATCAATTGGCCGGTGACGGTGATTGTGTTCTTTGCCGGCAGTGTTCTGCTGTGGGCCGATCGCAGCAATTTCAGTGTTGCCGCCGCGGCATGGGCGAAGGATTTGAACTGGACGCCCTCCACCATCGGTCTGATGCTGAGCGCCTTCTCGCTGGGATATCTGGTCATTCAGCCGATCGGCGGGTGGATCGCGGATCAGATCGGCCCGCGGCGCACGCTTGCCGGTGCGATGGCCGGCTGGTCGCTCTGGGTGCTGTTGACGCCGCTGGCGCCAACCATCTTATGGCTCACGGCCCTTTTCCGCGTTCTGCTCGGCGCGTTCGAAGCGCCTTACATTCCCGCGAGCATCGCCGCGGTGTCGCGTGCGATCCCGTCGCGGTCGCGGCGCGGCAGATTCGCGGCCTTCATGCAGTCGGGCGCGCAGCTCGGGCCGGCAACGGGTGTGTTCTTCGCCGGGCTTATTCTGCAAGCGACCGGCTCGCCGGTTTACATCTTCGTCGTGTTCGGCGTTATCGGCCTCGCCGGCGCCGCGTTGTGGTGGATTTTCGCCAGGAACTTCAGCGATCCGGTGCCCACGGGCGCGCATGCGGAAACCGAAGAGGCCAAGGAGCGCGCCGCGCAGGCGCCGGTCCCGCCGCGCCTGCTCATCACCAGTCCGGCGCTGTGGCCGTTCTATATCGGCTACTTCGCGCTGCCTTACTGCCAATACATCTTTCTGACCTGGCTGCCGCAATATCTGACGCATTACCGGCACATTCCGCTGGTGACGGCGAGCACGCTGAGCGCGCTGCCGTTCGTAGTCGCGTTCGTTAGTGCGAACTTTGTCGGCTGGGCGATGGACTGGTTCGCGGCGAGGGGTTGGACCGCCGGCGGCTTGCATCGAAAATTCTTCGTCGCCCTTGGCGCGCTGACCTATGCGACGACCACGCTGATTGCCGCGACGACGGAGTCGACCACGCTCGCGGTGACCATGATTGTGATCGCCAATGCCGGCTTGGCGTTCTATGTGGTGCCGTACTGGCTGATTTGCACCGACGTCGCGCCGAACCAGACCGGCACGTTGGGCGGCGTAATGAACTTCTTCGGCATCGTCGGTGCGACCGTGTCGCCCTATCTGAGCGGGGTCATCGCGGAGGCGACCGGCGCTTTCGTCGCGCCGCTTATGCTCGCGGTGGCGATCATGCTGGTCGCGTCGACGACCATGATCTTTCTGTTCCATATCAGGCCATTGAGCAGTCTTTTGGCGGCGCAGCCCGGCGGCGCGAAACTGGCGACGTGAGGCGGAAGCGCCGCGCTCTTCCCCCAGCGCATTTTCCTGCCCATATAGGGCGCGAGGGGCGCAAAGGATGTCAGCGGAGAGATCATGTCGGCGCCGTTTGTGATAGCGATTCCGCACCGGTTGGGCAAAGACGAAGCGGTGCGCCGCCTCAAAGCCGGTCTCGGCAGTGCAAGTTCGAACTACGCGCACTTCTTGGCGGTCGAGGAGGAAATCTGGACCGGCGAGCATTTGCAGTTCCGCATCCGCGCGCTCGGCCAGGTGGCGAGCGGCACAATCGACGTCGCCGAGGAATACGTCACGCTGCAGGTATTTCTGCCCTGGCTGTTGGCGAAGGTCGCCGCCGCGATCCAGCCGCTCGTGCGCAAGGAAGGCACGCTGTTGTTGGAGAAGAAGTAGAGAGTAGGGTGAGCTAAGGCGCGAAGCGCGAACCCACGCGTCATCTCAAGATCGGTGGGCACGCTTCGCTTTGCCCACCCTGCAGGCTACGAGTTCGCACAGCCTCTCCGCCAAAAATCGCATCAATCGCGGCGCCAGAAATCCCGACAGGCTGCCGGGCTCCTCGATCGGATCGTTCATCCAGTAATGCGGCGCGCCGGGCACGATGCAGGGCCGCACGAAAAAGCTGGCCTGTTTGAGCGCGAGCTGGAACGGTTCGGTCTGCGTTTTCGGGTCGACGAGATCGTCATTGGTGCCGGTCGCGAGCAGCA
>DATAYT010000079.1:0-7253 GCA_036272395.1 Xanthobacteraceae bacterium
AACAGGCGCGGTGCTGCCATAAACGCTCCATACTGATGAACGCAAAATCATTGCGGCCGGATTGTTTGGGTACCGGCCATACTGGGACGGGGAGGCCCCGGTCGCGGACACGGCCGGGGTCTCTAAAAAGGCCACGAAGGATCGGCCGGCTTCAAATTGCGATCCGCCCGCTTGAATCGCGCCGGCTAAAGCGCATCGAAGGCTTCGCGGCGGCTATTCCCGCTCGGAGTGTGCAATCCGATCCAACTGTCGCGAATCTGCCGGTAATGCACCACCGGATCGTAAATCGCCACCGGCAGCCCCAGCGTCTGCGCCGACAACCGTCCCACTGCCGATAACAAGCCGTACACCGCACCACTTTGTCGTGCTGCGCGACCCCGGTCACAGGCCAAGCGAGAGGCCGGCGCGCCGACTTTGCGCACGGCGGGCCAGCAAGCGCAATTCGCGCATGCCGAACATCAGCGTCGCCAGCATCAGGGGCAGAAAGAAATCGAGCACGCGGAACGTGACGAGCGCTGCAAGCAGATCCTCGCGCGGATATTGCGGCAGTCCGATCAGGACCGCCGCTTCGACGACACCGAGACTTCCCGGCGCGTGACTGACGATCCCAATAAGCGTCGCCATCACGAAGACGACGAACACGGTGGCGAAGCCTACCGCAGGGCTCGTCGGCAGCAGCATGTACATAGAAAGCGAGGCCAGCACGCGGTCGAGCGTGCCGATCCCGATCTGTATGAGTGTGCCGTGCACGCCGGGCAGCGCGACCTGCCAATTGTCGCGGCCGATCAGGCGTCGACCGCCGGCGAGCCAACCGAGATAGCAGATGACGGCGAAAATGCCGGCGCAACCGGCCAGCCGGTTGAGCCAAGCCGGTAGATGATCGATCGCCGTCAAGGCTTGCGGCGCATAGGCGACCGCGCCGCCGAGCACAACGATATTGCCGAGCCAATAGGTCATGCCGGTGAACAGCGCGATTTTCGCAATATGGGTGAGGTTCACCTGCCAGAATGAATAGACGCGGAATCGGACCAGCCCGCAGGTCAAGGTTGCGGCGCCGAGCGAATGGCCGATCGTGTAGCTCGTGAAGCTCGCAAAGGCGACGACGCGCAGCGGAATGTTGCGCTTGCCGATCGCATGCAGCGCGAACAGATCGTAGCAGACGAGATTACTGTAACCCGCGACTACCAGCGCGCCGGCAATAACGATGCGCCATGGCGATTGGGCCTTGAGCGCGGCGACGACTTTGCCGAGCTCGATGTCGTGCAGCAGATGATAGAGGACCGCAGCGGCCGCTATCACAATGGCAACGCTGATCGCGATGCTGATCCGGCTTCGGCTGCCGCGGCCGCTGAGCGTCTGTGCAAATAAACGCGGTGGGGCCAGGGTGACAAAAACTCCGATCAAACCGAATCGCGACCGCAAAATCCCATCGCTTGGTGACAGGATTGTTACGAAGGAGCCGGCCGCCGGTGCCCCGCGTTGCCGCTGGTTCGGCGACCGTCACACGAATGAGATATGAAATGGCAATTGTTGTCGCATGCGATTCGAAATTGCGGCGGCAGCGGACTCGCGGCCGAAAGCGCCATCATGAAAGTGTTGATCGCGACGGACGCTTGGCGTCCGCAGGTCAACGGCGTCGTTCGCACTCTCGGCGCGCTGGCGCGCGCCGCTGCCAAGATCGGCGTTGAAATTGAATTTTTATCAGCGGATGGTTTTTGGACCTTTCCGGTGCCTACTTATCCGGGATTGCGGCTGGCGCTGCCGCGCGGCAAAGCGATCGCCACGCGGATCGAGCAGGCGAAACCTGACGCTATACATATTGCGACCGAGGGGCCGATAGGCCATGCCGTGCGTAGCTACTGCATAAAGGCCGGCCGGCCGTTCACAACCAGCTATACGACCCGATTTCCAGAATACATCGCGGCGCGCTCGCCCATTCCCGAATCCTGGATCTATAGCGCGCTGCGGCGCTTTCATGCCGCGGCTGCGGTGACCATGGTCGCGACGCCGTCGCTCATGAGCGAACTGTCCGGTCGCGGTTTTTCCAATTTGGGCATGTGGACGCGCGGCGTCGACGTCGATCTGTTCCGCCCGGATCGCGCCATCGATCTCGACTTCCCACGGCCGATTTTCATGACGGTGGGCCGGGTAGCGGTGGAGAAGAACCTGCCGGCCATTCTCTCGCTCGATCTGCCCGGCACAAAAGTCGTCATCGGCGCCGGCCCGCAGCAGGCCGAGCTTAAGCGGCGGTTTCCGGCCGCCAAATTTCTCGGCCAGCTCGACAACGGGATTCTCGCCGCGCATCTCGCGGCGGCCGACGTCTTCGTGTTTCCGAGTCTGACCGACACATTCGGCATCGTGCAGCTCGAGGCACTCGCCAGCGGCGTGCCGGTTGCCGCATTTCCCGTCACCGGGCCTGGCGATGTCATCGGTAATCATCCAGTCGGCGTTTTGCATGCCGACTTGCGCACCGCCTGCATGCAGGCGCTATGGATCTCGCGCGAGGCATGTCGCGAATTTGCTTTGCGCTACTCCTGGGAGAACAGCGCGCGTCAATTCATCTCCCATGCCCGCAAGGTCGCCGTCGCGGCGGCTGGCGAAAATACCGTCGCCGCGCCGCTGCAAGCGCAGGTTCATTCCGAGCCGCAAAGCCTCGTGCCCGAATCCGATCGCGCCACGACAAGGATGACGCATGAACATTCCGTCTAATACCGATCTCGACAATTTCACCGTTACCAAAGCCTATGCCCGCTGGGCGCCGGTTTATGACCTGGTGTTCGGCGCCGTGTTCGAGCGCGGCCGACACGCGGCGGTGGCCGCGGCGGAACGCATCGGAGGGCGGATCCTTGAAGTCGGCATCGGCACCGGAATCTCGTTGCCGCTTTATTCCAGCGATTGTCGGCTGTGCGGCGTCGATATTTCCGCGCCGATGTTGCGCAAAGCGCAGGAGCGGGTCGCCGAGCTCAATCTCGCCAATGTCGAAGGGCTCTGGGTGATGGATGCCGAGCATCTGTCTTTTCCCGACAACTCATTCGATGTCGTTGTTGCGCAATATGTTATTACCACCGTGCCCAATCCGGAAGCGACCCTCGATGAGTTCTCGCGCGTGCTCAAGCCGGGCGGCGAAATCGTGCTGGTGAGCCGCATTGGCGCGGAAGCAGGCTTGCGGCGTTCGCTCGAACATTGGTTCCAACCGGCGGCGCGCAAGCTCGGTTGGCGCACGGAGTTTTCCTTCGATCGCTATGCGCGCTGGGCGGCGCAAAGTCCGGACGTGCACCTGATCGAACGCCGCGCCATGCCGCCGTTCGGGCATTTCAATCTGATCCGGTTTGGAAAAGACGGCGGCGAAAGCCGCCTTGACCGGTCCGAAGCCGCGCGTGCCGCTGGCTGATGACCCAATAAGCCCTGTCATCAGGGATTCATCGAATCGCCATACCCAGATCGGACGGCCGCTCGGGCGCTTACGGGAGCGCCATAGACAAGGACGGGACGAATGCAAGCTTTTTTGGAAACGCTACGGACCCAACGCTGGGACGATCATCGTTATTATCACCACAGCCGGATCAACCAGACGCTTCACCTGGTCAGCGCAATAAGCTTCCTGTTCTCTTATGTAATGATCTTCAAGGATCCGGCGATTTCGGCGCTCGCCGGCTGGCTGGTCGCGATGACCACGCGGCAGACCGGACATTTCTTCTTCGAGCCGAAGGATTATGACGTGGTCAACAAGGCCACGCACGAATACAAGGAAGAAATCAAAGTTGGCTATAATCTGCGTCGCAAAGTCGTGCTGTTGACGATCTGGGCGCTGTCTCCGCTGCCGCTTTATTTTGATCCGACCTATTTCGGCCTGTTCGCGCCGGCCGCGGACAAAACCGGCTTTGTCCGTCACGTGGCAATGATCTGGCTCGTGCTCGGCATTGCCGGCGTGCTGTTCCGGACCGTGCAGCTGTTCCTCGTCAAAGACGTCCAGACCGGTCTGGTATGGGCAACCAAAATCCTCACCGACCCGTTTCACGACATTAAAATTTATCACAAGGCGCCGCTTGCGCTTATGCGCGGCGAACTGATCGATCCGAATATCGGTCAACATCGCTGGGATGAGGACGACGCCGAGGACATCGAAGAGGCGCCGCGGTTTACCTAGGCGGGACGTTGTCCATCGCCCAAAACCGCGCGGCGCAGGCGCGCCCAGCGTTCGCCGATGATCTCCTTGAGCACCGTTCGCTTGATGGTGCGGTCGGTCAAGGTCGGATTGCGCCACCACCATCCGTCCCGCTCCATGGCGCTGGCCGCAGCGACGAAGCGATCGGCAACGGCGGCGAAGTCGGTCTCGCTATAATTGAGGCTGAAGATCAGCCGGCCGGTGCCGATCCAGCTCAGCAGCAGGCCTTCCGCACGCATGTAATATTGCAGCATCCAATTGTAGCGCGACGGACGGGTGTAGCAGACCGTCCAGATCGACGACAAGTTGATGATGCGGAGCGGCAGATCGGCGGCGGCGAGCCGTGCATTGAGCATTTGTGTGCGCGCGTTCCAGACGTCGTCGAGATCGCGATAGAGTGCGTGGATCTGCGGTGTTTTCAGTGCACGCAAAAATTCGTTCATCGCCGCCATGACATAAGGATGCGAATTGAACGTCCCGCGGGCGAGGCAAATATCGGCTGGACGATCGTTCCGGTAACGCTTCATCAGGTCACGGCGGCCGCACACGACGCCGACCGGAAGGCCGCCGCCCAGCGTCTTGCCGTAGGTGACGAGGTCGGCGCGTACGCCGAAATATTCCTGGGCGCCGCCTTCGGCGAGCCGAAAGCCGACGAACACCTCGTCGAAAATCAGGACAATGTTGCGCTCGCTGCAGACCGCGCGCAGCTTGTTCAGCCATTCGCCATAGCTAGCTTTGTCGAAATGGGCGCCGCGCCCGCTATCGATGAGCGCGGAATCGCTCGGTGGACTGACGTTGGGATGCAGCGCTTGCAGGGGATTGACCAGAACGCAGGCAATGTTGCGGCGCTTGCGCAGCACGCGCAATGCGCGCTCGGACATTTCGGTCAGCGTGTAGGTCTGCCGCGCCGCAATCGGATTGCCGACGCCGGGCTGCACGTCGTCCCACCAGCCGTGATAAGCGCCGCAAAACCGCACCACATGCGAGCGGCGGGTGTGATAACGCGCCAGCCGTACCGCCTGCATCACCGCTTCCGTTCCCGACATATGAAACGACACTTCATCGAGCCCGGAAATCTCCTTGAGCATTTTTGCATTGTCGGCGATCAGCGGATGATAGGAGCCGAGCACCGGGCCGAGCTCGCGCACGCGCGCCGCGCCGCGCTCGATCGTCGTTTTGTAAAAATCGTAACCAAGCAGATTGACCCCGTACGAGCCGGTGAGATCGTAGCTGCGATTGCAGTCGAGATCGGTCAGCGTCACGCCGTTCGAAGATTCGACGAAGCTCGCCGAGGGCAGGTGCGCGCGTATCATGCGCCGGTACTGGAACGGCACGCGATAGGCGGAAGTAAGCTGCAGATCGGACAGCGATTCCGCTGCCTCGGCGGTGGCGCGGATCGTCTCGGCGAAGCTGGTCCGGTAAATCTGCGCAAGCTGGTTGAAACCGGCGCGGCGGCGGGCGGCGATGTCGTGCGGGGCGCCGTCGGAACAGAAAAACCGCTCCGCGTCATATTCATAGAACAGCACAAAGCGCGCGAGGCGGCGCGCGATCCGTGCATGGCCGGAAAGGGAAAGGTGTTTGGCATGCGACAGTTCAAGCCGCTTGCGCAAAGCCGCCACGGAAGTTGCCACGGCGGCGGCGCCGATGCCGTAGAAGGCGAGAGTCGCGGAGCCCCATTGCATCGAATCGCGGTTTAACCCCGAGTTTTTACAAAGACATGACGATCCGGGCCCAAATCCTGAAAGTTTTCCAGCAGGAGGACCTTAACTTCCTCTTAACCAACCGCATTCCGCGCCGACTGGCGACCCAATTCATGGGCTGGTTCGGCCGGATCGAACAGCCCGTCGTTCGCGACCTTTCGATTGCGGTCTGGCGGCTATTCTCCGATCTCGATCTGAGTGAGGCCAAGAAGACGCAGTTCTCTAGCCTTCACGATTGCTTTATTCGCGAACTTAAGGAAGGCGCTCGCCCGATCGAGCGCAGCAATGACATTCTGATCAGCCCCTGCGATGCGATTGTCGGCGCCTGCGGCACAATCGGCGGCACCTCGCTGTTCCAGGCCAAGGGATTTCCGTACACGCTCGAGGATCTGCTGCGTGACCGGGCTCTTGTCGAGACCTATCGCAACGGCTCTTACGCGACGCTGCGGCTGAAATCGAGCATGTACCATCGCTTCCATGCGCCGCATGACGGCCGCATCGAGCAGGTCCGCTACATTTCCGGCGACACCTGGAACGTCAATCCGATCGCGCTGAAACGCATCGAGCGGCTGTTCTGCAAGAACGAGCGGGCGGTCGTGCGCTTAAGGATCGAATCCAGTGGCCAAATCGTAACCTTGGTCGCGGTCGCGGCGATTCTCGTCGCCAGCATTCGCCTACACTGTCTCGACGTGGCCTTGATCCGGAATTATCGCGGGCGCAGCGTCGTCATCCGCGACGATTCGGTGCGCAAGGGCGACGAACTGGGCTGGTTCGAGCATGGCTCGACCATCATCGTGTTCGCGCCGGAGGGATTTGCTCTGTGCGAAAATATCCGCGACGGCGCCGCGATTCGCATGGGCGAGCCGCTGATGCGGCTAGCTTGATTGCGGCGAGCGGACAACTCAAATCATTTCGCTTTAGCACGCCGCTTTTTTCAATTCTGCGGCCTTCTCGTCATCGAGCTTGGTCGCGCGCGCATAGGCCGGCCGGGCGCTCATCCGCTGCCAGTAGAGCTCAAAAGCCGGACGTTTCTCCAGCGTGCCGAACATCATGCCGAAGCCAGTTGCGCACCGACATAGACATCGGCGGCGCTGAACCGATTGCCGACCAGGTAATCGGCGGAGGAGATCGCCGCTTCAAGCGTGTTTATCGTCTTGGCAAAATTGCCATAGCTCATCATCCGCTCGCGCTCAGGCGGCACGACAAAGCCCAACACCTTATTGCTGGCAGCTGCCTCGAACGGACCGGCGGCAAAGAATAGCCAGCGATAATAGGGGGCGCGCAGCCGATCGCCGGGAGGCGGCGCCAGGCGCGCCCGCGGAAAGGCATCGGCGAGATAAGCGCAGATCGCCGCAGTTTCGGTGACCACCGCATCGCCATGGCGCAGC
>DATAYT010000080.1:0-52800 GCA_036272395.1 Xanthobacteraceae bacterium
CTGATTTTCCGAATGTGAAAGCGCTTCCGTTACGGCAGCCGATTGGCCGTTCCTTGCTAGGATATTTGCGTTCCACCACGGACAGACGTCGGCCGCGCGCAGATAATTGCCGTCCATGACATTGACCGGCTCGCGGCCGCCGGCCTCGGCAGTGCGGATGCGAAGCTTGCGCGCCTCGTCGCGGCCTTCTTCCGTGAGCCACAAGCGATCGTGACCCCACAGGCTCGGGCCTTCGACGCGCTCGTGCGGCGTCCAGTTCGCGGTGTCAATGCTGCGGCCGCCCCAGCCATATTCGACCAGGAATTGTGACGGCGAATAGGAATAGAACGAGGTGACGTGATCGTTGACGTGGCGTCCGAGCGTGGTGCCGATCATCTCCGGATTTTGCAGCGCCAGATCGTAGGCCTGCCCGACGTCGTCGAGATAATAAAGCTCCACCATCATGTGATGGATACCGTTCTTGCCGGTATCGATGAAGGCCAGGCTGTGATGGCGCGGATTGATATGGAAGAAATAGGCCTTGAACGGTTTGAGGATGTAATCAGTCGGCTTGAAGCTGAGGATCTCGGTATAGAACGGCAGCACCTCGTCGAGCCGTTCGGCAGTGAGCACGGCATGGCCCATGCCAAGCGGGCCGGTGCGGAAGCCAGAGATCGAACGGCCGGGCTTGAACGGATCGCTTGCCACTTCGGCGCCAAAAAACGCTTCGAGCCGATTGCCGATCGGATCGGAAAATACGATCAGGTCCTTGACGCGGCGCTCGTCGGCGAGCGCGCGCGATCCGCGCGCCACTTTGACGCCGGATTTGTCCAGATGCCCGGCGAGCGCATCGAGCGCGGCGGCGTCGGCGACTTCCCAGCCGTAGAATGACGGGCCTTCATTTTCGTCGGTGTGAACGACGATGCGCTGCTTGCGATCGTCCATGCGCAGCGCCAGCGTGCCGCGGCTCTTATCCACGAGCTGCATGCCGAGGAAGCGCGTGCCGTAGGCCGCCCAGTCCTCGAGGTTGCGGGTCCGGATACCGACATAACCGAGCGCATTGAGGTTCATGACCAATCCTTGGCTTATCCTCGGATCTGAGCAAATCGCGCCGCCGCCGTTTCGCTCGCTACTGCGGCGCCGCGTTAGACCGATGACACATGACATATCATATCGGACGCGGCGATGAACCGGCGAGAGGCCAATCGGCGCGGGCGGTTAGCGTCCAGCCGGTGGTGCGCTCGGCAACAAGCCGTTCGCTCTTTGCACGATCGTGCCGCCCTGGTCCTCGGCGGCCGAGTCAACGCTCGCAGCAGGAACCCGCGTCGGCGACGATCCCGGCTTGATGTCGGGTGGCAGCGATGCCGGGTTGACCGGCGTGAACGCCGCGCCTTGCGTCGATCTGCCGGTAAAGGCCAACAGCCCTTCATTGGTCGAGACGATGTCGCCTGGCCGCAAAGTCGGATCGCGCTTGACATCGAATGAGGTCAGGCCGAACGCGTCTCTGCCGTTGCAGGTGCAATTGGCCACCAATTGCTTGCGGTACAAGAACGCGGTGTCGAGCGTGGCGTAACGCTGACCGTCCTGGGCCACCGCGGCGCCGATTTCGCTGCCGACGAAAACCTTGGTTTTGCTGTACGGGCAGATTGCCCGGCAGGTTTCCGCCGGCGTGCCGTTGACGATTTGCTCCACCGGGAAATGCTGGCCGTCGCACAGCCGCACGCAGTACGCCACCGCATGCCCGGTGCTGCCGCCGCCCTCGGTCACGCTTTCCTGCCCTAACGGCGCCGGTGCAACGCGGCCGATGCCCGGGGCCGGCGGCGCCGGATAATTTTCCTGTTGCGCTGGACGTTGTTGAAAGCCGCCGAACAGGAAATCAAAAAACCCCTGGGCCGATGCCGGGCGCGGCATCGCCATCGCGGCGGCAAGCGCGCCGCTTAATATCGTGCGCCGCCAAGCGCAATGACTGCCGTGTCGCTCACTGACCATGACGCCGCTTCGACTCTCCGGCGATAGGTGCCTGCTAATTTGTCCGGGAACATGACCTGCAATTGGGGCGCCTTGCGGGCAGGATGTAAGCCAGGGTTGGGGGAGCGGCCTAAAAGTGCCCCCACCCTACCTTTCCCAACAGGGGCAGGGGAAAAGCGTCCCGCGAATCAAACCACCTGGAAAAAAAGCCCGCTCACTCAAATCCAAGGAAGCGGCAATACTCCTGCGGCTCCGCGCGCGGCGAACGGAACCTGTTCGCCGGATGGCCGCGGTCGCGATAGCCGATCGAGACCGCGCAAAACGGCATCTGCTCCGGCGGCATGTTCACGAACGGTCCGACGATGCGGTGCATGCGCGCCCAGGATTCCTGCGCGCAGGTGTCGAGCCCATGGCCACGCGCCAAAAACATCAGCGTATGAATATAGCCGCCGAGATCGGCCCATTGGCCGGGCCCGAGCCGCCGGTCGATGGCGATGAACAAGGCGACCGGCGCGTTGAAAAACTCGTAATTGCGCTTGTATTGGAAAAGCCGCGCCGCGGCATCGCTGCAGTCGATGTTAAGCGCGCCGTAAAGCTGCACGCCATGATGCTCGCGCCGCGATCGGTAGGGCTCCCACATCGTCTTCGGATAAATCGGATATTCCGCGTCGACGTGGCGCGGGTCTCCGCCGGCGATCGCGGCGGCAACCTGCCGCTTGACCTCGGCCAGTGCCGCGCCGGTCAGTGCGTAGACCTGCCACGGCTGCAGATTGCCGCCGGAGGCCGCGCGCGCCGCGCCCGCGATCAAATCGCGCACCAGTTCGGGAGCGACCGGTCGGTCGAGAAACCAGCGGCAGGAAATGCGGGAATCGACGGCTTCGAACACATCCATGGCGTGCGCGTTCCTGGAAAGCTTGATCGAGGGCAAGGTCGTATACTATCGAAACGGCGAGTGCGAATTCGGCGTCCAATGCTGGGGGAATAACATGGCTACCGATGCTGCGGTCACCATAGCGGCGCGGCTCGACCGGCTGCCGCCGTCGCGCCACACCCGCTGGCTGGTGACACTGCTGTCGCTCGGCGGCTGGTTTGAATTCTACGATCTGTTCTTCACCGCCTATATCGCCATCGGCCTGTTTCAAGGCCGGAATCTTCACGCCGACCACGCAAGGCCTGTTCGATTTGAAAGGCTTTGCCAGTTTCGTCGCCGCATTGTTTCTGGGCTTGTTCATTGGCACGCTCGCGTTTAGCTGGCTGTCGGACCGGTTCGGCCGGCGCTCGATCTTCACCTTCGCGCTCCTTTGGTACTCGATCGGCGCCTTCATCATGGCGTTCCAGAACATGCCGGAGACCGTCAATCTGTGGCGGCTTATTGCCAGTATCGGGCTCGGCGTCGAACTGGTGAATGTCGATGCCTATGTGTCCGAACTGGTGCCGAAGGAGCAGCGCGGGCCAGCTTTCGCCTATAACCAGTTCGTCATGTTCACCGCGGTGCCGGTGGTGGCCTTCCTGGCCTGGCAACTCGTGCCGCGGACCATCCTGGGACTCGACGGCTGGCGCTGGGTCGTGATCATCGGCTCGATCGGTGCCGCCGTTATTTGGTGGATCCGTAGGAATTTGCCGGAATCGCCGCGCTGGCTCGAACACCACGGCCGCACGGCGGAGGCTGAAAAAATTGTCGCCGATTTGGAGCGGCGCATCCGCGCCGACGGCGTGGAGCTTGCAGCTCCTGAACCTGTCACCGGCGAAACGGAACGCAAGACCGGCGCCTGGGCGGAAATGTGGAACGCGACCTATCGCACCCGCACCATCATGCTGGTGGTCTACAATTTGTTTCAGACCATCGGCTATTACGGCTGTTCGAGCTGGGTGCCGACGTTGTTGATCTCCCAGGGCGTCGAAGTGACAAAGTCGCTGACCTATACCTTCATCATCGCCATCGCCGCGCCGGTCGGACCGTTCATTGGGGTGTTCTTCGCCGATCGCTTCGAGCGCAAATGGCAGATCGCCTGGGCCGCCGCCGGTATCGCCATGTTCGGGCTTTTGTTCGCGCAGCAGACCAGCGCGGCCGGCGTCGTCGTCTGCGGCTTTGCTGATCACGCTGTGCAATAATTGGATGTCGTTTTCGTTTCACGCCTATCAGGCGGAGCTCTATCCGACCCGCATCCGTGACCAGGCGGTCGGCTTCGTCTATTCATGGAGCCGGTTCTCCGCGATTTTCTCCGGCTTCATCATCGCGTTCTTTCTCGGCCGTTACGGCACCATCGGCGTGTTCAGTTTCATCGCTGGCGCGATGGCGATTGTCTTTGTCGTTATCGGCGTGTTCGGGCCGCCAGTGACCAAACGCCGGCTCGAGGCGATCGCGGCATAGGTCCCACCCTTCCCTCCCCGGCAAGCGGGGGAGGTTTAGGGAGGGAGAAGCCAGCGCACCCGAGCGGCCTTATTTCCCTTCCAGCGCGTTGACGGCGTCCCAATCGAGCGCCGGCGGATGCGCCAGAAATTTCTTGGCCCGCTGCAACAGAATCGCCGACGGCGCATCGGCGGCGGCCACCGGCGCAAGCGCCTCGGTGCAGCGGACAAAATCGCGGCGGCGCCACCACGCCAATGCATGCGCGTAGGCGGCCGTTACGACTTTCTGCTCGGGAGTTTCTTCGCCATGACGCGCAAGCGGTTCGTAGATGCTGACCGGCTCGTCGCGGCCTTGGACGCGCACAGTGTCGAGCTCGCGCCAGGCAAAGTTTGCCGCGGCGCGTTCGAACGTACTTTTTGCGGCCAAGATCTCGGTGCCGAAATATTTGTTGGCGCCTTCGAGCCGCCAGGCGATGTTCACAGTATCGCCCGTCGCGGTGTAATTGAAGCGCTGCCGCGAACCCACATTGCCGACCAGAGCGTCGCCGGTATTAAGCCCGATGCGCTGGCGCAAGGTAAAACGTTGCCATTCCGCCGGTTCTATGTTGAGTCTGTGAAGGCGCCCGCGGCACCGCAATGCCGCGCTGACCGCATTGCCGGCATGATCGGGGTCGTCGTACGGCGCACCGAATACCGCGAAAATGGCGTCGCCGATATACTTTTCCACCAGGCCGCCGTGCTCCTGGATGATATCGGTCATCGCCGAAAAATATTGGTTCATGAATTTCACAAGGTCCGGGGGCGTGAGCACCTCGGAAATCGAGGAAAACCCCGCGAGGTCGGAAAAGAATACGGTGACATTGCGGATTTCGCCGCCGAGCGCCGGCGGCTTGTTGGCGGTGACCATTTTCTCGATCACGCTAGGCGCGAGATAGAGCCCGAAGGTCTTGTGCAAAAATCGCCGGTCCTTGTCGGCGACCAGAAACCGGAAGCCGGTCGTCGCGCCAAGACTGACGACGCCCGCGAGCAAAGGCTCGATCAGCGGCAGCGCCAGCGGCGAATATGTGAAAGCGAGCACGGCGCCGAAGGTCCACAAAAGGGCCGCGGCCAGATAAGCCGGCACTGCGGCGAGCAGCGGCAGCGTCAATGTTGCCACCGCGATTATCGCGGCGAATGCAAAAGCAATCGCGCCGCGGCCGATTACGCCAAGCTCAATCAGCGCATCGCCGCGTATGAGGTTGTTGACCGCGGTGGCGTGCGTATAGACGCCGGGCGTCGAGTCGCGGGCAAAAGCCGTGCTCGGCGGCGGCTGCGCCAGCACGCAACGCGTTCCGATGGGGTTTTCCGGGGCAGTGGCGAAGCGTTAGACGTCACCTGCCGATCTTCAACGTCGAGCACGGTCGCGATGAGCACGACCTTGCCGGCAAAGTTGGCGTGGAAAAATTCGTTGTCGCCTTTTTCGATGCAGGCGCGCAGATCGGCGAGAAAAAGTCGGGATCGGATCGGCGCCGCCGTCGAAGTTGAGCGCCATCGTATTGGGGATCTGGCTCGGTACACTTGACCCGGAAATGTTTCCAGGGGCGACGCCAAGGGCGCGGGACGCCAGTTCGACCGCCATGGACGGTTGTGGCTTGCCATCGACCGTCACGTTGAGCGGGATACGGCGGACCACGTCATCCGGATCGTTGTAGACGTTGAGCGAGCGAATATTCGCGGTTTGGCCAACGGCGATGCGCTGGGCCGGCGACGGCAGAATCGGAAAATCGCGATGCTGCGCCTCCCCCAGCACCACTTTGCCGTCACGCGCGCCGAGCGCCAGCGCGCGCAGAAAGTCGCGATCAAAACCGCGCAACCGCCCACCCAGCGTGCCGTCGCCGAACGGGATTTCCGATTGCTCGATCGAGGTCGGAAACACGATGTCGAAACCGACCACTTTGGCGCCGCCGCCAAGAATCGCGGTGAGAACCTGCCCGATCTCGGTGCTCCAGGTTATCGCCGGCGTGCCGGCGAATGGCGGCGTGCGATAGGTTTCTTCATCGAGCGCGACCACGACCGTCGGCGATTGCTCTGGCTTGTGCATGCCGCCGAACACGCGCCAGCGCAGCATGGTGAGGATGTCGATCGACAAACCACGGAACCGATCGAGCGGCGGCACCAGGATCAGGACGCTCGCCACAAGCGCGATGCCGAGAACGGCAACCGCATCCCGAAACCGTCGCGATACCCTGGCCATGCGCGTCGGCGACTAGTGCCGCGCCTGCAGGCGTGCCAAGCGGCCGACGAGCGGCGCGTCGCCTGGCTTCGCGTCGGGATCGATTTTGAAAACGATTTCCTGGTCGGCGAGTTTAGCCCGATAGATTCCGCCGGGAGCGAGCGCCACGCCCGACTTGGCAAAATCCAGGAACGCGCCGCGCACGAGTTCGCGCTCGGTGACGGCAACCTCGTGGCGTTCGCCTGGCTGATCGAGGCGCTCGACCACAAGTTTGCCGGGCGGCCGCACCTCGAAGACCGGCGACAGTCCGTAGAGCGTGAATTCCGGGTGCGGGATGGCGGCAACCGCTTGCGGTTTCGGCGCTTGGCGAAATACCATGGCGCCGCTTTTGCCGGCGAGCTCGGCGGACAGCATCATCTTGCCGCCTTCGCACGCCACCTTCGCCCGCGCCACTTCGCCGCCGGCGACTTCGCTTTGCTCGGCGCCGACCGTCACCGTGCCGCCACTGATGGTTTCGCGCCAGCACGAATTCAAATAACCGAGCACGATCCGGTCATGGGCGCCGAGATGGATGACCTGCCGATCGACATAGTCCATGAAGGCAATGCCGGGCACGCTGCCCTGGATCTCCTCGACCACGGCCGCCGGCGACTGCGCCGAAGCCGCCAAAATGAACGCGCCGGCGCCCTGCAGCAAAATGTCGAAAATGGCGCTCATCGAATTTGCCCCTCGACGCTTATCGCCGCCCGGCGGAATTCAATACGGCGTCTTGTTGATCTCTCCCGAGCTGGCGACATACCAGTGTTCGCTGACGAACGGCTTGCTGGCGAGCCGATCGGCGAGCCAGTCGGCAAGCAGAATCGGCGGAAACGGCCCAAGGTTGGCGGCCGGCACATTGCCGACGGAATGGCGCGATTCCTGGTAGACGACCATCTGCTTCGGCCCTTTAAGCGCGGCCATCAGACGCTCGGAATGTTCCAGCGGACTAAGCTCTTCGGCTTCGCCGGCAACGCAAAGATAGGGTACCCGAATCTTGTCGGCGTGTCCTTCCCAAGTGATAGTCTTGCGAAAGGCGTCGAACTCGTCCTCGTCGGTAATGCCGCACATATACATGAAGCGTTTTTTAAAAGTTGGCGAGGCTTTCTGGAAAATGGTTTGGCCGCCCGGCTCGTGGCACACCGACATGACCGCGCAGGCTTTGATGCGCGACTCGTTGCCGGTGAGCACGGTGCCAAACAGCGAGCCGAAGCTGGTGCCGGCGACGCCGATACGCGCGGCATCGAGTTCCGGCCGCGCCGCAATCCAATCGACCAGCGCCGGTCCGGTGGCGACCCAGTTCTCCATGCTGAAATAAAGCCCGATCATCGGCGCTTCGTATTGGCCCGGGCCGTCGATCGCCAGCACCGCCATGCCGCGATTGAGATATTTGTCGCCATAGAGCGCGACCTGAATCTCCTTGTAGCTGTCCATGCCGGGTATGGCGATCACCACCGGCAGCCGGCCGCCGCTATAGTTCGGCGGCAGATGCAGCCAGGCCGGAATCGCCTTGTCCTTGAACGGCACCCACACCGCCTCGACGTGATGATCGGCCAACGTGGCGTATTTGGCGTAGCATTCGCGTTTCTTGTTGTTGTAGGCGACGTTGGTTTCGTCATTCTCGTCGTAGGGCCATTGCGCCGCGCCCCAATGCACCGCGGCCATGAAGAAATTGTCGCGCGCGGTGACTTTGCGATCGGCTTGCGCGGCGGCATTGGCCTTGGCCTCGCGGCGGCGCGCCACCGCCGCAAACGCCGGGCCGATATCGGCCATTTTCTTTACCCGCTCGCGGATGCCCGCGAAATCGGCATTGGCTTCGATGCCGCAGGGCAAATGGATGTACAGCGAACGCGGCTGATCCCAATCGATGCCGTTGGCGCGAATAATGTTGTCGATGAGCCAGCGCTGCTCATCGAAGCGGCGCACGCGCGGCGGGCCGCGGCGGTCGAGAATGGGCGGAAAGCCTTGCTGCGGGCGGTTCATGCGCTTCCTCCGATAGCGGGCGGCTCGCGGTCGCGGACCGAGCCGCTTGCGGCGGTATTATCGACGCGGTGCATACCTTGTTGTCAACGACACTGCGGCTATCATGGTCCGGCATGTCCGCTCATTGCACGCTGCAGTGCCGGACACCGGCAGCACGTTATCGGTGCCCTCACCTCACAATGTCCGCTTTTTCATGCCCAGAAAGAAGTTGATCCGATGAAACTTGCCGTCCCGGATATGATTTCCAACTCGTATTTCCCGGCCGAAGCGGCGGTTGCGCTCGGATTTTTCAAAGCCGAAGGGCTCGACGTCTCGCTCGAACTCATTTTTCCGGTCGACAAGGCCTATGCGGCTTTATCCGACGGCGGGGTCGATTTCGTCGGCGGTTCGGCGCATTCGGCGCTGGCCGCTTTTCCCGACTTTTGCGGCGTCAAGCTGATCTGCGCGCAGGCGCAGGGCATGTACTGGTTTCTAGTAATGCACGCGGACTTGAAAGCGCGTCGCGGCGACGTTGCCGCCGTCAAGGGCCAGCGCATCGGCGCGGCGCCGTGGGTGGACAAGGGCCTGCGCGGGTTGCTGACGGAAGCCGGCATCGATATTGCGCGCGATCGCGTGATTATCGCGCCGGTGCCGGGCGCCGCCGGCGCTGGTATCAATTTCGGCCTCACCGCGGCCAAGGCGCTCGAAGAGCGCAAGATCGACGGCTTCTGGGCCAACGGCATGGGCGCGGAAGTGGCGGTGCGCCGCGGGGTCGGCACGGTTGTGCTGGATGTGCGCCGCGGCGACGGTCCGAAGCGCTGCTTCAACTTCACCGCGGCGACAATCGCAACAACCGATGCGCTGATCGCACGATCGCCGCAGGATGCCGCCGCGGCCGTGCGCGCGATCGTCAAGACACAAGCGGCATTGAAAGCGGATGTGGAACGCGCCGGCGCGGTCGGGAAAAAACTATTTCCGCCGTCGGAGGCGGTGCTGATCACCGAGCTGATCCGCCGCGACCTGCCTTATTACGACGCCGCGCTGTCGCCGGAATTCGTCACCGGCATGACGGAGTTCGCGCGCGGCCAAGGCCTGCTCGCGGGACCGGTGTCTTACAGCGACGTTGTCGCAACGCAATTCGTGCCGCTTTGGAAGGGGTGAGCGAGATGAGAGTTAGGACGGCCCCTTCCGTCCGCTCGTCCCCGCGAAAGCGGGGACCCAGCCTTTTTCTATCTGGATTCCCGCTTACGCGGGAATGAGCGAAAAATATCAGAGTCTCACGCGCTCGGCCGCTCGGTACCCTTGACGAACATCCGGTAGCCCGAGCGCACGTTCGGCCAATAGTCCCAGATCGCATAATGCTGGGTGCAGCGATTGTCCCAGAACGCGATCGAATGCGGCGTCCAGCGGAAGCGCATGTTCCAGTGCGGCCGCGCGATGTGATCGTAGAGGAATTCGAGCACGCCGCGGCTTTCGCCCGCCGACACTTCGTTAATGTGGCTGGTGAATTCGCGATTGACGAACAATGCCTTGCGGCCGCTTTCGGGATGGCGGATGACGATCGGATGGACGGAGACCGGATAGACATCCGCTTTCTTGTCGAAACCGCGCGCGCCGTCATGCGTCGCGGTCTTGCCCTCGAGGTAGGTCTTCATCGATGGGCTTAGTTCTTCGTAAGCTTTGTAGGCGGAAGCGAACATGGTGTCGCCGCCGCCATTCGGCGGAATGATCTCTTGATAGAGCACGCTGTACATCGGCGGGATTTCGGCGCAGCTCTGGTCGGAATGCCATTCCTCGCCGGAGACGCGTTTCGAACTGGCGTCGAAATATTGCTTGCGGATCGCCGGGTAGCCGGGAATGGTCGTCGACGCGGTGCCCTTGCCGCCGACGTGAATGTGCGGTTCGCCGAAATAGCGCACCAGGCGCTCGTGCGATTCGAAATCGATTTTCTGGTTGCGGAAGAAAATGACACCATGCGCAACGATGGCGTCGTGCACTTCTTCCACCTGGCGATTGGAAAGCGGCCGCGTCAGATCGATATCGCCGATCTCGGCGCCGATATGCGGCGTGCAAGGCGTGACGGTGATGGTATCGTATTCACGAATTTGGTCGCGGATTTGGCTCATGGTGCGATCTCGTGGTGCGTTTCTCACGCGGCAGCGCGCGGCTAAAATTGAGCTGGGATCGTAGTCGAGGCGCGCCGAGAACGCCAGTACGAGCGCGGGGCTGGTTCTTTGAGCATGACCTTTTCCCGAAAACCGGCATCCACTTTTCGGGATCCTGCTCTAGAACGCTCCGGCATGGAACTGGAAGCGCTGGGTGACGTCGTAACTCTGCTTTGCAATCGGATAGGCGTAATCGACCCGAATCGGGCCGAACATGGAATCCCATATCAGGCTGGCGCCAACCGAGGCGCGCAAGGCCTGCGAATTGGCGATCTGCTGCGCAGGCGACAACGAGGTCGCCAGTCCCGGTACGGTCGAAGCATTGGTAGCCCACAGGCTGCCGACATCGGAGAACAGCGCAATTTTGAGCTGCGCGTCCGGCGGCACGAACGGCATCGGCGCCTGCAGTTCGGCCGAGGTGGTCCAATAGATATTGCCGCCGAGATTATCCATTGTCGTGCCCGGCGTGATGTCGCGCGGTCCGAATCCGTTCGGGGCAAAGCCGCGGATGAGCTGCGGTCCGCCAAAGAACCCGCTTAAGAGCGGTAACTGCGCACCGCCCCATGGCGTCACGTAACCGCCTTGCGCCCGCACCACGCCGACGAGATCGCCGGCAATCGGTTGATAGACCCGGACGTCATCTGTGGTGCGCGCGAATTTGGCCGCGCCGCCCAGTCCAGCGAACTCGTTATCGGTCCGCGCCCAAACGCCTTCTGTTGGATTCTTGGGATTGTCGAGCGTCGAGTAGGTCACGCCGCTGCCGATGGAAGAGACCCAATAGGCGCCGGCCTGCGCGGCCTGTTGAATCGGCAGCGAAACCACGCCGGCCGCCGGATCGAGCGAAATGCCCTGGTTGTAGATCGAATAGCTCCACGTCACCCCGAGATTGTCCGTGATCGGCGTGCCGGCGGACAATTTGGCGCCGTAGAGGCTGGTGTTAAACGCCTGATTGGAATTGGCGAAGGTTTGGCGGCCGAACAGTTCACCGCCGACCGACAGCCGCTGGCCGAGAAACCAGGGATCGGTGAAGGCGAGATCGAATCCCCTGGCATATTGTCCGTAGGTTAGCGTGGTTTTGGCGATGTCGCCGGTGCCAAGGAAATTCGTGTCGCTGATGGTCACCTGCGCCAAGAAGCCGTCGCTGGTCGAATAGCCGCCGGAGATCCAGAAATTTCCGGTTTGCTTTTCCTCGACGGCGACGTCGAGCACGACGCGATCCGGCGCCGAACCGGGCGCCGCCGCGATCTTGACCGAGTTGAAATAGCCGAGCGCCTTGAGGTGGCGCTCGCCGCGATCTACCAGCGCGCGATTATAGGCATCGCCCTCGCCGACATCGAATTCGCGGCGAATCACTTCATCGCGCGTTTTGGTGTTGCCGTGAATCTGGATGCGCTCGATATAGACGCGCTTGCCTTGCTCGATCCGGTACGAAATGTCGACGATCCGCCGATCGGCATGACGCTCGATCCGTGGAACGACGCCGGCGAATGGCTCGCCGCCTCTGGCCAGTGCGATCGCAAGCGCCTCCACAGATTTGGTGACCGCGTCGGCGTCGTAAATATCGCCGCTCTGGGTGCGGAGATTATCGCGCAGCGCGCCGCCGTCGACGGTCTTCAAATGCGATTCGATGCCGACTTTGCCAAAGCGATATTGCGGCCCTTCGTCGATCTTGAACGTGACGATGGCGCCGTTTTTGCCGCCATCGTATCGCGCCGCTGAAGACACCCGCACATCAGGATAGCCATGGGCGAGATAGAAGCGCCGGACCAGGTCCTGGTCGTTCTCGATTCGGTCGGCGTCGTAGATATCGTTGTCGAGAAGAAAGCTCAGCGGATTGCTGATGCCGGTTTTCACCACGCCTCTGAGCTTGACCTGCGAAAACGCGCTGTTGCCGGTGAACGCAATATCCTTGACCGCGAGTTTTTCGCCTTCCTTAATCTCGAAGACGAGATTGACCCGGCCGTTGTCGCCCCGCTTGCCCTCGATCGTCTTCGGCACGACCTGCGCGTTGAAATAGCCGTGGGCTCGATAGAGATCGAGAATGCGCACGACATCGCTTTGGATGAGTTCGCGCGACATTGGCCCGTTGGCTTTGGACTGCACCTGCCCTTTGAGATCGGCGTCTTTGACCTTTCGATTGCCTTCGAAAGCGACCACGCCAATTGTGGGATTTTCGACCACCACGACCAGGATGCGATTTCCCTCATGGGAAATCTTTACGTCGGTGAACAGGCCGCTGGCGTAAAGCGCTTTGAGCGCGGCATCGCGCGCTGCGGCGTCATATTGGCCGTCAGGGGCGGCGTGAAAAAACGAGCGGATCATATCGGCGCCGATGTGCCGATTGCCGATCACGGTAATCGCAGGATCTTGTTCGGCGCCGCCCGCCGCGGCCGCGCCAACGCACGCCGCTGCCGCAAGCCAGCCCGCAGCGATCGCGGCGATCCCCGCACGACGCATCCCGCACAACTCCCCGGTCCGACAGCCAAATTCACCGGAAACCGAGGGCAGGAGCGTGTCCGATTGTGTCGAAATCTGAGGTATTGTTGGGGCGCCTGCCACAAAGGTTTACGCCACCAGGGCCGCCCCCGAACCAATGCCTTGGGGCGGCCTTTGCCCGATTTAACGACAAATTCAGCGTGGCCGCGTTTCGGCTCGATCCCGGCGCGGTCAAATCTTGCCGTTCGCCGCTGCCGCAGCGTTTACCACGATTGCGCGCGGCGGCATTCGACGCGCTTCACCCTACGACATCGCATCAAGCGGGTTGCTTGGAGTTTTATGCGCGGCTGAAATTTAACCGACCAGGGGCGGCCATGGGAGGATGACATGGCTGTCGATACTGTTGTTGACGCGGAGCTTTGGCCCATTCTCGCGGAACTGATCGGCTGGATAGTGCTTGGCTGGCGGCATCAGCGGCTCCAACGCACGTTAGAAGCTGCCATCAAGCAAACGGCGCGAGGCCCCCACCGCGGATTGCGGCTTTGGACCTCGCGCCGCTTTCGTTACCAGCGCGATCTTGCCTGGGCGATCAGGCGTTCAGCGACAGCGTCGCCTTCTCATACTCGCCGTTGCCCATGCCGCTATCGGCAAAAATCCCATGTGCGGCAATCCACTCGAACGATTGCGCGTAGACTTCCTTGGTATACGGTTCGAATACCAGCCGCTCGCCGGGTCCCCAGCGCCGCGTATCCATCAACTTATGAAAGCGATCGGGGAACTCGTTCTTGTAATAATGCGTGTAGAGCTCCGGCCGCAGGTCGATATCGCGTTGCGCCCGGCGCAGCGCGCGGAAGAATTTGCGCAAATCTTCCGGATCGGGGTCGCCATGAATCATCGTCGCGATCATGAAGGTGGTGTCGATGACTTTGCGGAAGCCAAGCTGCTCGGCGAGATAATAAGGCCCGCTGAACAGGCTCACCGCCGGCGCCTGGCCTTCGATCAGCTGCTCCATGCGCTTGAACAGCATGCCGTCGGCAAAGTTGAGTTTGATCTGGTCAGGCTTGAGATAAGGTTCGAGCGCCTGCACGGTGGCATAATGGCTACCCGATTGATAACCGACCGAAATCGGCACGCCGGCAAGATCGGCCGGCGACTTCACCTTTGAATCCACCGGCACGAAAATGCCGGCCGGCGATACCGAATAGGCGTCGGTGTACATGCGGCCGATGCCCTTGGATGCGGCGACGTTCACCGTCCAATGGCAGGCGCAGCTGACGTTCGATTTGCGCCCTTCCTCGAACAACTGGAACGCTCCGACTTTGTCGCCCTTGTCATGGATCTTGCCAGCGGTCGCGCGAACGAGTTCACGGAATTCGTAATCGAGCCCCTCGTCGCGGAAATAGCTTTTCTCCTCCGCCACCCATTCGTGCAGGCGGAAATGTGGTTCGATGATGAATTTTGCCATTGCTTTCTCTCCCTTTCTTCAGCAGGCGTTGAGGTGACCATTGCGGCGCGTCTGGCCGCGCTCGGCGACGCGCCGCGCCCGGATCATTTTGACGTGGTCGTCCATCAAGGCGCGCGCGCCGCTCGGATCGCGAAGCTCAATCAGATCGGCGAGCTTGGTGTGAATTTCCAGGATGTGCCGCGCCAGTTTGGGCGTCGCGGTGACGTTGCGGCGCGGCCACGATATGTGCTCGAGCGAAACGAGCTGCACCAGGATGACGCGGTTGTGCGAGGCCTCGGCCACGGCGAGATGAAAGTCCCGCGACAGGCGCGTGAATTCGTCGAGATCGCCGATCACCGCTTCAGCCTCGCGCAACAAGCGGCGCAGCTTTTCGATGTCGGCCGCGGTGGCGTTTTCGGCCGCAAGTTCGGCGCCGAGCGTCTCGATGGCGCGCTGTGCGTCCATAATTTCGGCAGCGCTCACGCCGGTGAGATCGAGCTGCACCGCAAGCGCTTCGGCAAAAAGGCGCGGATTGCCATGGGCAATGCGCGCGCCGCCGCCTTTGCCCATGCGGATTTCGACGATGCCGAGGGCTTCGAGCGTGCGCAGCGCGTCGCGCGCAACGATGCGGCTGGCGTTAAAGTGCGCCGCCAGATCTTTTTCGGTGCCGAGAAAATCGCCGGGCCGCAGCCGCTTGGCAAATAGCGCATCGCGCACTTCGGCCACGACTTGCGCGGAGAGCGACGACGAGCGGCCCGCCAGCATGATGCGAGCTGTGGCGTTCGCGTTTGGCTTGTGCAGTACTAGCAAAGATCGATCCTAGCAGCTAGATATTAAAGATAATATCTTTACTGTCAAACAGCTTGGTGATCCAGCAGCCCATTGAATTCTAAGAGGAAAATTTGCTGGCCGGAAGCGTTTGGGATGCCGAGCCGCGGCTACAGGGCTCGCGTGGTGTCGTCGAACAATTCCTCGACGGTAAAGCGCCGTGGAATGATTTTCATTTCCAGCGCGTAACTCGACATCAGTTCGAGCGCCGGTCGCACCGCCGCAAAGCCGAATGGAATCGTGTCGATCGCGCCGGGCTTCGGCAGGCCGGCGGCTTTCTTGCTCGCCGCCAGCATGCGGAAGATTTCCCGCACCGCGCCCGGATCGGATTTGGCGAGCGCAGACTTGACCACGACCAAGTGGTTGACCGGCACGGTCGCGTGCTTGTTGTACCACTCCTTCGCCGCCGCCTCCGGATCGGCGATGACGCTCTTGAGCCGTGGATCTTTTGGAATGTTGCCGCCGAAGATCGCAGCGTCGAGTTCGCCCTCGAGCAGCATTTTGGTCATGTCTTTGCCGGCGGCGGCGCGCTCGACGCCCGGCGGGTCGCGATATTCGACAACATGGGCGTCCTCGAAGGTCACCCATTTCACCTTGTTGAGATCGACCCCGTAATCCTTCCAGAGAATGCCGCGCAGCCAGACGCCGGTCGTCTGCGAGAATGCGCGCACGCCGACGCGCCGGCCCGGCAGGTTTTCCGGGGTCACGATCCCGCGCTCGGAATTGTAGAACATGGTGCCGTGCTGAAAACGTCCCATCATCGTCGCCGGCAACAGGGTCAGCGGTTTGCCATAGGCCTTGGCCTGCAAATAGGTGGCGATCGCCATTTCGCTGACGTCGAACTTCTCTTGCCGCACCATCATGAGGAAGGCTTTGTTGATCGGCTCGAGCTCGTTGAAGCGCAAGGCGACGCGATCGGAAGCGACCGCACCGTCCTTCAGTGCGCGCGTATGCGGGTATGTCCCGAAACAGGCATCAAGGGTCGCGATTTTTTCGGCAATCAATGTGGCCATATTGGCTTACCTCGTTACTTCGATTGATCTTATGATCTGACGGGGGACAGCACCAGTCACCTGCCGCATCATGGCTTTGGCAAGATTGGGAATGAATTGAAATGGATCAGAGCACAAGGACCACGGAAATGACGGCAGATGAAGCCCGAGTCCCGGCAGCACAGCTCGCCAAATTTGTGATGCGGGCGTTTGTCGCCGCCGGGCTACCGGAGGCCCAGGCACAGACGGTCGCGCGCTACATGGTCGAAGCGGATTTGCGGGGGAGTGACACTCACGGGGTAATCCGGCTGCCGCTCTATATCCGCCGGCTGCGCGCCGGCGGCATCAATGCCAAGCCGAATATTCGCGTGATAAGCGAGCGAACATCGGTGGCGCTGCTCGACGGCGATAACGGCATGGGCCACCTGGTGATGCACAGCGCTGCACTGTTGGCGATCGAAAAAGCCAAGGAGACTGGCATCAGCTGGGTCGGAGCACGCATGAGCAATCATGCCGGGCCCGCGGCGCTTTATGTCACGATGCCGCTTGCGCATGACATGGTCGGCCTCTACTTCGCGGTGGGCAGCAACAATCATCTGCCGCCGTGGGGCGGCAGCGAAAGTCTGCTCGGCACCAATCCCATGGCCGTCGCGGTTCCAGCCTTAGAAGAGCCGCCGATCGTGCTCGACATGGCGCCGACCGTCGCGGCCTATGGCAAGGTGCGGCTCAAAGCCCAGCGCGGCGAAGCAATGCCAATCGGCTGGATGATCGATCGCGAGGGAAAGCCGCTGACCGACCCCAAACGTGCTGACGAAGGCCATTTGCTCCCGATCGGCGATTACAAAGGCTATGGCCTGAGTTTGATTATCGCGTTGCTGGCCGGCGCGCTCAATCGCGCGGCGGTGGGACACGAGGTGATCGACTTTGTCAAAGAGACCGGCAAAGCGACCAATACCGGCCAGGCAATCATGGCGCTGTCGATCGAGGCGTTCATGCCGCCGATTGAGTTCAAAAAAACCGTGGATGCTTTTGTTCGCGATATCCGTCAATCGCAGCGGCTGCCGGGCGTCGACCGCATCTGGCTTCCCGGCGAGCAGAGCCACGCCAAGCAGCTCGATCGCCGCGCTCGCGGCGTACCCATGCCGAAAGTTTTGCACGAGAGTCTCGATACTGTGGCGCGGGATCTTAAGATCGCAGCGTTATAGCTCCTTGCTCCAAAAAAGGAAAATCATGCCCCCCGAAACACCCGTCGGATTAATTGGTGTCGGCCTGATGGGAGAAGTCTACGCGCAGCGCCTGATCGCCGCGAGCTTTGGCCTCGTCGGGTTCGACATCGATACGGCGCGCATGAAGCGGCTTGTGCAGATCGGACGACGCGCCGGGTCGGCCGCAGAGATCGCCCGGCAATGCGATCCCATTGTGATCGCGGTGTTTTCGACCGATCAGGTAGAAGATGTAATCCAACGTGAACTATTGCCGACTGCGACCGGAAAAATCGTGATCTGCACCAGCACCTGCGATCCGGACCGCATCGCCGCGCTCGGCGGACGCGTTGCGCATGCCGTCCGCTTCCTCGAAGCGCCGGTCTCGGGCACGAGCGCACAGGTGCGGCAAGGCGATGGGGTTGGACTGATCGGCGGCGATGTTGAGACGGCGCAGATTGCCGCGCCTGTGCTCGACGCGCTGTTTCCGAAGCGCTTTCACATCGGCAAGATCGGCGACGGGGGCCGCGCCAAGCTCGCCATCAATCTCATTCTGGGGCTGAACCGCCTCGCGCTTGCCGAAGGCTTGGTCTTTGCTTCACGGCTTGGCCTCGATGCCGCGGCATTTTTGGAAGTGGCGCGCGTGTCGGCTGCCGCTTCGCAGGTGATGGATACTAAGGGACCGAAAATGGTCGCCGCTGATTTTGCTCCGGAAGGCCGCGTCCGACAGACGCTCAAAGATGCGCAACTGATGATGGATCAGGCGCGCAAGCTCGGACAGGAGCTACCGCTCCTTATAGTCCACGCCGCCGTGCTGGAAGCCTGTGTCCGCCATGGCGACAGCGAAAAGGACAACAGCATTGTTATTGAGGAAATTAGGCGTCGAGCGCACGACAAAGTCTCATGACGCCGATGTTGGTTAATGCCGACCACCATCTTATAGCGGGCAGAATCTCCGTCACTTGCGGAGCCTCACAGCAAACAGTCGCGCAGCGGCTCCAGCTTCTCATCTCTTGAACGCTCGCGGTGGCGTTCGCGGATTATATTCTGCGCGGCGTCGAACTGCGTTCGGCTGACGATCGCTTCGAAGGCGCCTTCGGCGCGGACCCATCTGTCCGGTTCGTTTTTTACACATGGTCCCTTTAGCTTTACTGAGCTCCTGTTCCAAACATTATTGCCAATGTATCTTTCATTCACCAGCACGCGATGCACTTTTTCGCCCGTCGCTGCCGGTCAGTGAGCGGGTCAATGCGGCAGCCGACGCGATAGAGCTTCACGCCAGATCGGCCGCAAATCGCTTGAGATCGCCCAGCGCGCAATACGCCAGCGCCGCCTCATGCGTGGCGCGAAGCACCACGCGCGGGGCAGAATCGGCTTCAAACGCCTCTTGCCATCGCTGAGCGCACAGGCACCAGCGGTCGCCGGCCTTCAGCCCAGCGAAGCCGATTTCCGGAACCGGCGTCGACAGATCATTGCCGCGCGATTTGGAAAAAGTAAGAAAGGCGTCGGTCATGACGACGCAGACGGTATGACTGCCGATGTCCTCGCGGCCGGTGTTGCAACAGCCGTCCCGGTAGAAACCCGTCATGGGTTTGATTGAGCACAGTTCAAGCGGTTCACCGAGGACATTGCGCGCCGGCAGGCGGCCGCCCCAATGCTCTTCTCTTTCGTCTCGCAACATTTGGCGGCTCAGGAGATCGTGGCTTCGCGCTCTTACCGACAGGAAATTCCGATGCGAGGATGAATCAAAATCGCAATGCGAAAAACAGAGGCGGGGAAAAACGCACGCGGGGAGCGACCAAGGTGGGGCCTTGCCTGACTGATGCGGCCCCGAAAGATCGCTCCCAGCGCACCGCCCGCATATGCACCGCTATGATGCCGCCCGAACGGATGCGGCGTCAGTCATCGCGGCATTCCTGGCCCGGTGGAAGCATACGCACCTCCATGACCGCGACAGTTACGACTCAAATTTTGGCGCAATGGCTTCGTCTGTCAAGAGAGCAAACGGTCGCCGGTTCCATTCGGGCGATCACCGGGAGAGCCCACCACGCTCGCGAGAGTGTGATGTCACTCAAGCTGCAGCTTGAGTGATTGGATTAATTTCGCCCAGCGGGCACGCTCCTGCTGCGCAAAGGCGAGGAATTCATCGAGGCCCCCGCGCTCAACTTCGATTCCCAGTTGTTTCATCCGCTCGACAAAAGCGTAGCTCGCCAATAAGGCGTCGAGCTGCGCGCGCAAGCGCCCGACGATCGACGCGGGAGTCGGAGCCGGAGCGTAGAGTGCGACCCAAGCCGAGGCGATGAGATCCGGATAACCGAGCTGCGGCATGAGCGGAACGTCGGGCAGAATGGCGGACGCGGAATTGGCGGCAAGAGCCAGCGCGCGCACTTGATCGGCGCGTGTCGCCGCAATGACATCCGGTACAATCGGAAACATCGCCGCAATTCGACCGCCAATCAGATCTTCGAGCGCTTGGGCTTGGCCTCGATAGGGCACGTGGACCATGTCGATCCCGGTGCGCGCCTTGAACATCTCGCCGAAGAGATGGGTCGACGAACCTATTCCGGACGAGCCGTAGCTGAGCTCGCCCGAACGCGCGCGTGCATAAGCGATAAAGCTATCCAGCGATCGCGTCGGTATAGCCGGATGAACCACAACGAGATGCGGGGCCGACCACATCATGCCGATCGCGGCAAAATCGGCCACCGGATCGTAAGACAGATGCCGGTACAGGCTTTGGTTGATGGTCTGCGTTCCGTTGGTGCCGATGAACAGCGTATGGCCATCGCCTTGGGCGCGCGCAGCTTCCGCGGCCGCGAGATTGCCGCCGGCACCCGGCTTGTTCTCGACCACAACGGGTCGCCCAAGCACTGTCTTGAGGCGCTCGGCTAACAGCCGTGCCGAAAGATCGGCGCTTCCTCCCGCTGGAAACGGTACGAGGATGACAATTGTCTTGCTGGGCCAAGTGTCGGACGAAGCATCCGCCCAGATTGGAACCGCAGCAGCGCTGGCGGCCGCGGCAGCGCATCCCAAGATCAGGCGGCGGCGAGCGAGCGACATTATGCTTTCTTACAAGCTTGGCAGGCCACGAACCTGTGGCGTCGAAGTGACACTTCGTGTAAATCGGCGACCGTTGCAACCCGCCCGCGTGGCCGACCCACTGTCTCTCTGATTGAATGGCTCCGCAGTGGCGACGGGTGCCGGCTTTTTGACTGGTCTTCGGTATTGGTGTTTTGAGGGGCCATGACGCAGAGTTCCGCGTTTCCGGCGCGCTCGAGCGGTGCCGCGACTGCCAATTCTCGGCCGAGCGCGCTTCTACGTTCCGGCTTGGCGCGGTTGGCGCCGTGGAGTGACTGGATCGTTTTGATTATCACGGCCGCGGCGCTCTATCCGATGTTCGGCCGCAGCTCGGATATGGCGCCGTTTTACGGCACCGCCGCGCGCTGCATTTTGCGGGGCGAAGCGCTGCTGAACTGCCTGCCGCCGTACCCCTATCAGCCGGCTTTGGCGATTTTCTTCATTCCGATCGCGTTCCTGCCGGCGGTTCTGCAAAGACTGATCTGGTACGTGATTTTTGTCGGTTGTTTGGTGGTCGCGGTTCGACTGACCGAAGCGATCGCTGAGCGGCTTTATCCCGGTTCAACGCGCGGTCAAAACCTGTTCTGGCTGCGCACGACCATGCTGATCACCTGCGGCAAGCATTTCCTCGACGTCGTCACTTATGCCTCGCACGACCCGCTTTCGCTCGCACTCATCATGTTCGCGACTTGGGCATTGTTTGACGGCCGCGAAGCTGTGGGCGGACTGTGGCTTGCGGTTGCGGCGGCAATCCGCGCTTCGCCGCTCATTTATCTTCCCTATCTGGTTCTCAAGCGGCGTCTGCTGGCTTGTGTCGTTTTCATTGTCGCGTTCTTGGCGGTGAGTCTCATCCCTGACGTTATCGGCGCGTTGCGCGGCGGCCATACCGGTTATTTCACCGACTGGCTGCGCCAGGTCGTCGGCCCGGCGATAGTCCCCGGCACGTCGTCCAATCTCGTATTCTGGGATATCTGGAACGGCACCAATTTCTACAACCAGTCGCTGCGTGGTCTGATCAATCGCTTCGCGACGGGTCCGGTCTTTGGCCTAACGCCGACAACGATCCTCATCGTCGTCGATGGCATCTTTGCCGCGATCGTCGGCGTGCTTCTGCTCAAGTCACCGCGCCGAAGGGAGTACGTCGGCATCGATACGGCGGTGCTTCTGATCGCGATGCTGGCGCTTTCGCCGATGACCAGCCGCTATCACTATATCTTTGTGCTTCCCGCCGTCATTCTGGCGACCGCGGCGACTATCGCCGATCCGCGCATGCGCACGCTCGGGATTTTTGTGCTGGCGGCGAGCTTCCTGCTGCGTGAGGGCACCTCGAACGATCTTGTCGGCGGGCGCATTACCGACTTTGCATATGCGTATGGTTTCATGCCACTGGGTGCGATTGCGCTCTACATAATCTTCGGCGCGATATTGTGGGCTTGGCATCCTCCGGGATTAAGCGCAGTGGACGACAAGGCCGAGACGGCGACTACGCGGACACCCTCGGATAAGTGGGTGCACGCACCGGCAGAGCGCGCCTAAGCGCATCCGCTTACCGCGGCGAAGGTTGCGGCGGGCTGTGCGCTGCGGGCACCGGAGCATGCGCCGCCTTGGGCGCCGGCGGCGCAAGAACCTGCTGTCTGACTTCTTGCTCGGCCTGCTGCAGCGTCGCAATGTTCTGATTCATTTGCTCTTGCTTGGCGGCAAACTGGTCCTGATTGGCAGCGAGCTGCCCCATGCTCCGCCGCACAATCGCGAGATCGACCGCGATCAACTTAACCTGCTGCGCTACTTCCGATGAGGCGGCGCCCTCGGCAGTTTGCTTCGAACTTTGCGCTGGCAACAGCGAAGCCAATGACGGCGCCCAGCCCGCGATCATCTCGTTTAACTGCTCGCTGTAGGATTGGCCGGCCAGCGTAAGCGCAACGCCAATCAGAATCGCCGCGAAAAACCGGCTCACCGATCGCACCATTCGGTTGGCAAGGGAGGGTTTTTTCATTGCGGTTTGGTGCTGGGGCCGCCGCATGCGCTGTAAATCCCGCTCGGCATCGAGATCGCGCGGAGCAAAATCGCGCTCGTGATACTGGTCATCGGGCACTAACGGCGTAGACGAAGGATACATCGGTTCGATCTCCGGATCAGAGCGGTGCACAGATCAAAGGGAGCCCAGATTAAAGCTGAGCCCAGATTAAAGCGGAGCCCAAGTCATGCCGCTGAAGGATCGCGATTTGAGACGCGCAAACGTGGAATGTGCGGGAGCACGATTGGCCTGCTCATGGTGCTGCACCGATCCGGACGGCGCGAACGATTGAGCCGGCGTCAGTCCTGCACCGGCACGCTGCAACAGGCGCCGAAGCTCGTTTACCCCCGTCTGCGTTCGGGTTATTGGCTCGACCTCTGTTGCAATTGGCTCGATGAGGCCGTGCGGCGCGGCGTCTGCGGCCGGCTCGGAATGCCCGGTGCGGCGTCGTGAAGGCGCGCGCCGATTAAAGCGCAGCAAACTCCAAGCGGATGCGCGCGCAAACCGCACCAGCGCTTCCGAAATTAATAACAATACCAGGACCACCGCACCGGCAAGACTGAGCGATCCGAAATTTGTCTGAGAGCCGGCGTCCTGCCGCACGTCACCGTTGGCGGCTGAAACGTTCGCCAAGGCCGGCGGTAATTGTTCTTGCTTATTGTCCACTGCGTGTTCGGCGGCATATCCGTTGCTTTCGGCGACAAAGGCGTGGGCGTTCAAATCGACCGATTTCGGCAGATCCACCCAGCGTTCCGCGAAATCACCCGCCGGCTCATCGGCCATCGTCTCGCTTTGCTCGTATTGCAGCCGTGGAGTGCGGGTTATAGGCGGTGTTTTCCAGACTTGTTCACCGGCGGCGTCATTTTGAACATCCAAACTGCGTGACGCCGTATCGATACGCGAGTGAACCGGCATGCCCTGCGCATGCAGATACCAGCAATGTCGGTTGTTGGCTCGGTCGACGCGATAGTACCAATGCAAGCCCGCGGGCGAGACACCATCGGGCTTGGCCTTGCACTCCTCGCCTTTCGCTTCACCGAGGCTTGAATGAGCGCAAACCAGAATTGCTGCCGGTATCAGGGCAAGCCCGATCGATAGGATCTTTGATTGCATTGACGCCCCCTCGTGTGTAGTCACGCCCCATCGAATCACGACTGCGGCAACCAATCCTCACGCGCAATGGGGCGTGAGTACGTTGGCATTGTGAAATTCACAAAGGCTGCCCAGCCATGATTTTGCCCAACGTAGGGCTGGGCCACCGCCACAATCGAGAACGCGTGCGCGGCGGCAGCCGACCCAAAGAAAAATCTCACCGTTGCGGTGAATGCGGCCACTTCACATTCTTATGGGCGGCCGCTTCGGACTATGGATTCGCAAGGCGATGCACGGTCACGGGCACACGAACTGCTCGCCCGAGCGGCCAAAACAGAATTTCTTGCCGACATTGACGAGCTGAACGCGTCGGTTGACTCCGGACGTCGGGTGTTTGGGATCCCGCAGCTGCTCCTCGCCCATGCCGACCGCTTCGAGCACGGCCGGATTGACGTTGAACGGATCGATCAGGGCATCGCGGATCGCGTCGGCGCGGCGCTGACTCAAGCCCACATTGTACTGGCGACCGCCGACGGAATCGGTGTGACCGATCACCAGAAATCCATAGCCGAGCAGAATGGGATTGTGCAACGCGTCGGCAATGGCGCCGATCGTCCGGTATGACGACGGCCGGATGACGGCTGAGTTGAAATCAAAATCCACCTCGACGACGAATTGCGCGAGGTTTTCCAGCTGCGGAAATGCAAGCGCATGCGGCGGAAGTGCTCCCGGATAATTGCGGATGTTGTCGAGCACCGCTTGGCGCATCTCGGCGCCGGTCAGCGAAAGTTTGGTATTGCTGACACCGGCCAAGCTGGTCGCCATCTGGCCTGAATTGATCTGCTGCTGCGCCGGGGCGCCGGTCGCTACGGCCCAGATGACAAAGGCGGCGGCGACGACGGAAATGAGATGGGGTTTCATTGCCGCGCCCTTTCCGTGCGCCAGCCGGTATCGGTGAATGTCTGATTGCATTGCGGGCTCATCGCCGCCGGCGATACGCTAAGCAGGCATTCGACGAGATGCGCATCGGCGTATGACGTGCCGCACAGTCTGGGGATATCCGCGCCGCAAGCATCGGCAATATTGCGCTGCGCCGCGGCCCGCCGCGAAATCGAGGTGTAGACTGCCGCGCGAGTCTGCTGGCATTGCGGGGACATTCGCGCTTCGTTGGTGTCGAAGCAGGTTTTAAGGCGAGGACCGAGCGGCACGCCTTTGCAATATCTTGCAATGTCGTTTCGGCACGCCGCGGCAAGCTGAGAAATTGCGTCGGCGTAACTCATCGTCTGTGCGTTGACGGGAAGCACTGCGGCCAGCACAAGCCACAGCGCGCAGACAAGCGATATTTCCCTGTTCACCTGGCCCTCCCTCGCGGCGCTCCGCCCTGCGAGGCGCCTTGCCCCGGACAACACTCCCTGCCCTCAGCCTAGTATGAGACTGCCTGCCGAGGCGAGTGGAATTCGCCGTAGCGTTGAGCATGCTACGCTAGAACGGCTGGCTGGTACTGCCCTCGAATGCCGCGAAGGACCGATGTAAACTGACCACACATGCCGCAGCGCCCTGCCCTCGCGCGCACCGCCGCGTTTTGCGAACAATTCAATCTTCGGGTGCCGATCTTGATGGCGCCAATGCAAGCGCCTGCTCGCCTTCGCTCGCCATCGCCATTGCTAATGCGGGGGGCCTCGGCGGCTGCGGGGCGCTGAATATGCAGCCGGAAACAATCAGGAAATGGGCGGCCGACGTGCGGGCCGGCACCAATGGCGGTTTTCAGTTCAATCTTTGGATTCCCGATCCGCCGCCCAAGCGCGATGCCGCCGCAGAAGCCGCGGTGCGGGATTTTCTCGCCAAATGGGGTCCGCCGGTCCCACCCGAAGCCGGCAACGTTGTGCTGCCCGATTTCGATGCGCAATGCGATGCATTGCTGGAAGCGAGCCCCGCGATCGTCTCGTCGATCATGGGCCTCCACGCCGACCGTTTCGTCGCGCGGATGAAGGCCAAAGGCATCAAATGGTTCGCAACTGTCACAACGGTCAGCGAAGCGAAAGCGGCGGAAAGCGCGGGCGCCGACGCCGTTATCGCGCAGGGCATGGAGGCCGGCGGCCATCGTGGCACGTCAGATTTGGCGCAAGCCGAAACGCGCCTGGTCGGTCTATTCAGTCTCGTTCCCGGCGTGGCCGATGCGGTGAAAATCCCGGTGCTGGCGACTGGAGGAATTGCCGACGGACGCGGGATGGCGGCGGCGCTGCTGTTGGGCGCTTCCGCAGTACAGATCGGCACTGCCTTCCTGCGCTGTCCGGAAGCCAAGATCCCGAGCGCCTGGGCGGACGCGATCGGAAAAGCCGCGCCGGAAGATACGGTCATTACCCGTACCATGACGGGACGCCCGGCCCGCAGCATTGCCACTAACTATGTGCGCGCGGCGATGGGCCCCGCCGCGCCGCCGCCAGCCCCCTATCCCGTGCAACGCGGCCTCACCCAGCCCATGCGCGATGCCGCCGCAAAAGCAAATGACATCGCGGGTATCCAAGCCTGGGCCGGTCAGTCGGCCCGATTGGCCAGGGCAGAACCCGCCGGCGAAGTCGTTCAACGTTTGTGGCGCGAGGCGCAAGCCTTGCTCTGATCGCCGCTGTCTCGACTTCAGGCCGCTCGCACCGAGCTATGCCGAAATCATGCTTGGGGTGAAGAACCGAAGCGACGTTCGTATGCGCGGATGTAAGCTTGCGGCGACGGCTTCAAGTGGCTGCGCGTCAAAGCGATCAGGTCGTCGCGCCGCGCAGCGCGTAGAGCTTTGATCATTTCGAGATGATCGCGCCGAGCCTGATCGAGCGCCTCGGGAAAAGCGTTGGCGTAAAATCGGATCCCGTACACTTTCTGCTCCAGCTGTCTGATCGTCTCGATCAAGCAGGCGTTTCCGCACAAACCGAATAAGGTCTGATGAAAATACAAATTCGTATAAAAAACGGTGAGCATGTCTTCGTCGTCGATCGCCGTGCTGTGCTGCCGCTGCAGCTGGTCTAGTTTGGCAAGTTCGGCTTCGGCGACCGGAAACGGCAAGATGCGCGCGGCCATGACCTCGAGCTGTTCGCGGACCGCGTAAATTTCCCTGACCTCCTTTGGCGTGAGATCGCGTACGATTGCGCCGCGATTGGGAATACGCTGTACGATGCCTTTCTTCTCAAGTTCAAAAAGCGCCAACCGGACATCGGCGCGATGCGTATTGAAGCGATCGCACAAATCCTGTTCGACGAGGCGTTCACGAGGGTGGCGCCGCCCAAGGACAATGTCCTCCTCAAGTCGCGTAGCGATTTTATCCGCCATGCCTCGCTCCTGCCGGCGCGGCTCGGCGGGCAAGGGGACCGTTGCGGGCTCTGAGCGATGCCGCTTCTCCAGCGCTGGCAGTCGGCGTCTACGGGTCCGCGAAGTCATGGAGAATCCATAGCCATTTTTGACCGCGCCGCATTGATCGACGTTTTCCAAAATAACGGTTTACAATATTGTATACAATGCAATATCCTCCGGCAAGCTGCAGCCGTTCGGAAGTGCTAAAACGGCAGCACGCCAAAAGATGCCAGCGCCTGATCGATGGCGCGATTTCGGGGAGGATCAGATGAAAAAGTCCAATAGCAAGCTCGGCGCGACGAGGCTTGGCCGCAGGGATTTCCTCGTCAAATCCTCCGGCGCGCTCGCCGCTGGCGCGGTCGGCGCATTTAACATTCGCACTGCGGCGGCAGCGGACACGGTCAATATCGGCGGACTTTACCCGGTCACCGGCAATTTTGCGCAAATTGGCCAAGGCTGCGTCAACGCTGCGAAGTTGGCGGTGCAGATGGTCAATGATGCCGGCGGCATCAAATCTCTGGGCGGCGCCAAGCTCAATCTGATCGTATCGGATGTTCAGAGCGATCCGACAGTGACCCGTACCGAGACCGACCGCCTGATCTCGAGCTACAGACCCGCCGCGATTCACGGCGCTTTCGCCAGCGCCCTGACCCTGATCGCGAGTGAAGTCGCCGAGCGCGCCAAGGTGCCGTTGTTGACCGGCTCAAGCTCGGATCAGCTCAATAAGGACCGCCATTTCACCTTCACGCCGTTTTCGCGCGCTTCCCAGTTCGCCTTGGCGCAGCTGCAGATGTCCAAGCTGGTGAGCGATCAGCCAAAGGTCGCCGTCATATTCGAGAACACCGCCTTCGGGACGTCCACGTCGAACGGACTGCGCGAGCAGGCGCCGGCCCAAGGCGTGGAAATCGTGATGTTCGAGCCTTACTCGGCGGGCTTAAGCGACGCCAGTCCGCTGATCAACAAAGTCAAGGCATCGGGCGCGAACATGCTGTTCCCCGTCTCGTACCTCAACGATCTCATTCTGATCATTCGCGCCATCAAACAGGTCGATCTGAAGATCGCCATCAACGGCGGCTCCGGCGGTTTCGTCATTCCGGATTTCTACCGGAATGTGGGCAACGCCGCCGAGGGCTTGCTCGGCGTCGCACACTGGAATCACGACATCAGCGACAATGCACAAAAGGTCAATGCCGCCTATCAGAAGCAGTTTGGCGAGTTCTTGTTCGAATATGCCGGCGGTCTTGTCGCCCAAACATTCATGATTGCCGACGCGCTGGAGCGCGCCGCATCGACCGACCCGCAAAAGGTGCGCGACGCACTCGCCGCGCTCGACGTCTCCGAGGGCTACGCCGCCATGTGCCCCGGCGGCAAAGTGAAATTCGGTCCTGACGGCAAGAACATCTACGCTCATCCGGTCGGCGTGCAGTGGCAGCACGGGGATCTCGCGACCGTCTTTCCCAAGGAAGAAGCCCGCGCGCAGCTGATCAAAGCGTAATACCAGCGGCCGCGCCGATGCTGGCGACACTTGCACAGGCGGTTATCAACGGCCTGCTCATCGGCGGCATTTATGCGCTCGTGAGCATCGGCGTCACACTGATTTTCGGCGTGGTCAAGATCGTCAATTTCGCTCAAGGCGAATTCGTGATGATCGGCATGTATATCAGCTTCTTTCTCGCTAGCAGTTTCGGCGTCGATCCGCTGTTGTCGCTCCTGATCTCAATGCCGACATTGTTTGCCATCGGCGTGCTGGTGCAGCACTTTTTGATTCGCCGCGTTTTGGGGCTCGGCGACATGCCGCAAATCTTTTTAACCTTTGCGCTGTCGTTGTTATTGATGAACGTCGCGCTGCTGCTGTTCACCGCCAACTACCGGACGGTACAGACCGCCTATAGCGAATCGTCCTTCCACATCGGTCCGCTTTATTTCGCGGTGGCGAAGCTTATCGCCTTCGTCATTGCCATGCTGCTCAGTGCTGTCCTCTATCTCTTTCTGCACGGCACCGACCTCGGCAAAGCGATGCGGGCTGCGGCGCAAAACCGCGAAGTCGCCATGCTGATGGGAATCAATCCCGATCGCGTGTTTTGCGTCGCGGTCGGGGTGGCGCTGGCACTGGCGGGGGCCGCTGGCTCGCTGTTGATGCCGTTTTATCCGGCCTATCCGCTGGTCGGCCAGGTCTTCGTGCTGATGGCGTTTGTCGCCGTGGTATTGGGCACGCTGGGCAATATCACCGGCGCGCTGATTGCAAGTCTGATGATGGGCGTCGCCGAATCACTCGGCGTGCAATTCGTCGGCGCCGATTCGGGTCTGATCGTGGTCTTCGTCCTGCTGCTGCTGACGCTGGCGCTGCGGCCGAACGGATTATTCGGGGGATGGGCGCGGTGAGATCGGCACGCTTTACAAGATCGTGGTCTTGGGTTGCCGCGCTGGCGGCAGCCGGGCTTGTGCTCCCGGTTGTGGTCGCCGATCCCTTCGCGCTCGACATTTTCATCAGGGTCTTTCTGTTCGCCTTTATCGGCGTCGCCTGGAACCTGATGGGTGGCTACGCCAAGCAGCTATCGCTGGGCCATGCGGCTTTTTTCGGCTTGGGCGCCTACACCTCGACGATCCTGCTTATCCGCTTTGGCATCTCGCCTTGGATCGGCATCCTCGCCGGCGGCCTCGTAGCGATGGCGGCAAGCCTGCCGATCGGCGCGCTGTGCTTCCGGCTGCGCGGCCCCTATTTCGCGATCGCCACGATCGCCACCGCGCAGGTGCTGATGCTGCTGTTCCTCAAATTCCGCGATTTTGCCTGGGGCGCCGAGGGCACGACTTTGCCGAATCTCGGCGACGCGCCGCTGATGATGCAGTTCGAGTCCAGAGCCGCCTACTACTATATCGCGCTCGCTCTGTTGACGCTCGGGCTCGCTATTACCTATTGCATCGAGCGCTCGTGGATAGGCTTTTATCTGGTTGCCGTCGGCGAAGACGAGGATGCGGCCGAAGCGGTCGGCGTGGATACGACGAAGATCAAGCGCCATATCTACCTGATCAGCGCATTCCTGACCGCCCTCGCCGGCACGTTCTACGTCGAATACATCTACTTCATCGATCCGAATACCGCGTTCAGCTTCAATATTTCGGTCGAGGCTGCGCTGGTGTCGATCGTCGGCGGCATCGGCACATTGTGGGGTCCGGTCGTCGGAACCGTTTTGCTGGAGGCAACTTCGGCGCTCCTGCAAAGCTGGTTGGGCAGCGGCCATGGCGGCGTGCAATTGACCGTTTACAGTCTGATTTTGATTGCCGTCATCTTGTGGCGGCCAAACGGACTGATCGGGCTTTTCACCGATTTGTACCAGCGCTTCACCCATGCCGGCGCGGCGCGCGCAAAGGAAGTGCCGTTCGATGGCTGAGGCGCTGGTTATCCGAAATCTGAGCAAGCGGTTCGGAGGGCTGCGTGCGGTCCAGGATCTCAGCTTTTCGGTGCGTGACGGCGAGACCGTCGCGCTGATCGGACCCAACGGCGCCGGCAAAACGACGAGCTTCAATCTGGTCACCGGTTATTACCGGCCGGACACCGGCTCGGTTTCTGCGTTCGGCCGCGAACTGGTGGGACTGCGGCCGCACGACATCTGCGGTCATGGATTGGCTCGTACTTTTCAAGTCGCACGGCCATTCGGGAAAATGACGGTGCTGGCGAATGTGATGACCGGCGCCTTTTTGCGCAATCGGAACATGGACATCGCGCGCTCGCGCGCCCGCGCGGCGATCGACTTCGTCGGACTTTCCGCCAAGGAGCATACTGCGGCGCGCGAGCTCACAACCATTGATCAGCGGCGGCTGGAAATGGCTCGAGCGCTTGCAACCGAACCGCGGCTCCTGCTGCTTGATGAGGTGATGGCCGGATTAAACCACGCCGAGATCGATCAGGCGGTGGCGTTGATTGGAAATCTGTCAAAGCGCGGCCTGACCATTGTCATCGTCGAACATGTGATGCGCGCTATCATGGCGGTGGCCCGGCACATCGTCGTGCTCGACCACGGTCAGAAGATCGCCGAGGGTAGTCCGAGGGAAGTCGTTGCCAACGCCGAGGTCATTCGCGCCTATCTCGGCACCGGTTATCGGCACGAAGTGCCTCCAGCGGGGACCGTGGGAGGCGTCGCATGCTGACATTGTCTGGCGTGAGCGCGCGTTACGGCTCGGTCCCGGCGATCAGCGACATCAGCATAACCGTTGGCGAGGGCGAGGCCGTCGGGCTGTTGGGCGCAAATGGCGCCGGCAAGAGCACCATGCTCCGCGCGATTTCGGGCTTGATACGCCCGACCTCGGGAACGGTTAGCTTTTTCGGTCACGACCTTGCAGCGCTACCCGCGCACAAGATCGCTGCATTGGGCATCGCACATGTACCCGAGGGACGCCAAGTCTTTCCCGAGCTCACAGTGAAGGAGAATCTCGAAGTCGGCTCTTACATTCCAAGCGCCAAAGCCGAACGCAATCGCACACTCGATCTGGTATTCGCAATCTTTCCGGCTCTTGCCGATCGGCGCAATCAACTGGCCGGCACGATGAGCGGCGGCGAACAGCAGATGCTCGCGGTTGGCCGCGGGTTGATGCTTAAGCCCCGCTTATTGATGCTGGACGAGCCGTCGCTCGGGCTGGCGCCGGTCGTGACCGATGCCACATTCGCCAAAATTGGCGAAGTGCACGCGATGGGTACGGCGATCTTGCTGGTCGAACAAAACGTCAGCCGAGCTCTGAGCATGGTGCAGCGCGCTTATGTCCTGGAAAGTGGAAAAGTGATCATCCAAGGCTCGAGCGCGGAGCTAGCAAACAACAAGCAAGTGCAAGTGGCCTATCTCGGCATGTAGCGCACCTTCCGCCGCGGTATTTGCAACAGACGTGCGGCCGCAACCGCACTGGAAAATCCGCGGCGGGCTCACAGATGTGCGATGAGGCGCCGGGGGGCTGGCGCCTCGCCAAACGCCTCAGATCAGTTCGACAGTTTGGCTGAAAACAGGAGGCCAAAAACCTGTTCGATGGCCTTAAGCCCGCACACTACTTGGGCAACTGTCGATACCGGAGCAGAAAGCGAGCGTCATGGCGCCTGCTTTCTCCCTTACTGAACCGGCGGCGTTCTCCAGAACCTCGTCGGAGACATCTAACATCAGCATCGCCTCGTCGGCATGCTCGGCTCCAATAAATTCGTTCATCAGACCTTTTTCCATTTTTGAGTCGCCCGCAAGTTGGATTGTTCAGACTGTTATTTATTCCCGCGCTTATTCGAGGCCGCAGCAGCGCCTAGCATTCAAACCCAACGTCACTTTATTTGCTACAATCACCAGCCGTCCGGCGTGCACCGAATCGGCGAGCGCGAATTCTTTGGATCGCATTGGATAAACGAACCACCGGGCGGGCTGGCAAAAGCCCGGTAATGGCGCTGGCAAGCAGAAACAAAGTCAGAATGACCTTTGTGGGCCTCACCTTTTTTTCCTGATCCGGCGCGCAGCAAATCGCGGTGATCCGTTGGATCGGTGATTAGGCGATTCGGGACTTTATTCCCCGGTAAAGCTTTTTCGTTATTGAAAAAAATTCCCCGATGAAGGTTTTTTGGTATTGAAAAAAATTCGCCGATAAGGATTGCTTATTTTTTGGCGGACCAGCACCACGGGATTCCACGATCTTGATCGGCCAAGCGCGCAAACGTTCGCCGCATTGCGCGTGAGCGGGAAACTGCGCCCGCCAAGTCTCGCCGTCGCTATTGTCCGCGCGACCGCGCGCTGGCTCACAATCGCGTTCTTATTGAAATCAAAATCGATCCGACGAACGTCCGCGTCGCCCGGTTTCTCGGATTCTCGCAGCCGTGTTCGAGATTTGTTCTTTAGGGAGCACGGCCGGTGACCGGACCAAAGCCGGGAATAATCGCCGTATCTGGCGGTCTCGTACCGGAGAACGTCCCGCGCCCACTCTTCGGCGCGATTTTGTTGCCGGACGATCTCACAACCCAAAGTTTCTCATCGAATCGCGATTAAGGAGGCGAAGTAATGGCAAGCCTGGCTACGCAACGGATCGCGGCCGCGGATTCGTCTCACGGTTCCAGCGTGGAACATTTACCATCGGTCCCCAAACGCACGTCTTTCGACGGCGTCACGCTCACATTCCACTGGGCCACCGTCGTGCTCGTGCTCGCATTATTCACGACCGCAATCTGGTCCCTGCTGTCACATGACGACGTGCTGCGAGTCCTTCTCCTTCGCGTCCACAGATCGTTGGGCGTGACAGTCTGGACGGCTACGGTATTGCGGCTCCTCTGGCGCAAGACAAATGCGAAATTACCCCCGTTTCCGGACGACATGACCCGGCTCCACCGCACGCTTGTACAGGTGAGCGAATACTGTCTCTACGCTCTACTGGTTCTTCAACCGACAATCGGTTTTGGCGCGATGTTGACGCGGGGACGTTCGTTCACTTTGTTCTGGGGGCACGTGCCGCCGCTGATACCCCATTATCCCACCGTCGAAGCCGTATTATTTTCGCTGCATCGGGCCGGTGCATGGGCTTTGGGTCTCCTGATCACCGCCCACGGCGTGAACGCCCTTGTTCATCACTTTATCATTCGCGACAACACGCTTACGCGAATGGCGCCCATCCTACGAACTGAGCGAGACATCGCCGAGCTTGCGCTGGAGCGCGGCGACCAGCAGACATCATTTGGACGATAGCCGCGGCGCTCGCCGCATTTAATAAATGGAGTCAGCCATGGCGGAAATGCCGAACGGGCTTCCGGCACGCCCCGCATCCTATGACAAAAAGGTCGGCTTGGTCTTGCAAGGCGGCGGCGCGCTTGGCAGCTACCAGGCCGGAGTTTACGAGGCATTGGCGTCGTCGGAATATCTGCCTGATTGGGTGGCCGGGATCTCGATCGGCGCAATCAACGCCGCAATCATCGCCGGCAATCGACCCGATGAGCGTCTGAAACATTTGCGCGCTTTCTGGAGCGAGATCACCGCCCATACCAGTTCCTGGCCGGTGAACTCGGCTGGCCGTTTGCCGCCTGGCAGCGGCAGGCGAGCGCATCGATGGCGGTGATGTACGGCCAACCCGAATTTTTCGCTCCGCGGCATGTGCACGACTGGTTTTCGCCGAAGAAGCGCATCAGCTATTACGATACGTCGGCCCTCAAAGGCACGCTGGAGCGATTGGTCGACTTCGAACGGATCAATAAAGCGCAAGACATTCGTTTGAGTGTCGGCGCGGTGAATGTCCGAACCGGCCAGTTTACTTATTTTGACAGCGTGAAAATGCTGATCCACGCCGAACACATTATGGCGAGCGGCGCATTTCTGCCGATCGAAATAGATGGCGAATACTGTTGGGATGGTGGTTTGTATTCAAACACGCCGCTCGAATACGTTATCGACTACTCACCGCGGCGCAGCCGACTGACGTTTCAAGTCGACGCATTTCAGCCCGCGGGATGGTTGCCGACCAATCTTGATGAAACGTCGGAACGCGAAAAGGACATCCGCTATGCAAGCCGGACGCAAAGCTGCACCAATGCGGCGCGCGACAAGCATCACGTTCGGCATGCGATCAACGAGCTGCATAAACTGCTGCCGCCGGAAATCGCGAACACCGAGGAAGCTGAGCGGCTCTATGAGCTTGGCTGCGTGACCGAGATGGACATCGTCCAGCTTATCTATCGCGCGAGCGAACCGGAGGGTCACTCGAAAGACTACGAGTTCAGCCGCGGATCGATGGAAAGACGATGGCGACAGGGCGTGGCCGATGCGCAAGGCGCCTTGCGCGCCTCGCCATGGCTGGCGCCGATGCCAAAAGGTGTGCGCGTGTTCGATATGGACGAGAGCTTTTCGGCCGAAAGGTGCAATTTCCCGCCCAAGGAGAATGCGGATCGACCGAACTGGACGGCAAAGACGCCGTCAACACTGGTCAACGCCTAGCAAAAATCGAATTGTCCCCCGGCGGAAATCGAGCGGCTTCGGCCGGGCGGAACATAGTAAGCGCAATAATAAAAACGTATGACGAGGCGCCGGAGCATCCGGCACCTCGTCGGTAGGATCAGATAGATTCGACAGCCTGGGCGAAAAAGATGAAGCCGAGACTCGCTTGAAAAAGAGCCCTAGGCCCTCGCGCTCGGGCAAGTGTCGAGGCCCGAGCAGAAAGCGAGCGTGAAAGCTCCAGCTTTCTCCTTTACCGAGCCCGCCGCGGCTTCCAGCATTTCGTCGGAAACCTCGAAGCTGAGAATCTCTTCTTCCCTCTGGATGTACTTGTCAGTCATTGGCCTTCTTCCTCTCGTTCGCCAGCGGCGCCGGCATCACCAGGCAGGTCGAGCAACTTGGTGAGAACCCCCCCGCCAAGAAATCCATTAAATCATCGGCGGCGGACACTGTAAAGTCTGTCTGCCGACTGTGATACATAACTAAAATAAAGACAAAACCGCCTTGCCCGTGGGCGATTTCGGTCGTTTACCAAGGCCAACGAAGGCCCGCAAATCGTCGGCTCCGCCGTTGCAGAGAGCCCCTCGCGGCAGTAGCCGACAGCGTTCGATAGAGGACTTGGTGGAAGCATTTTACCAGCGCTTGAGTTTACGCGCCGCAACCATCGACGAGCTTCTTTCCGACGCGTTTGAGGTCTCGCCGGAGATGACCGCGGCTGCCGACTTGGCCGCCCAGCGCATTGCGGCCTGGCAGCGGGCCTGCGCCGCCGGCGACGCCTCTCTCTTTGCGCGAAGATTAATGCGCGACGGCCTGTCGCAAGTCGACATCGAAAATCGGCTCGCGCGCTCCCGGCGCCGCGCCGCGGCGCCATATCCGCAATGGACGGAAGACGCTATCTGGATCGAACAGACATTGAAGGAAGCCGGCCGGACCGAACCTGAAACTGCGCCGGTTTATCCGTTCGAAGGCTTGTTCAAAGCGCTGATCGAACGTGCCGAAGCGCTGGTTTGGTCCGGCGTCGATACCGGCACTTGCAATTGTTTCGACGAACGGGCGCGAGCATCGCTACGGCATATGCTTCTTGCCGTGCTGTGCGAGCTTTGTGCGCCTGCCCTTTACGAGCGGTTCGCCAAATCACGCGAGCTCGACAAGTCACCCGACCCCAAGTCGCGCGGCGTCGACAAATTCGTTCAGGCGCCGGGCACAGCCCGATACCGCGAATTCATTGCGGATCTCAGAAGCGGCAGTTTGCGCCAGCTGTTCGAACAGAAGCCGGTGCTGCTGCGATTGATCGCGGTGTTGACCCGGCAATGGATCGACGTGACGCGCGAATTCATCGACCGGTTGGCCGCCGATTTGCCGGCGATTCGGCGCGAACTCATCAAGGCGCCCGCCGGCGCCGACATCGTCGAGATCGGGAGCGGCGTTTCCGATCCGCACAATGGCGGCCGCTGCGTCAACATCGTGACTTTCGCCGATGGCACGCATGTCGTGTACAAGCCAAAGGATTTGCGGCTCGACGTGGCTTTGAGCGAATTGGTCGAGCGGCTCAACGGCGCCGACGTACCCGTTGCGCTAAAGACGGCGCGCGCTTTGTCGCGCAATGGTTACGGCTGGACCGAATTTATCGAGCACGCCGGCTGTGCCGACGCGCGCGATGTTGACACTTTTTTCCGCCGCGCCGGTGCCTGGCTGGCGTTGCTGCATTGCTTTGTGGCGACCGACATCCATCAGGAAAATATGATCGCGGTCGGCGATCATCCCGTGCCGATCGATCTCGAGACAATCCTTCAACCCTCGGCCGAGGAGCACAAGATCGGCGCGCCGGAAGCCGAAGCGTTCGACGCCGCGATGGAGATTGTCGGCAATTCGGTGATGACGGTCGGTCTGCTGCCGGCCTATGGGCGATCCGTCGACAACAATGTGTTCGCAATGGGCGGAATGACAGCCGAATGGGGAGCGCGAACCGTTATCAAGTGGAACCAGGTCAACACCGATGCCATGCGCCCGGCCAAAGTGGAAGAAGCCGGCGCCGGAACGCCGAACTTGCCGCACGTGAACGGCCGCTATGCCAAGCTCGGTGATCACTTGGAGAGCTTCATTGCCGGCTTTGCCGACTATGCCGATTTCCTCAGGCGCCAGGTGCAGGATGTAAAAGCGGCAGCACTGTTGAAGGATTTTGCCGGTCTGACAGTTCGGAAAGTCGTGCGGCCGACGCGGTTCTATTACATGCTGCTGCGCCGCTTAAAGGATCATCGCAATATGGCGGACGGCGCCATTTGGTCGGCCCAGGCCGATTTCATGGCCCGCCTCGCCGATTGGGATAAGACGACTGACCCGCTCTGGCCGCTGCAGCGGGCGGAGCGCGCGGCACTTCTCGCTCTGAACGTTCCGTACTTCGTTACCGCAAGCGACAGCGCCGCGATCTTCGATCTGGGAGGCATTTCGGCGAAGACCGCAGCCATGCCGGGGCTTAAGCGGGCCGCCGCGCGGCTGCAAACGCTCGATCAGAACGAAATCGGCTGGCAAATCGAGGTGATCCGGGAAAATCTCAATCAGCAATCAGCTGGACCGAGCAATCGCAAGCTTGGCCCAAGCCTCGACACCAGTGTCGCGCCCGCGCCTGATAAGGCGCTGTTTGCGGCCGAAGCCGACAAGATCGCAGCCGAACTGGCGCAGCAGGCGATCCGCCGCGGCGACAGCGCGGCATGGATCGGCCTCGATTGGCTCGGCGATTCGGAAGTGTTCCAGCTCGTTTGCCTTGGGCCCGATCTCTACAATGGCGCAACCGGAATTTCGCTGTTCCTTGCCGCGCATGGCGCGGTGCGCGGTCACGCAGCATCGGCCGAACTGGCCCTTGCCGGCCTCGCCCATATCCGCAGAAACTTGAACAGTCGCAGCGCGGCACGATTTGCGCGTTCGCTTGGCATCGGCGCCGCCACCGGGTTGGGCTCCATCATCTATGGCTTTTGCGTCATCGCAAAATGCGCCGGCAGCGCAGCCCTGTTGCAGGACGCCGAACGCGCGGCGCGCTTATTTACGGACGAACTGATCGCCGCGGACAAACAGCTTGACGTCATGGGCGGCGCCGCCGGCGCGATCCTGGCTTTGCTTCGCTTGCATCGCGATACGCAATCGGATGTCGCGCTCGCCCGCGCGGTCCGTTGCGGCGAGCATCTTTTGGCGCGGGATCGGATCGGAGATGCGCGCCGGCGGAGCTGGATCGGCCAAGGCTTCGGCGGCTCCCCGCTCAACGGCATGTCGCATGGCGCGGCAGGCTTTGCTTATGCGCTGGCCTCGTTGGCAGCGTCGAGCGGCCGCGAGCAGTTTGCCGATGCCGCGTCGGAATGTATCGCATTCGAAGATCAAACCTATGATCCGGCACGGCACAACTGGCCGGACTTGCGCGTGCCAGGACAACCGGTATGGCCGTGCCAATGGTGCCACGGCGCGCCCGGGATCGGCTTGGCGCGGCTTGCCACCGCCAGACGCATCGGCGCCAATGCCGCGTTCGACGCCAAGCTCGGCGGCACACGTGTCGCAGCCGACATCGACAACGCTGTCGAGAGCGTAAAGCAAGCGTGGCCCGGCCAGTTCGACACTTTGTGTTGCGGCACGCTTGGCGGAATCGAATTTCTTTGCGAGGCGGCCGACCGGGCGGGCGCTCGCGAGATCAGCGAGCTTGCGGCGCGGCGGCTGGCAGCGGTTCTGGCCAGCGCGGCGGCGACCGGCGATTACCGCTGGAACAGCGGCAAGCGGCAATTCAATTTGGGCTTGTTTCGGGGGCTTGCCGGGGTGGGCTACACGCTATTACGGCGGGTCGATCGATCCCTGCCCAATGTGCTGATCTGGGAATAGGCTTCCCCGCGCGCCGCCCAGGCTGTGATTGCTTGAGGCTAAGCTACTCGCCGTCCATGCTTTTCAGCACGCCCTCGACGCGAATGGCGCGGCCGCATTGTCTGCATTCAAAGGCTTGCGCATCGGACAGCCGCATGAAGCCGCCGCAGGTCGGGCATGGCACAAGCTGGTCGGTGCTGATGGCGGCAACGCGTACAGCCTTGGATTTGCGACCGGAACGAAGTCGGGGGCGTAGCTGTCGCAGCGCCGGCATGAGCGAATGCTCCCTATCGGGGCCGGACGTTGTTGTTTAAAGCACAAACGCGAATGATCGTGGCCCCGAATAGATACGTGCCCCGACACGCCCCCAGGGAATGTGATATTCAACACAAAATTGCGTTTTTGAGCGATTGAGCCCCAGGGATAACGGCGACCGACCGGCCCGTACTCACTCCACCACCAGGACGCCCCGCGTTTCCTGGTGAAAGTCGTCGAAGAACTCATAACGGCCGGGCGCCAGCGCCCTGACATTGACGACGCCTTCGCTGCCGGGCGCGATGACCTTCTCCACGCGCAGCGAGACGCTTTCGAATTCCATTGGTGCCGCGTCGAGATTCTTCACTTTTATGCTGATCGGGCGATTGGCGGGCGCGCTTATTTGGCTCGGTTGAAAGCGATGATCCTTGACTGAGATCGCAACGCTGGCGCTCTGCTGCGCCTTCGCGTGCTCGCTCGCCAGTGGGACGGCGGCGCCGAACAGCGCGATCGCCAAGCAAGCCCTTGCCGGCCGCAGCGCTCTGCGCGGAAAAAGATTCAATTGCACCAAATCCTCCAGATCAATCGAACCGCTGGATTAGAACTCGAACTCAAGCAGCAAGCGCGCGCGCTGTCGGGAAAAATCCGTCAAATCGAGGGCGGAGCTGACGCCGGGCTCGTGGCCGGCGATCTGCGTTTCCCATGCGGCGCTCATGAGCACCCTGGGAGCAATCTTCCAATAGAAAGTCGGACCGAGATAGACGGCGTCGCCCGTGAAGGAGTTGAACGCGGCGCCGTCGTAATGCCGCAAATACCAGAGGTCGGCGCCGATCACGACATTGGGCACGATCTGATAGGCGAGCGCCGAAGAGATACCGAATGTCGATTCGTTCTGCCATTGGCCTAAATCGGCGCGCGTGGTCTCGGGCTCGTAAAGCAGATTGAAACCCCAGAACAGGCGATTCTTGATGAGTTCGGCATCCGCTTCGAGCTTGGCTTCCAGGCCGTAGTTCACGACTTTCGCGCCGCTTGTCTCGTCACGGCTGTGAAATTCCGGTTCGAGCGAGACCGTGACGGCAATCGGCGATGGATTACGATCGATTAAGACCGAGCGAAACTCGGCCTCGAAGCCATTAATTGCCGCCATGTTGCGGTCGTCGAGACCTGGAACGCCGCGGATGTTGTAATAGGAGACGGTCGGACCAAATATGATCTGCATGTATTGCGTCGGCGTAAATTCATATTCGAGCGTAGTTTGACTGACGCCGTAATGCCCGCCTCCGCCCTTGCCAAAGTTGGCTTCTGTTTCCGGCTCGAACGCCTTTTCCCCTTCGATGCCGGTCGATGATCCGACGGTGAAATTGCCGAATATATATTTGGTCTCCACTTCGTGGAATGCGCCGACATCCTGTGCTTTGACTGCGACCGTTGCGACGAGCGTAAACGTCGTTGCCGCGCTCAAGCGAGCGAACAACCGTGCAAGAGACTCGCATGGGTCGCTGCGATCCACGGTTTTGTTTGCTCCGCACGAGAATAGAAAAATATATACTACGAGAACGCATCACCGTGTCTTCCCTGTCAACAAAAAACCGGGGCGTTGGCAAACATTGGAGCGGTTCTAACCCGTAGCTTTTCATTATTCCAAAGTAATTGTGTTCGCCTTATTCGGAAATTTCCGCGCGCGCTTGATTGGCGGATTGACCGATGCCACGCACATTTGGCTTGCGGGTTCAGAAGGAACGAGCGGAATTGGATGTCGCGCTCGCTTTAGCCTGGAGGCGAGCCTCTGCCGCTACCATCCGTGCGCGTGTTGATGCGCTAAAAACGCAATGCGATAGCGGTCAGTTCCTAAAATGCGCAATGCAGGTTGCGTTTGCGAAAGCTTTTTGTTCAGAAAGGCGATCCACGGAGCGGGATTGGGCCCAAACCGAAAGATCGCAATGGCCGGCTGCGGTTGGGACGCCGGGCTATTCCGGTTTCTCGTCCTCGCTTCTGGCTTTGTCCTGCTCGGCAAGCTTGGCCCAGGTTTGCGCCATCTCGATCAGCAGAGCTTTGTTGGTCTTGTCCGTGGCCTCGCGGGCCAAGCGCAGGCATTCGGCCGCGCGCCTTTGGTGGTCCTGGAATTTGGGCACGGAACCCTCCGCTGCGCAGCAACGCGGAAGATCGCCATTCGGTTCCTTGCGATTGCAAATGTGGACAAGTGGGCCTTGGCTCGCGACGCCATTGATCAAATTCGCATGGAACGTCTATCGTTACCGGGTGGTGGCTAGTTTGAGGCGCTAGAGCATGCTGTCTGGGACGGGTCGTTGCATGACCTTGTAGCGCTTGGCGTTCGCCATCGCGATGTTCACGGCCGCGCAGCCGGCAACGAGCAGGACCGCAGCGGCCGCGGCCGAACGGATCCTCGATGACAGCGGCGGGCGCATTGGCGCCTATCTATCCAGGTATGAGGCGCTCCGCAAATCCGGCCAGCACGTCACGATCGACGGCACCTGTGCGTCAGCGTGCACGCTTTTGCTCGGCGTAATCCCGCACGATCGCATCTGTGTGACGCCGCGGGCGGTGCTGGCTTTCCACGCCGCCTGGGATCCCAGCCTGACGGGTGCTCAGACCAACACAGCAGGGACCAAATATTTGTGGTCGCGTTATCCGGGCGACGTACGCCGGTGGATCGCGCGGCACGGCGGATTGCGATCCCAAACTATTTATCTGGGCGGGCGCGAACTGACAGCGATGTTCCAGACCTGTCGCTAGCCACAGCGGACGGACTTGGAAGTGAGAGGCTTGGAACTGGACGCGCTTGGAATTTAGCTATTGCGCTTTGGCCGCGGTGCAGGCTGCGGCAACGACTGCCCTGAAGACATCAAACGATTGCAGGTTTATCTGGCACTTGGTCGCCGGATCGGGGCTAATGCTGAGCGTCTGTCCGGCGGACACTGATTGGGTTTTGCCGTTGATGTTAAGCACCACGCTATCGTTTGCGGGAGGGCCGACCAGGCCGACCATCAAATGCCCATCGCCGAGGATGAGGGTTTGATTGGGATTGATATTGTAAGTGTTCGCGGAAGGCATGATCGCGTCCAGCGCGGCTTGGGTCTTGGTCAACTTATCTTGCAGCGCGGTGAGCTGTGTGCTCTTGGAGTCGATGTCTCTTTTCTGCTTCTGGCTTTCCGCGCGTAGCTGCTCGATCTGGGCTTCGCGCTCGGCCACATCTAGTGACGACAAGTACTTGCCGTAGAAACGGCCGCCGATCAGGATGCCGATAATCATCAAGATGCAGGACACGATGATTGTGGGGCGATAACCCGCGAGCCGTTGCCACCGCGCTGGCCGCGGAACCGGACGGCGGCTGGATGGCGTGCTGTCGTTCACCGCATCCCCCTCTATTGTTTGGATTTCGTTTGCGGCGATATCAAATCCGCGCCCGCGCGCAAGGCGCCGGAAATTCCCGAAAGGATCGGGCGCACGCCCGGAATATCCAGCACCGTCGCCGCTGACGCCGTTTTTTCCGGCTGGGCCAGGACGACAGGACCGGCGTTTGCGGTTTCATCGGGAGCAACCGGAGTTGCCGCGCCCGAGGTGCCGGGCGGCGGCTTGGCCGGCGGCGAGCCGGGACTCCCCGGAGTCGCGCCGGGCGCGGTCGAGGTGTTCGGCGGCGCACTGCTATTCGGCGCCGGCGGTAGCGCATTGCCGGACGGCGCCGTGGTCGATGAAGCGCCGCTGCCGCCGGATTGCGAGGCCGCGCCGGGCGTACTGGGCTCGGCGTTGAGGATGATCGGCAGGCCATCCCTGCCCGAACCGATCACCACGACTTTTGCGTTGGGCGATTGCGAGAGTAAAAGCGTGGCTTCGATGCCGCGCCAGCGCAAATAGGATTCGGAAATTCCCTGGCTGACCGTCTTCTGAAACGCCGCGATGCCGTCGGCCTCGATCTGCTTGCGTTTGGATTCTTCAGCCTCGCGCTCGACGCGGAATTTATATTCCTGGATCATGTAAAACTGCTCGGTCTGCCGATTGATCGCCGCCACGATGTCCGGCGGCAGCTCGATCGACAGCACGAGCGTGTCGAGGATCTGAATCGCGTCCTGGAGAAAATCATTGTAGTGCTTCGGGTCCGGTTGCTCCATCGCTTCCGGCTGCACCAGCTTGTTAAGGTTCGCGGCCAAGCTCTTTTGCGTGGCGTCGCGAATTTGTTTCTGGATCTGCTCCCGCGACGTGTAAACCGCTTCCGCGGTAAATTGCGAAATGACCTGCCGCGCTTGGCTGCCGATTTCCGGATTGACGACGGACGTCAGAAAATCCGGACCGATGAATTTGTGCAGCACCGCGACCGAATTGTGCAACAGCTGATAGCGCACGCTGATCTGCGCTTTGACATTCACGCCATCCTTTGAAATGGCGTTGTAAGTCTGCTGCGTGGATTGCAGCCGCAAATTGTAAAGGTAGAGCTTGTCCCACGGCCAAATGATGTGAAGGCCTTCTTCCCGCAATTCGCGCGGGTCGAGCACGGTGCCGCGGCCGACCCAGCACCAGCAGTACATATCGAGCCCGTTAAATCGCTTCCAAAGCACCCCGACATAGCCGCTCGGCACGGTGATGACCACGTAGGGCCATAGCACGACCGCGATCAACAATCCGAGCAGGATGATGAACGACAATCCGGGCAGATGGCGCACCAGAAAACGCCGCCATCCCCGCCTTTGCGGCAGGGGCGCCAGGTCGTCGATGGTTTCCGGATAGCTTGCCATCACCCTAACTCCGCCGGGTCCTATCATCCACCCATTGAACGCTGTTCGACAATACGGCCGTAGTCCATCTTGATACGGCGCGCCGGCAGGTGCAGCTCGTCGAGATAGCGGTCGTCGTGGGTGATAACCACGATCGTCGCGCCGGCGCGCATCATATCCGGCAACAATTCGTCGTAGAATTTGAGACGGAATTCGGGATCCTGCTCGGCGGTCCATTCGTCGAGCAGCATGATCGGCCGCTTTTCCAGAAGGCTGACGATCAAGGCCAGGCGGCGGCGCTGGCCGCCGGAAAGATCGAGCGTGCGAAACTCGCCATCGCTGAGCGAGGTCTTGTCGGCAAGACGAAATTGCGTCATCAGCCGGTTCACATCGGACGGATCGGCATCCGCTATCCCATATAGCCGCTGAAACAAATGATAATCGAAGAAAATCGCCGACATCAATCCGCGATACTCGTCGCGATTGGCGTCGGTTACCGGCTGGCCGTCAAGCAGCACCTCGCCGGAATCCGGCGGATAAAGACCTGACAGCACGCGAAGAAAAGTCGATTTGCCGGAGCCGTTGCCGCCGGTGATGAAAACAAGCTCGCCGTGCTGCAGAGTGAAATCGATCGGCCCGATTTTGAAAACGGTGTCGGAGAACCTGTCCGTATAGCGGAATTCGATATTGCGCATTTCAAGCCGCTCGAAACGCTTCGGCGCAGTAATGGCGCGCCGCTCTTCCACGACGAGCGTCTCTTGCAGCGCCTGCTCCAGCCGATCGATCCGGCCGGCCGCGACGTTGGCGTTGAGCAAGATCGGAATCGATTGCACGAGCCCGAAACAAGCGCCGACCACGAACAAGAGCGCCGTGGTCGTTTTCGCGATCGATGCGCCGCCAAGTGTGTCGCTTAGATTTGGCGCCACAAACACGACCGCGCCAAGCAGGATGTACATCGAAATCTGCGAGGTCACGATCATTCTGAAAGTTTCGGCCTGAGTGCGAATCTTGATATTGGCGGCGGTCTTCGATACTTCCAACGCGTCATTGAACAGATCGTCACTGCGCGCAGCGTTGAGCCTGACTTCCTTGAAGCCGTCGAGGAAGTCGGTCAGCCGGTCGAACAGCCGACGCTCCCATGCAGCCGATTCGCTCTTCTGCGCGCTCAGTCGCCGGTTTTTGTAGTGAAAGATCGTCGCCGCGCCCGACACGATAACGAGCGTCAGCAAAAACGCGACAATCGACAGATAGGCGACGTAGATCCCGACGAACAAAATCAACACCGCGCCCTGCACGGTGAAGCAGAGCATGTTGCTCGCTTGCGTCAATATCGCGGTGTCGCTGGTAATGGAGGCGACGATCCGCGCGCGGCCGATCTTTTCGATCGCCAGGAGCTCCGAGCGTCGGATTAGATCCATGAGCCGCAAGCGCAGCTTATGGATGATCGCTTCGATTTCGGCGGTGGCGGTGATGGTGACGAACTGTTGCGACTTCATGAACAAAAACAGCGCGACCAAAAACAGCGCCGCCGCCCACAGCCCGGGCTTCTGGCCGCTGCTGGTATCCTGCACGCCGGTATTGATGGCAGCGAGAATCGAAGCATTGCTGATGCCGCCGACGCTCGACATGAATAAGAGCTTCGGCATCGAACCGTGCATTTCGCGTCGAACGAGCTGCAAGAAAGACATGATCGTACGCTCGTCCGTTCTACGTTAATGCAGGTACTGATGGCCTAAATGGAATCGTTGGCGAACCCGCCTGCGCGCGGCGGCGATTAAGCCGATTTATTCGCGGGAACGCCATTCAAAACGACGGGATGGGCCGGTCAGGAAAAGCACCGGCAATACCAACAACGGAGTGGTAAAAAGCGCGAGAAAAAATGTTCCCCAAAAGCCCATCCGGCGATGGGTGCCGCAAAATCCCGTAAACAGGCACGCGACAATGTAAGCGAGAATGGCTGCTGCCATGACTTGACTGCCACGAATGAACTGTCACGCGTTTACTGGCCGAGCTTGCCGGACCAAGTCCCCCCGAATATCCCTCGCGAAGCCTTCAGCCGCGCGCCGACCGCTTGACGGGCGTCACCAACGAGGACGCGGCAACAGTTGTCGCGCGAAGTTGCGCCTGATCGACGTGTCGGCCCCTCGCTTCCTTAAAACACCCTCATCGCTTTGCAAAATCGGCAAAGATTAAGGAGATGAGGTCGCCGTAGTCGAACTGGCCCCACGTTTTGTTCGCGACTCCCACATTTCTTTCTGTGCTTTGACGAACTCGCGATAATCCGGCGGATTGAAATCGAGCAGCGTGCCGCCGGATTCAAAGTGCTGGATGAAGGCTTTGCCGATGGCAAAAGTGGCGCCGGCCGAGAGCACCGGCATGACGAAGCCGGCGGCCAGAATGTTGACCACCGGGACCGCCTTAAGCGCGCTCGCCGCGCCCATGCCGCTGGTCGCCGGGATCATGCAACCGGCAAGCGCCGCGATCAGCGCCTTACCGCGATTCTGCGAGAACTCCACGTTGTAGATTTGCGACAGCCGGCGGAGCATCTGCACCTGCAAGCCGCCGACCGCGAGCACATCGACGACGGGCAACGGCACAAGCCCGGCAACGCCGGACCAGATGGCAAATCGATCGACCAGCTTGGACGCGACCTGGTCGCGCTCTTCGGGCGCGTCGGCGGATGCCGCCGCCATGGCTTCGGTATCAGAACTCATGGAAGCACTCGGTTTCTGCGCCATGGCGCATCCTTTCTCATCCCGGAAACCGCGCCAGCGCGCAGCCTTTGCCGCGCCACCAGCCGGCTAGAATTGTCGTTAGCTCAAGGCATTCAGCGGTAAAAAAAGGCTATCATGGCAGTTTGCCGGTGCCAAGCGTGACACCCCACGCGTGATGCGTGCAATATTGCTGCGCGCAGGCATTGCCTTTTGGGGCGATTGTCGCGCTACCTCACACCGGGCCGCGTCGCAGACTGGTAAATTTGGTAAATGAAAATGGCGCGCCCGAAGAGATTCGAACTCCTGACCCCCAGATTCGTAGTCTTATTGTATTCACGGGCCTGACATTCCTGGACTTTCCCTGAGCGATAAAAACTCTGTTGTTGCGGGATTTTCTGCCCCTACCCTGCTAGTCGGACATTCCGGGGAATGCCGTTGCGGTGTTGCCCCGGTGTTGCCCCCGACCGAATAGCAGCGAGCCAACAATGACAACGTTACGGATCACCAAACGCACGCTGGATGCACTTCAATCCAGCTGCAACGAGTTCACGGTTTGGGACAATGCCGTGACCGGCTTCGGCGTGCGCGTGCGCCCCACCGGAGCGAAATCTTACGTGGTCGTCTACCGGGCTGGCGCGGGGCGTGGCGCGCCGGTGCGCCGCTACACCATCGCGGCGGTCGGCAAGATCACGCCAGAGCGCGCTAGAACCCGCGCCAAGATCATCCTGGGGGCGGTGGCACACGGGCACGATCCAGCGAGCCAAAAGACGGACGAACGCAGCATGCCAACTATCGCGGAGCTCGCAGACAGCTTCATGTCGGACCACGTGACGGCCAAGCGCAAAGACCGGACGGTCGGGTTCTACCGTGACATTCTAGACCGCATCGTGAAGCCTGCGGTGGGCACTTCGAAGGCTGACAAGCTGACACGGGCGCAGGTCGGCAGGCTTCATTCATCGCTCGCGGATACGCCATTCCAGGCTAATCGCGTGCTGGCGGTGGTCGGTAGCATGTACGCATTCGCGGCCCGCGCAGGCACCGTGCCGGATGGCACCAATCCGACGCGCGGCATTGATAAGTTCAAGGAAAACCGCCGCGAGCGATTCCTGACTGGCGAGGAACTGGAGCGGTTGGGTAGCGCGATCCGGGAAGGTGAGACGACCGGCATCCCCTGGGCAGTGGATGAATCCAAGGTCAACGCCAAGCATGTGCCGAAGACCAAGCGCTCGACCAAGATCGCGCCATCGGCGGTAGCGGCGCTTCGGCTCCTTCTTTTCACTGGGTGCCGGCTACGGGAGATTCTGCACCTACGGTGGGAGCATGTCGATGTGGAGCGCGGCTGTCTCTTTTTGCCCGACAGCAAGATCGGTCGGAAGACCATCATCCTCAATGCCCCTGCCCTCGCGGTGCTGAACGGACTGAAGCGGATCGGCCCTTACGTGGTGCCCGGCATTGATCCGGAGCAGCCCCGCCACGATCTGAAGCGCCCATGGGATGCAGTCACAAAGCGCGCTGGCGTTACCGGCGTTCGACTGCACGATCTACGGCATACCTATGCAAGTTTCGGTGCCGGTGGTGGACTGGGTCTACCAATCATCGGCCGCTTACTTGGACACTCTCAGCCGGCGACCACGGCACCATATGCGCATCTCGATAACGACCCGCTTCGACGCGCATCGGAAGCAATTGCGGGACGAATCGCGACCGCGCTCGAAGGCAAGAAGACCGCCTCAGTTACACAACTTACCAAAAGACGAACTGCATAATCGAATATTGCCGCATCACACTCAACGTCGAGCGTCGCTGTTGTGGCGCTCAATCAGCGCTCGGTAAGAAGCCTGTCCGTCACCGCATCTCGGGTCGCTGAGAAAGCTTTGCCCGCACTGACTTGCGACTCTTATTTGGGCGCATTCGCTGCGGCTGCGATCGCTATCTTTATTTCGACAGGTTTCTTAGCGGGTGACTAGCGCGCGACTGGCCGCTCCACGCAACCTTCATAAAAAGCTGTTGGAACAGCCACCTTCGTTTTCCACGAGACTTTGGCGGACATCGCATTTCTTAAACGCGTTGAAGCGATCGGCGTTATGGGGTAATGGGGGCCAAAAATGGGCCTTCCGTAGAATACGAGAGGGAGAACGATAATGCACCAGCGAACCGGACTGTCCTACATCAAAAATGTTCCCCGGCAACTGCCAAAGGGTGAGCGCGTGCTTGTGCACAATTGCGTCCATGCAGAATGGCAAGATCAAAAGCCGGGAGTTAACGGCTTCCGTTGTTGGACGGCGTGGATCGGTCGTCATTCGAACATGGAACCGTGCGACTGCGGATGGTCAGGTCTGCCGCATTATCGTATTCCCCGTGAGGGCTACGAAAACCCGCCAAACGTGACGGGACGAATTGGGCCGGTCGATCATGCGAGAATGACGTGATTCGGTGATTCGCCGTGCCGAGGCTCGGAAGAAGGGTCTCGGCAAGCGAGCGGAAGCTGCGGATTACTGGCGCCGCTATCTCGCCAACGATTGCCAAGCGGAATGGGCTGCACGGGCGCGCCGATCATTGAAGTTTTGCGAGATTCAGGTCCGTTTGACGGCTTCTGCTTGACGTCCGCCGCTTGCCCGGAATGCGTTAAAAGCCACGGGACAGAACCGCAAGCGCGAATTGCGAGCTGCGCGCTCCGTCGCCCGACACTATTGAGCGATATGTTCAACGCTAATTTTGGCTTTTGCAAAAGCTCCGGCAGCTTGGCGATATTCACCGCGATCCGGCGCGCCTCACCGCGCAAGCGGACATCGAGACGGCACCGAGAGCGTCTGCCGCAACGTGAAACGATGGCAAAATACTGCGATGGCATTGCGCTGGACCGCCGCCGGCATATTGGAGGCGGCCAAGGGATTCCGTCGATTGAAAGCTTACAAGCACTTGCCGGCTCTCAGAGCTGCGCTTGCGGTTCATCAATCCAAATGCGTCAGCAAACGAGTTGAAGACAACGCTGATGTCGCATAGCATCATCCACGGCGATGCCTACTTCGCCTACTTCAACAAAATCTGGGGCATCCCCTAAGGAGACCATGTGAAAGCTTTGGTCGCTCAAGGTGGCGGCCCAACGGCTGTCATCAATCAGTCGCTAGCCGGCGTTGTACTCGAAGCGCGTCGCTTCAGCAATATCGAGTCTGTCTACGGCGCCTGCCACGGCGTTGCCGGTATCTCCCCCGAAAACATTGTCGACTTGGGGCAGGAGACTACGCAGCAGATCGAGCTGGTCGCGGCCATGCCGGGGTCGGCACTCGGTTCGACGCGTGACAAGCCAGACACCAGGTACTGCCAAGAGATCCTCAGGGTCCTGCAGGCGCACGGAATCGGCTACTTCTTCTATATTGGCGGCAATGATACCGCCGATACTCTTAGCATCGTCAGCTATGAGGCACGTAAGGCTAGCTACCCGCTGCGCTGTATCCACGTCCCGAAGACCGTCGACAATGATCTGATGTGCAACGATCACACGCCAGGATTCCCGTCGGCGGCGCGCTTCGTCACCCAGGCATTTGCGGGCACCAATCTCGACAACGCGGCACTGCCCGGCGTCTACCTCGCGGTCGTCATGGGCCGGCATGCGGGCTTCTTGACTGCCGCCTCGGCGCTGGCCCGGAAATATCCCGACGATGGTCCGCATCTGATCTATCTGCCTGAACGCGTGTTCGTGTTGGAGAAATTCCTCGCGGGCGTGAAGGCCGCCCACGAACGCTTCGGCCGCTGCATGATCGCAGTGTCCGAGGGCATCCACGATGCCTCTGGCACGCCGATTGTGAGCCAACTCGTAAAAAACATCGAGCGCGACGAACACCACAACGTTCAGCTCTCCGGTACGGGGGCGCTGGCCGATCTCCTCTGCGAGGAGATCAAGTCCAAGCTGAAAATCAAGCGTGTCCGTGGCGATACGCTCGGCTACCTGCAACGGTCGTTCCTCGGCTGCGTGTCCGACGTAGACCAACGCGAAGCGCGTGAGGTCGGCAAGAAGGCCGTGCAGTATGCGATGCAGGGTGCGCCGGACGGCTCGGTGACCATCCATCGAATCGGGTCCTACGCGGCTGACTACAAGCTCACCGCACTTACTGAAGTGACAGGCAAGACGCGAACGATGCCTGACGCGTTCATCAGCGCCAACGGCACCGATGTTACCGATGAGTACCGGCTTTACCTGCGTCCTCTGCTGGGCTCGGGTATGCCCGAGGCTCACCGGTTACGTTCGAATCCAGTGCAGAAAATTCTGAATGTGTGAGAATGTGCTGGATAAAGATCTGTTGAGACTGAGACGGAGTGCCCCCTGCGCCCTCCGTTTCTTTTTCGTGGGAGTATATCACTTTGAGAAAGACTTTACTCAGCTCCATTAGTGTTTGAGAAAGTTGCACAATGTCCTTTATGCGACCGGCGGGGTGCAGGGGAATCGCTCCGCTTTTCTGCGGAGTTTTTCGGCATTTTCCCAAGGTATCAATGATAATCATACAAAAAACAGGGCTGCCAATCGAGGCAACCCTGTCGTAGATCTTTATGATGCCGCGGGGCATCAGAGGGTCGGCTTTTCCTCGTTGGGAAACGACTCTACCGCCCAACTTTCGGGTCAGTTGCGAGACCCCCAACAATGACCCTCACAGCCACGTTCGGATGCCCTGGCAACTACCCCGGCCGACACATTGGAAAGATGCTGCACGCCCTCCGGCAACAATTCCGGCTTGACGTTACGGGCCCCTGGAACATCGGCGAGAACCTCCGCTTTTGTCGGCCGGGGAATCCAATCCCCCCTACCGACCTTGGTTTGCGCTGCCCGCGCCTGATCACGCTCCGTCATGTCGTTCTCCACAGAGTCAATAGTCGAATAACTCTAGCCCCGACGTTGCTTATGCATGTACCTATTATCAGACTTCACTCTAGGTTCAGAATCAAATGAGGTCAAAGCCTGCCTACCGGCAGGCGCGCGCAAAAAAATCACTGACGGGACCTGTAGAGGGTATTCGAACTCATTTTATGACGGCGGCAGTGGTCCAAAAACGACTCCCGTAGGGGGACAGCTAAAGGTGGACGCAACCACATTGCGACGCTATCGGTGTCCAGGAAGCGCAAGGCGCTTGGATACACAACAAAAAATAGTTGGATTTTGATTCCGCGGCACATGCCGCTTTGGCCATGTTTCGGCGAGCGCGCCATTTCTGGTAGCGGCTTGGAAAACATGACGGCATGGATGGCAGCCGTGTCGAGGAGATGATCCTCGGGAATCAGATCGATGAGGTCGCCCGGTATTGCGAGAGCGACGTGCTGAACAACTACCCCGTTTGGTTGATGTGCGAGCTTTTCCGCGGCTCGATCAACACTGCGGAGTTCGGTTGGAGCGAAAGGCAAGTCGGAGACTACGTAACGACCCGTAGGGCCACTAACCCTCACTTACTTACTGCGGTCGGCATTTCAAAAAGCATTGGGATGTTATTTCCCGCGTCCGGCGCGAACTGAGTCAAATTGAAATCGTCTGAGAGATCTTGAGACCGGAAGCGCCAAATTTTCGGATTATGCCTAGCCTCGCTTTAGGCCCCATCATCCGCGACATAGGCGATGCGCATGAAATTGGTGGCGCCCGGCGTGCCGAGCGGCAGGCCGGCAACGACAATGACGCGCTGGCCGGGCTCGGCGAACCGTTCCTTAAACGCGATACGGCAGGCGCGCTCGACCATATCGTTCTGGTCGCGCGCATCCTCGTCGATGACGCAATGGATGCCCCAGACCACCGACAATTTCCGCCCAGCGGCGTCGATCGGCGAAATCGCGACAATCGGGCATTTCGGCCGTTCGCGTGACACGCGCAGACCGGTCGAGCCGGAGCAAGTCCAGCAAACGATCGCGGCGAGATCGAGCGTCTCGGCGACTTGGCGCGTCGCAGCGGCGATCGCATCGGCGCCAGTTCGTTCCGGCTCCGTGTGCAAGACGTGCAGCGACGGCAAATAGGTGATGTCGTCCTCGACCTCCTCGGCGATGCGGTTCATGGTCGCGACCGCTTCGACCGGATATCGGCCCGACGCCGATTCCGCGGACAGCATGACGGCGTCGGCGCCGTCAAAAATGGCGGTGGCGACGTCGGAGACCTCGGCGCGCGTCGGCACCGGGCTGGAGATCATCGATTCCAGCATCTGGGTGGCGACCACGATCGGCTTGCCGGCGCGGCGGCACGCGCGCGTCATCTCTTTCTGCACGCCGGGAACC
>DATAYT010000081.1:0-37081 GCA_036272395.1 Xanthobacteraceae bacterium
CGGCGCCGCAGCGTTGATCTCCTCGCGCGCCTGCAGAAGTTTGCCGATATCGCAATCGACCGTGAGATAAAAATGCGGGATCGTCTGCACCGATGCGGTGAGCCGCGCCGCGATGGTGCGGCGCATGCCGTCGTGCGGAACAATCTCGTAGCTGCCATCCTCGTATAGCGCGCGGATCTGCTGATCGGTCATCGCCGGCGCGATCATCGGGGCGAGACCGCCGGCGGGAGCGGCAGCCGGCGCACGCAAGCCGCGACCTTCGCGCGCGGCTGCGATATCGCGCGCGATCACACGGCCATGCGGTCCAGAACCTTGGATGCGGGCGATCTCGATGCCTGCTTCTTTGGCCAATCTGCGCGCAAGCGGCGATGAGAAGGTCCGCCCTGCAGGGGGAGCCGCGGTGGCAGCTAAACCGTGGCCGTTGGTCCGGGCCCCCTCGCCAGCATTGCGCCGCGGCGTTGCCGGAGCGGTCGGTGCCGGCGCAGGCGGCGGAGTTTTTGCCTCTTGAGTACCTGAGGATACGGCCGGTTGCGAGGGCTTCAGCGCCGCTTCCGCCGTGCTTGGCGCCTTGGCCGCCAGAGCCACCTTTGCCGCGGCGGCGGCGGCCTTCACATCCTCGCCTTCTTGCGCCAGCACGGCGATGAGCTGATTGACCGGGACGTCATTGGTGCCTTCCGGCACCAGGATCTTGGCTAACGTCCCGTCCTCGATGGCCTCGTATTCCATCGTCGCCTTGTCGGTCTCGATCTCGGCGATCACGTCGCCGGTCTTGACCGCATCGCCCTCTTTCTTGAGCCACTTCGCAAGGTTGCCCTTTTCCATCGTGGGCGACAGCGCGGGCATCAGGATATTGACGGGCATGGCGCGCCAGTTTCACCGGAAGGAGTTATCGGTAGCAAACTGCCTTGGTCGCCTCGACGACTTCGGCGACCGACGGCAGCGCGAGTTTTTCCAAATTTGCGGCATAAGGCATCGGCACGTCCTTGCCGCAGACGCGGGTTACGGGAGCATCGAGATAATCGAATGCGTCTTCCATTACGCGCGCGGCAATCTCAGCGCCGACGCCGGACTGCTTCCAGCCTTCCTCGACGGTCACAAGGCGGCCGGTTTTTTTAACCGACTCCACGATCGTATCGGTGTCCATCGGCTTGAGCGTGCGCAAATCGATCAGCTCGGCTTCGATATTCTCTTTGGCCAATTCTTCGGCGGCCTTGAGCGCGTAGCTCATTCCCATCGACCAGGCAACGATCGTGACGTCTTTACCTGGGCGTACGATCCGCGCATGGCCGATCGGCAGCACATAATCGTCAAGCTTCGGTACCGGCGACGAATGGCCGTAGAGAATTTCATTTTCGAGAAAGATCACCGGATTGGGGTCGCGGATCGCAGCTTTGAGCAACCCCTTGGCGTCGGCGGCGTTGGACGGAGCGATCACCTTCAAACCGGGAATGTGCGAGTACCAGGCCGAATAGTCCTGGCTGTGCTGCGCGGCGACGCGCGAAGCCGGTCCGTTGGGCCCACGGAACACGATCGAGACTCTGACCTGTCCGCCGGACATGTATTGGGTCTTCGCCGCCGAATTGATCAGCTGATCCATCGCCTGCATGGCGAAGTTAAAGGTCATGAACTCGACGACCGGCTTTAATCCGGCAAGCGCCGCGCCGATGCCGACGCCGGTAAAACCATGTTCAGTGATTGGCGTGTCGATCACACGCCGCGCGCCGAATTCGTCCAACAGCCCTTGGGTGACTTTGTACGCGCCCTGATATTCGGCGACCTCCTCGCCCATGACGAAGACGTCGGGATCGCGGCGCATTTCTTCGGCCATGGCGTCGCGCAGCGCCTCGCGCATGGTCATCGACACGAGTTCGGTGCCTGCGGGGACTTCCGGCTCCGGCATGATCTCCGCGGATGGCGGCTTGGCGGTGCCGGTCCGCGCTGGCGCCGGTGTTTCCGCTTGTTTTGCTGCTTGCAGTTTCTGCGCAGGGGCTGCGGATTCGGCGGCTTTCTCCTGACCCGACGGTTGCTCGGCCTTGGCCTGCTTGGCGGCTTGCTTACCGTCCCTGAGCGCGGCTGCGTCTTCGCCTTCGGCGAGGATCATGGCGATCGGCGTATTGACCGCCACATCGGCGGTACCCTCGGGCACGAGAATTTTGCCGAGCGTGCCCTCGTCGACAGCTTCCACTTCCATGGTGGCTTTGTCGGTTTCGATTTCGGCGATGACATCGCCGGATTTGACCGGATCGCCTTCCTTCTTAAGCCACTTGGCGAGATTGCCCTTCTCCATCGTCGGCGACAGCGCGGGCATCAACACTTCGGTCGGCATGGCGGCTCACATCAAGTCGCGGCAATGGCACTTCAGTGATAGACGTCGGTGTAGAGTTCGGCGGGATCGGGTTCGGGATCGTGGGTGGCGAATTCGGACGCCTCATTGACGATGGCGCGGACCGTAGCGTCGATCTTCTTTAAATCGTCCTCGCTCGCCCATTTCTTGTCGAGGAGTCGCTTGCGCACCTGTTCGATCGGATCGTGCTCGGTGCGCACTTTGTCGACTTCTTCCTTGGTCCGGTACTTAGCCGGATCCGACATTGAGTGGCCGCGATAACGATAAGTCAGCATTTCCAGGATGATCGGGCCCTTGCCGGCGCGGCACCAGGCCAGCGCCTGATCGGTGGCCGCTTTAACTGCACGCACGTCCATGCCGTCGACCTGCGAGCCGGGGATGTTGAAGGAAGCGCCGCGTTTGGAAAGATCAGGCTGTGCCGATGAACGCGCGACCGAGGTTCCCATAGCGTAACGATTGTTCTCGATGACATAAATGACCGGCAGCTTCCACAGCTCGGCCATGTTGAAGCTTTCGTAAACCTGCCCTTGATTTGCCGCGCCGTCGCCCAGATAGGTGAGGCTAACATCGTTGCTGCCGCTATATTTGTTGGCGAAGGCGAGTCCGGTGCCGAGCGGCACCTGCGCGCCGACGATACCGTGACCACCGTAGAATTTCTTCTCTAGCGAAAACATGTGCATCGAGCCGCCCTTGCCCTTGGAATAGCCGCCGCGGCGTCCGGTGAGCTCCGCCATCACACCTTTCGGGTCCATGCCGCAGGCGAGCATGTGGCCATGATCGCGATAGCCGGTGATCATCTGATCGCTATCGCGCATGGCAAGCTTCATGCCCACCACGATCGCTTCCTGGCCGATATAAAGGTGACAGAAACCGCCGATCAGCCCCATGCCATACATCTGGCCGGCTTTTTCCTCGAACCGGCGGATTAAGAGCATTTGGCGGAGCGCGAGCAGCTCTTGCTCTTTGGAAAATTCGGGAACTGAGGTCTGGTTTGCCGCGAGATCTGCGCTCGGAAGCAAGCCCTGCGCACTGTGGGCCGATTGTTTGGTTTGGGCGACTGCCATTCCTGTCCTCAACACGTCCGCGGCACGTATCCAATAGCCGAATTCCCCCCCTAGCGAAAGGCGGGGGAAACCTCGCCATCGGCGCGCGACCGCGTACCCAAATCGTTGGCGGAAAAGCTCATTTCGGAACGCAGGTCGCCGAGTTCAAGGCCGCGGCAGGCCCTTCGTCAGGGCCTTTTAAGGCCTCGGCGCAGCCGCCGAAAGCGACGGCCGATTGAGCATGAGCGTCAAATCGTGCGGGTCGGCATAGTCGAGAAGCGTCCGGGCGCGCTCATCGAGCATATCGGGATCGAGATCATCGGACTTCAGTAGCGCAATGCGTCTTTCCCATTGCCCCTCCTCGGCCTGAAGGCGATCGAGCTCGGCGGTGAGCGTCGCCATCTGGCGTTCGATGTCCTCTTTGGCTTTGAGGCCGCGATCTCCGTTAAACGCATTCACGCCGAAATAGCCGATCAGCAATGCGGCCAGGGCGTAGAGTGCGAGCGTGTTGAGAATTCTGCGCAGGCGCTTCCGTGTGACCATTGCCGCACCATGCGAGCCTGTCGATTAAAGTGGGATTAATGTCGCGCTTCGCCGTGGTGCCGACATCCCATAACCGCATTCGGCTGGGAAAGTCGGATCAGGGCAGCCGGTTTCGAACCTCGTTGAGGACGAAGTTGCCGAACCGCTTGCTGCGGTTGCGCAGGAAACGCAAGACTCCGGCATCGACGAAGTAAGTCAAAAGGATGCTGTCGCGGGTGCGTACTTCGGCTCCGACCGGATCGGCGGAATGCCAGGTGTCGGTGCCGACGGCGAACGCATAACCGCTGTTCGGCACGAATGACATCTGCGTGCGCTTGGGCAGCGAACCGTCGGCAAGTTTCTCATGAAAAATTGTGCCGATATGCGAGGTCGAGCGGTCGCGCGGCAGGTAAAGCTGCACCGTGATGCCCTTCCAGCGCGTGTCGGTATGCGGGGTGATCAAATATCCCGGAATGTCGCGCGTCAGGATCGGGATCGGATACATGCCGGTTTTGGCAAAACGCGCGCCAAAACGGCGCTCGAGCGGCACGGCAAGCCGGCGCACAAAAGCGTCCCTGACCGGACGCGCGCACAAGGCGCGCCCCACCACATCCCACACGGCGCGCTTTTGCGGCGACAGATGGCGAATATATTCTGGAAACAAGTCGATCTTCACCCGCGTGTGCGTACCGTCGGCGAGATCGTGGCCCTTGCTGCGGCCATGCATCGGCCGATAATCCATAACCTCCGGCATATTGGCGAGCATCGACGCGTACACGTCGTCAGGGAAGACGCGGTCGAACACCAGATGCGTGAACGGCGCGTCGGATAAGCTCGCGGCGTCGACCGAGGTCACGATAAAATCGCACAAGTGTTCGACGGCAAGCCGCCGGTTGCCGGACCTCAATTCAAGCGTCTGTTCCATTGGTGTATCCCCGACGCCAAAGCCGCGACTTGGATATAGCGCCAACAAGTGCGGCCCGACAAGCGCGCCAAGCCGCAATCAGCCTAACGCTTTGAAAGCGCTGCGCCCGGCATAGGCCGCCTGTGCCCCGAGTTCCTCCTCGATGCGCAGGAGTTGATTGTATTTGGCGGTCCGATCGGAACGCGCCACCGAGCCGGTTTTGATCTGTCCGCAATTGGTCGCAACTGCGAGATCGGCAATGGTTGAATCCTCCGTCTCGCCGGAGCGATGCGACATGACCGCAGTGTAGCCGGCTTTGTGCGCGGTTTCGACCGCGGCAAGTGTTTCGGAGAGCGTGCCGATCTGATTCACTTTGATCAGGATCGAGTTGCCGATGCCGTTTTTGATTCCATCCGATAAGCGCGCCACGTTGGTGACGAAAATATCGTCGCCGACAAGCTGACAACGGCTGCCGATTTTCTGCGTCAGCTTCTGCCAACCGGCGAAATCGTTTTCCGCCATGCCGTCCTCGATCGAGACTATCGGATAGTGCGCAACGAGATTTGCCAGATACTCGACCTGTTGTTCGATTGAGCGCGTTTTGCCTTCGCCTTTGTACCGATAGGCCTTGTCGGTGAAGAACTCGCTCGCAGCGGGATCGAGCGCCAGCGCGACATCATCGCCCGGCCGGTAGCCCGCTTTCTGGATAGCCGAAAGGACAAAGTCGAGCACCGCTTCAGCGGACGGCAAATTCGGCGCAAAGCCACCCTCGTCGCCGACATTGGTGTTGTGTCCGGCGGCTTTGAGCGCGGCGCGCAGCGTATGGAAGATCTCCGAACCGGCGCGCAATGCCTCAGCGAACGATTCGACGCCGAGCGGCACGATCATGAATTCCTGAAAATCGATTGGGTTGTCGGCGTGAACGCCCCCGTTGACGATGTTCATCATCGGCACCGGAAGAAGCCGCGCCGCGGCGCCGCCGACATAGCGATAAAGCGGCAAACCGTTTGCCATCGCCGCGGCTTTGGCGACGGCAAGCGACACGCCTAGGATCGCGTTCGCGCCGAGCCGGGCTTTATTCGGTGTACCGTCGAGTGCGATCAGCGTTTCGTCGATCTTGATCTGTGCTTCCGCGTCTATGCCGCCGAGCGCGTCCATGATCTCGCCGTTGATGGCCTCGACGGCGGTGCGGACACCTTTGCCCTGATAGCGCGTCTTATCGCCGTCACGCAATTCGACCGCCTCCTGGCTGCCGGTCGAGGCGCCCGAGGGCACCCCGGCGCGGCCGCGCGAGCCGTCGGCGAGCACGACGTCGACCTCCACGGTCGGATTGCCTCGGCTGTCCAATATTTCACGGCCGATGATATCGACGATCGCTGTCATGCGCGGTCCAACCGGAAATTAACGAGGAGCGCCGGGCCGGTGCCGGAAACCCTGGGCGGCCCATGCGCTGCTGCGGGGCTTCTACAGGATCGAACCGGTCGTTGTCATGCCCGCAAAGAGGAAAGGTGATGGCTAATGCAAATGGGCCAAAATCGTGGGTGGCGTTGACGTCTTCGGCGATAAAGTGACGACCGGACAGATAGGAGCTAACACGGTCCACAATGACAAAGCCGCCCCAACTCGGCCGATCGGTCCGCGTCCCTGCTTCGCCGCGCGATGCAGTGCTCGACCGGGTACCCAACCCGCATCCGGACAGCAATTACGTCGCGCGCTTTACCTTTCCGGAATTTACCGCGATTTGCCCTATTACCGGCCAGCCGGATTTCGCCACGCTCGTTATCGATTACGTACCGGGGCGCTGGCTCGTGGAATCGAAATCGCTGAAGCTTTACCTCAACAGCTTCCGTAATCGTGGCGTTTTTCACGAGGACTGCACCGTGGCGATCGGCAAAAGATTGGTCGCGTTGTTAAGGCCCAAATGGCTTCGTATCGGTGGCTACTTTCATCCGCGCGGCGGCATGCCGATCGATGTGTTCTGGCAAGCCGGAAAACTGCCGCGTGGCGTGTGGGCGCCGGATCAGGGCGTCGCCAATTACCGCGCGCGCGGCTAGCGAAGGCATCCAACCCGCCGCGCCTTGTCCGCTCAGCACGATTCTGGCTAGTTTCTTTTGGGACGATATTTGCGAGGGCCTTCCATGAGATTGGTCGTCAGTATCGCGATGGCGGCGGTCCTTGCCGCCGCATCGACGTGTCCGGCCATGGCGGCAAAACATGCAAAGTCGCCAAAGCCGAAGATGTCCGGCGCCTGCGCGCACCCGAGCGGCCGCTGTATTTCAGATTGCGATCAATTGAATTGGTGCACGATGAACACTTGCATAAACGGCCAGTCGACACCGGTACCGTTCTGGCGCTGCTTCGAGCCGAGCGGCTTATGCCTCGCCCCGCATTGCTGAGAAACCGAACCTGCGACGCTTACCCTCAATGCCCGTTCGGGGCGTAGCTCGTGACCGTGCTCGGAATTGGCATCGGAACAAGGTGGCGCGGGATAATCACGCGCTGACCCTCCGAGAGCAGCGCCCGCGCCGACATCGCGTTGATTTCGGCGAGCGACCATACCGGCACATGATAGCTCGCGGCCATTGATTTGAGCGTGTCGCCGGCATGCGCCTGGACCGGCAAGCCGGAGTCCCACAGTTCGACCGCGGCATCGGTCGGCACTTCCAGATGCAGCGGGAGGGCTTCGCCCTGTACCGCCGCCGGTGTCGCCGAAAGCTCCGCGATCTTGCGCACCAGTTGTTCCTGGATCTGTTCCGCCTTCTCGATGTTGCTGTGAATGATTTCGTTGTGGTCCTTGAGGTTGAAGCTCGCGTAATGCCCATGGAAGCGCGAAGCCTGCACGACATTGCCGCCGCCCATGAAGTTCGACGATTGAAAGATGTTAATGTAACGTTCGACGTTGGCCGGGACGTCGTCGGCGATCCGCGTCGGATCGTAGGTCACGAGCAGGCTTACCGGGATATTTTCGCTATTGAGCCGCTGGGCGAAGGCCAAGGCTGAGTCGCCACCCATCGAGTGACCAATGAGGACAATCGGCGCCGGATCGCGCCGATAGTCTTGGATCGCCTGATCGACCGCGGCGCGCCATAGCAAATAGGTTTGCACACTCGCGGCAACGCCGGCGTGCCGAATACGATCGGCCAGACTGTCCATGCCGCGCGAGTAAATCAGTCCGGCAACGCCGCGGAACAGATAGGCGCGGCCGCGCGGCTCGGCGATTTCTCTTTGCGGCGGACGAGCGGGCGGCGGAGCAATATCGGCCGCGCTCGCAACGGCGACCTGAGGCGCCGGCGTGGTACGCCCGGCGGCTCCGCCGTCAGCGGCCCCTGCAAACAGGGTATCGAGGTTTGCTGCTTCCCTTCGGTCCGCTGCACTCGCCGCTGAATTCTGGCTTGGCGCCGCCGAAGAACCGCCGGAGAAGGACACCGCCGATGTGCTCTCAGGATCGAACGCAGTATATCCGCCGCAACCGCCGAGACAGGCTGCAAGCAACAAAACCGCAATCGGCGACCCCACTCGCCGGCGGCGTCCAATCTGCTTGGCTACGCCAAACGCACGCAACACAGACCACCCTACTAGCCCCGCGACGATCTAAAGAGACCGCGAAATCCTTAATTTCCGCCGAACGAAGCTTCCCGAAATACCGCTCCCGAGCCGCGAATTGAGAGCTCTCCCGGATTTTTTGATGGCGAAATGGCGGTCCAGGCCTTATTTGCGCTCGGTCCGGTCAGCGCTCAAACAAGCCGCATGCTATGAACAGCCCGCGATGAACCGCCCGCCCCGTATTTCCTTTGTCTCGCTCGGCTGCCCGAAAGCGCTCGTCGATTCCGAGCGCATTATCACCCGGCTGCGGGCGGAGGGTTACGAACTGGCGCGCGAGCACTCTGGCGCCGATCTCGCCATCGTCAATACCTGCGGGTTCCTGGACAGCGCCCAGGCGGAATCGCTGAGCGCGATCGGGGCGGCGATGGCGGAAAACGGCAAAGTCATCGTCACTGGTTGCATGGGCGCCGAGCCCGAAAGGATCACCGCCAAACATCCGGGCGTATTCGCGATTACCGGTCCGCAGCAATACGAAAATGTGCTGGACGCGGTTCACCGCGCCATCCCGCCGGCGCATGACCCCTACGTCGAATTGATCCCGCCCCAGGGCATAAAACTCACCCCACGGCACTATGCTTATCTAAAGATTTCAGAAGGTTGAAACAATCGCTGCACGTTCTGCATCATCCCAAAATTGCGCGGCGACCTGGTGTCCCGGCCCGCCGCCGATGTGTTGCGCGAGGCCGAACGCCTGGTGGCCGCGGGCGTCAAGGAACTTCTCGTTATTTCCCAGGACACTTCGGCTTATGGAGTCGACCTGAAATACGCGGCCAGTCGCTGGAAGGAGCGCGAGGTGCGGGCGAAATTCCTCGATCTCGCCCGCGAGCTCGGCGAGTTCGGCATCTGGGTGCGCCTGCACTATGTCTATCCCTATCCGCATGTCGATGATGTCATTGCGCTGATGGTCGACGGCAAAGTGCTGCCCTATCTGGACGTGCCATTTCAGCACGCCAGTGCGGCGGTGCTAAAACAAATGCGCCGACCGGCAGCGCAGGAGAAGACACTGGCTCGCATCCGGGCATGGCGGCAGGCCTGTCCGGACCTGACCATCCGCTCGACCTTCATCGTCGGTTTCCCGGGCGAAACCGAAAACGATTTTGGCGAGCTTTTGGAATGGCTATCGGAGGCGGCGCTCGATCGCGTCGGCTGTTTCCGCTACGAGCCGGTCGCCGGCGCCGTCGCCAACGACCTGGCCGCTCCCGTTCCAGACGAAGTCAAGGAGCAGCGCTGGCACCGCTTGATGGCTCACCAGCAAGCGATCTCGCAAAAGCGGCTGAAGCAGAAGATCGGCAAGCGCGAAAAAATCATTGTCGACGAAGTCGGAACAAACAGCGCGAAGGGCCGTAGCAAGGGCGACGCGCCGCAAATCGACGGCACGGTTCATCTCACCACCCGCCGCCCGTTGCGGATCGGCGAGATTGCGACGGTGCGGATCGAGCGCGCCGACGCCTATGACCTGCACGGGACCGTCGTCGGTTACTGACATTGCGGTACGTCAACTCGCCTCAGCGAGAACGCGCCTCACTACGCCCGTCAACTTGGCCAAATCCTCCTCGCCGATGGTAAAAGCCGGCGTGAGGTAGACAATGGAGCCAAATGGCCGGACAAAAACCCCTTCCTCGATAAAGCGTTGACGTAATTTAATGATGTTTCCGATGCGCTCGAGCTCGACCACGCCAATGGCCCCTTTGACTCGCACCTCCTTGACCCCGGCGAGCTTGCGGCACGGTTCGAGACCGGTACGCAGCAGCGCCTCGATTTTGCCGACCTGCGCCAGCCGCGGCTCGCGTGCGAACAGATCGAGCGACGCATTGGCGGCGGCGCAGCCGAGCGCATTGGCCATAAAAGTGGGGCCGTGCATCAGCGCCTTCGCTGGATCGTCCGACCAGAAGGCCTCGAACACGTTTCGGCGGGCTATGGTAGCTGCCAGCGGCAGTGTCCCGCCGGTCAATGCCTTGGACAAGGTGATGATGTCGGGAACGACGTCGGCTTGCTCAAACGCGAACATCGTCCCCGTACGCCCGAAGCCCGTAAAAATCTCGTCGAAGATCAACAACAGCTCGTAACGATCGGCGAGCCTCCGCAGCGTCCGCAGCACATGGGCGCCGTGAAAGCGCATTCCGCCGGCGCCCTGCACCAGGGGCTCGACAATGATTGCGGCAAGACGCTCGGAATGCGGCGCCAGCGCCGTTTCGAGGGCCACCATGCTTGCTTCATCGACCGGTAGATCGACGATGATTTGTTGCGGCAATGCTCCGGTGAGCGTGCCATGAAACCCGCTCTCTGGATCGGAAATAGCCATCGCGCCGGTCGTGTCACCGTGGTAGCCACCTCTGAACGCAACGATCCGGTCGCGATCAGAAATACCGCGGTTGCGCCAATATTGCCGCGCCATTTTCAGCGCGATCTCGACTGCGACCGATCCGGACTCGCTGAAAAAAACGCGATCGAGATTACCGGGCCCGAGCAGGTCGGCGAGCCGCCGCGCCAGGGTCAAAGCCTGCTCGTGCACCAGCCCGCCGAACATAACATGCGGCATGGTTGCGAGTTGGCGTTCCACCGCAACGCGGATGTGCGGGTGATTGTAGCCATGGCACGCCGTCCACCACGAGGCGATGCCATCGATCAATTCGCGCCCGTCGGCCAGCACAATGCGGCAGCCATAGGTCGCTTTGACCGCAAGCGGAAGCGGAGCCGTTTTCATTTGTGCATAAGGCAGCCACAGGTGTTCCAGTCCGGCTTCGGACTTGGCGGGAATTACCCTGGCTAGGCCCTTGTTTTCGCTGGCATTGCCCGGCATTCGGCGCTTTCATGGAGCTGGTGTGGAAGGCCATTCAGGTCGGGAGCATGGAGCACGTTCGCAATCGCCCGACCCGCGTTTGTGCGCTCGTTCTGTACGGCACATTGTGCCGCTCGAAAATGCCAAGGTCACGTTCGTTCGGACGGTAAGTGAGACCTGACATGCGTTCGCTCGATGGATTTGCCAGCGATAAGCTCGCGGCGCTCGAACACGCGCAGCTTCGTCGCACACCTGTGGTCACGACGCGCACGGGAATTTGGGCGGAGCGCGGCGGCCGCCGTCTGCTGTCGTTCTCGTGCAACGATTATTTGAACTTCAGCCAACGCCCCGAGATCGTCGCCGCGGCCATCGACGCCATTAAACGGTATGGGGTCGGCGCCGGCGCGTCGCGGTTGGTTACCGGCAATCATCCGCTCTACGACGAACTTGAAACACGGCTGGCGCGATTGAAGGGCACCGAGGCGGCCTGCGTGTTCGGTTCGGGCTATCTTGCCAATACCGGAATCATTCCGGCCGTGGTCGGCCCCGACGATCTGATCCTCGTCGATGAGCTGGCGCATGCTTGCATTCATGCCGGCGCCAAGTTGAGCGGCGCGCAGTTTCACCTTTACCGTCATTGCGATTCGATCCATGCGGAAACCCTGCTGGCCGAGTATCGCGCCGGCAAAAAACGGGCACTCATCGCGACCGACGGGGTGTTTTCGATGGACGGCGACATTGCGCCGCTCGCGGCGCTCTCCGATCTCGCCCGGCGGTTCGACGCTTGGCTTCTGAGCGACGACGCCCACGGGCTCGGAGTAGTCGGCGGCGGCCGCGGCTCGGCTTTCGTCAATGGGGGAGCGCACTCTCCCATTGACGTGCCGCTGCAAGCGGGAACGCTGTCAAAGGCCGTCGGCGCCTATGGCGGCTATTTATGCGCGTCGCGGGCCGTGATCGACCTCATGCGCACCCGCGCGCGTACTTTCATTTACTCAACCGGATTGCCGCCTGCGATCGTTGCCGCGGCAATCGTCGCGCTCAAATTGATCGAGCGCGATCCAGCCTATGCCGGCGAGCCGCTACGCAAAGCGCGGCTCTTTACGCGCGCGCTCAATCTGCCGGAGGCTCAAAGCGCCATCGTTCCCGTCATTGTCGGCGACGCCGCTGCGGCGCTGGCGGCCTCTGACATTCTGCGTGACAACGGCTTTTTGGTCATCGCGATCCGTCCGCCGACAGTGCCGGCCGGCACGGCGCGGCTGCGCTTCGCCTTTACCGCCCAGCATGAGGACGGCGACATCGCGCGGCTTGCGGAAATCGTGCGGCGGCAGGTTTCAAGGCGCTGATCCGGTGACCGCGATTTTCATCACCGGCACCGGAACGGAAGTCGGGAAAACTTTCGTCGCCGCCTCGTTAATTCGTCATCTGCGGCAGATGGGTCGCACGGTTGAGGGGATCAAACCCGTGGTCAGTGGCTTTGACCCAGACCGCGCCGCCGGGAGCGATCCGGCCATTTTGCTCGAGGCTCTCGGCTTCCCGGCAACTTTGCCAAATATCGAGCGTATTTCGCCGTGGCGGTTTCGCGCCGCGATGTCGCCGGACGCCGCGGCGCGGCAGGAAGATCGGCGCATCGACGTCGACGAAGTGGTCGCCTTCTGCCAGTCGGCGATCGAGCAACGGCAGGATATTTTGCTGATTGAAGGCGTCGGCGGCATCATGGTGCCGCTCGACCAGCAACGCACGATTCTTGACGTGATGATGGCGCTGCAGTTGCCGCTTATTCTGGTCGCGGGGTCCTATCTTGGCACCATCAGTCATACGCTGACGGCACTCGACGCTGTGTTTCGCCGCGATTTGTCGGTTCTTGCGATCATCGTCAGCGAGACGCCGGGCTCGACCGTACCGCTCAAGGATACCGTGGCCGCTATTGCGCGATTTGCCGAACCGGTCATCGGACTGCCGCGTCAGCAGCAACCTGGACCCGGCGAGAAGTCGAGCACGAGCACGCTTGCCGCCTTTGACCGGATTTTCGGATCATCGTGAGCGGGCCACGTGCGCCGCCAGTATTAAATTGCGGCCCGCGGCGGGCTTCATTTTGCAAAATGAAGGAGTGCCAGCGTTTCCAAGGTGCCTTCGAGATTGAACAAGGCGTGCAGGAGGAAGGTGAGCACCAACGAGCCGCTGCGCCAGCGCATCCAACCGAGAAAGAGGCCGACGATGAAGATCTGCAACACGCCGGCCCAGTCATACTGGATGTGCAGCATCGCCCAGAGAATCGAGATCACCACGATGGCCGGCCAAACCCAGCGCGGCGAACGCACCCAGCCGCGGAACAGGAAGCCGCGAAACATAGCCTCTTCGCCGGCGGGAGCGATCACAATCGTCGCCGCAAACATCGCCGGAAGCCAACCCGCCGCCGCGGCGGTCGTATAGGATTGCAGTTGGAACCCGGTCACCAGGTCCCGGCCAGTCAAGTAAAGCAGGGCATCGCCCGCTGCGATCAGCACCGCCAATGCGGCGACGCCGAACGCATGGTCGTACGCTGTCGGCCATTTCAAGGCGAAGTAGTCGGACAAATCCGACCGCGCCAGCCAAACCGCAACCGCCAGTACGACGATCGTAGCCGGATTGGAGAACGCGACAAAGATCGTAACGAGCACGCCGTCAAACGGCGTCTGCAGGATCGAATCCCAGTCGCCGCCGCGCAGCCAGAGCAGAACGCCGAAGCCGACGAACTGTCCAAGGAGGAAGGCGACGATGCTCCAGCCCAGCGTCGCCCAATAGCCCCAAATCTTCATGCGAGCTGAAGTTTCATGCAGGACTGGGCATTACATCGGTTACGGCACCAGGATCGATGATCCGGTCGTGGCGCGGCTCTCGAGGTCGCGGTGTGCTTTCATGGCCTCGCGCAATGGGTATTTTTGGTTGACCGGGACCTTCACCGCGCCCTTGCCGACAACGTCGAATAGATCATTGGCGATCGCCAAAAGGTCCTGGCGCTTGGCGGCATAAGTGTTGAGCGTCGGTCGCGTGGCGTATAGCGATCCCTTGGTTTGCAGAATATTGATGTTGAAGGCGTCGATCTGTCCGGAAGCGCTGCCGAAACTTACGAACATGCCCAGCGGCTTGAGACAATCGAGCGACGCTGGGAACGTCGTCTTGCCGATGCCGTCATAGACCACTTCGCACATTTTACCGCCGGTGATGTCCTTCACGCGTGCGACGAAATCCTCCTCCCGATAGAGGATCGTGTGATGGCAGCCATTGGCCTTGGCGAGCGCGGCCTTATCCTTCGATCCCACCGTGCCGATGACATTGGCGCCGAGGTAATTGGCCCATTGACACAGGATCAGGCCGACGCCGCCGGCAGCCGCGTGCATCAAGACGTTCATGCCCTTCTCGACCTTGAAGGTGCGCCGCAGGAGGTATTCCGCCGTCATGCCTTTGAGCATCATCGCGGCGGCCTGTTCGTAGGTGATAGCGGACGGCAGTTTGACGGCGCGGTCGGCCGGCACCAGGCGCTCCGCCGCGTAACAGCCGAGCGCCACCACATAAGCGACCCGATCGCCGACCTTGAACTCGGTGACGCCCGGGCCGACCGCAGTCACCTCGCCGGCGGCCTCGTTACCGGCGACGAACGGCAAGCCGACCGGCGACGGATACATGCCCATACGAAAATACGTGTCGATGAAATTGACCCCAGAAGCGTGTTGCTTGACGCGAATCTGGCCTTGGCCCGGTGCGCCGACCTCGATTTCCTCATATGTCAGAACCTCCGGTCCGCCGACCTTGTGGACGCGCACTGCAGCAACCATCGCTCTCTCCTGTCGTAACTTCTTGCTGGTTTATGGCCCGAAAATCGGGCGCGATCATAAGTGGTCGGCAGGCGCGCGCAAGGCCATGTGAGCTAAGGCCATTGCGACCATTACCCTCATGGATGGTGACGCCGGAAGAATCCGATCGCAACGAAATAAACCGCCAAAGCGCAAAGCGCCGCGCCGATCCACAGCGGCGGATTGAGATCTTGCACAACCGCCATGATGGCCAGCACCGCCCAAGCCACGAGCGCCACGGTGGTAACGCCGCGCAAATGCGCGATGCGCAGCGGATGAACGACGCGAAACGGCACGAATGTCAGCACCGCCAGCGCGATGATCGCAGCCGCTCCTGCCCAAGGGTTGGGCTTGAGGATGAACAAATAAAACGCGGCGACATTCCAAAGCGCCGGGAAGCCGCGAAAATAATAATCGGACGTTTTCATCATCCGGTCGGCGAAATAGAGAGCGCCGGTGACGACAATCAAGAGACCGAGCGGAATTGCCGCCGGCTTCGGCAACAATCCGCTCGCCGCCAAGGCATAAGCAGGAACAAAAACGTAATTGAGAATGTCGACGACGAGGTCGAGAACATCACCCGACCAGCGCGGCAACAGCTTGGCGACTTGCAGCCGCCGCGCAAAAGTGCCGTCGATACCGTCGATGCACAGCGCAATCCCGAGCCAAGCGAACATCGCCGCCCATTGACCGCTCACCGCGGCGGTCAGCGCCAACAAGGCGCAGCCGGCGCCGCAGGCGGTAAACACATGCACGGCGAAAGCGGCGGCGCTGCGCGCCGGATTTTCCGGTTCGTGGGGAGTATCGGAATCCATGTCGCGAGTTTACATGTTAAGTTGAAGACCGCATCCAGGTTGTTTGCGATCATGCGTTTTCGATTGGGGTGCGGATGCGCAGCTCTGGTAGCGGAATCGGTATGAATTCCCCCTTCACCGCTGAAGTCGCGGTTGTCGGCGCCGGGCCGGCTGGGTTGGTCAGCGCGATCGCGCTTGCCGCCGCCGGCATCGATACGCTGGTCGTTGCGCCGCTGGCGCGAGCCTATCATCGCACCACGGCGCTGCTGGCCGGCTCGGCGACGGCACTCGACACTTTGGGCGCCTGGCAAAGCTGCGCACGGCAAGCCGCGCCGCTGAAGAAATTGCGCATCATCGACGATACGCGGCGGCTTTTTCGCGCGCCCGAGGTTTTGTTCACCGCCGCCGAAATCGATCGCGATGCGTTCGGCCACAATATCGAGAACCGTCACCTCATCGCGGCGTTGCAGACGCGCGCCGCAGCCCTTGGTTTGAGATCGTCCGCGGCGCCGGCGCTGACAATCGAAAGCGACACCTTGGGTGTCACCATCAGGCATGCTGACGGCGAAGCGCGGGTACAGCTTGCGATTGGCGCCGACGGTGCGCGCTCGATGTGCCGGACGGCTGCCGGGATCACCACGCGGCACCGCGCTTATCCGCAGGCCGCACTTACGCTTAATCTTGCGCATGCGCGGACGCACGACGATACATCGACCGAGTTTCACACCGAGGAAGGTCCGTTCACCCTGGTTCCGCTTCCCGGCCGTCGTTCGAGCCTGGTCTGCGTCGCCGCGCCGGAGCGCTGCGGAGAGCTTGCGGCCATGGACGATGCGGCGCTGTCCGCCGAAATCGAGCGCCGCGCTCATTCACTCCTAGGAACCATGACGGTTGAAGCTGGACGCGGCGTATTTCCGCTGGCGGTGGAGACCGCCGACAGTTTGGCCCGCAATCGGATTGTGCTTGTCGGCGAAGCCGCGCATGTCGTGCCGCCGATCGGCGCGCAAGGACTCAATCTCGGGATTCGCGACGCAGCCACCGTCGCCGAAATCGTGGCCGATGCGCATGCGCACGGCGAGGATCTCGGCAGCCCCGAACTGCTCGCGCGCTATGAGGCGGAACGCCGCGCCGACATTGTCACCCGCACGCTCGCGGTCGATCTTCTAAACCGCAGCTTGCTCTCGGATTTTCTCCCCACGCATGGCGCCCGCGGATTGTCGATTTACCTCGTCGACTGCGTCGGACCCTTGCGTCGCGCCATGATGCGCGAAGGCATCATGCCCGCCGCTTCGCAGCCGAAGCTGACGCGGGGCGAAATGGTATAAGTTTTGCACCGTAACGCAGCATGAGCGTTTCAATCCGGGTTTGGCGATGAAACTGCCGCGCAATTTTTTTAAACCGCTCGCGATTGGCGCGCCAGCACCGCTGCGTGAACTGCCACTACGGCTGGAGCGGATGATCCACTTCGTTCCGCCGCACATCGAGCAGGTCCGCGCCAAGGTGCCCGAGCTCGTTTCTCAGGTCGACGTCATCCTTGGCAACCTCGAGGACGCCATTCCCGTTGACGCCAAGGAGGCGGCGCGCGCCGGGTTCATCGCCATGGCGGGCCTTTGCCATTTCGGCACCACCGGCTTGTGGACGCGTGTTAACGCGCTCAACTCGCCGTGGGCGCTCGACGACGTGATCGAGATCGTCGCCGCCATCGGCGACAAGCTCGACGTCATCATGCTGCCGAAGGTCGAAGGCCCATGGGACATTCTTTACCTCGATCAATTACTCGCCCAGCTCGAAGCCAAACACCACGTCGCCAAGCCGATCCTGATCCATGCCCTCATTGAAACCGCCGAGGGCGTCAACAACGTCGAGTCGATCGCCGTTGCGTCGCCGCGCATGCACGGCATGAGTCTCGGTCCGGCCGACCTCGCCGCATCGCGGGCGATGAAGACGACGCGAGTCGGCGGCGGTCATCCCGACTACAAGGTGCTGGCCGACGCCGGCGCGCCTGACGCGCCGCGGGCGGCCTTCCAGCAAGATTTATGGCACTACACGATCGCCAAAATAGTCGACGCCTGCGCAGCCGCCGGCATCAAACCGTTCTACGGTCCGTTCGGCGATTTCGCCGACGCCGCCGCCTGCGAAGCCCAATTTCGCAACGCTTTCCTCATGGGCTGCGTCGGAGCCTGGACGCTGCATCCAAGTCAGGTGCCGATCGCCAAGCGGGTATTCTCGCCCGATCCCGCCGAGGCGGCGTTTGCCAAGAAGATCCTCGCCGCCATGCCCGATGGCAGCGGCGCGGTCATGATCGACGGCAAGATGCAGGACGATGCCACTTGGAAACAGGCCAAGGTCCTGGTTGACCTCGCGAAACTGGTCGCGCAAAAAGACCCGGAAATGGGCAAGCGTTATGGACTATGAACAGGCATTCAGCGCGGCGTTGCATTGCCGCCCCAGTCGGGCTGTAAATAAGTTCGCGTTATGAGCACGATTCGCAACGCGAAGTATCAGATCGGCCAGGTCGTCCGCCACCGCATCTATCCGTTCCGCGGCGTGGTGTTCGATATCGATCCGGTGTTTGCCAATACCGAGGAATGGTACCAGGCGATTCCCGCCGAGGTGCGGCCGCACAAGGACCAGCCGTTCTACCATCTGTTCGCCGAGAACGATGAAACCGAATACGTTGCGTACGTCTCGGAACAGAATCTACTGCCGGACACCAGCGGCGAGCCGCTGCGCCATCCGCAAGTCGCCGAAGTTTTCGTCAATGACGGCAAAGGCGGCTATCGCCCGCGCGCCGCGCTCCGGCACTAAAGCCGCCGCACTAACGACGCGGCACTACTCCGAAAAATCCAAGCGCGATGTGTGAATGCGCGCCGGCTTTTGCGCAGGCCGGCGCGCTGACTGCTTACGGTTTGCCGGAGGCCTGCGGCGCCGACGCCGGCGGTGCATTGGACGATTGCGGCTGGCCCTGCTGGCTTTCCAGCTTCTTGCGCGCTTCATCGGCGCGGCGCTGCAATTCCTCCTGCAGCTTCTTCTGCTGCTCCTCGAACACCTTCGGATCGGTCGGCGGGCCGTCATAGGCCTTGCCGAAATCGGCGAGCGGCAGAACGAGGCTGATCGGTTGACCGGTCGAGTTGATCGCCTGAATGACGAGCCCCTGCCCTTTCTTCATCTTGGCGATCAAGTCGGCCGAGGCGTCGTAGTCGGCCATGCACCCATTGGTGAAACAGATAACGTAAGGCGCGGTCATCGGTTGGTTCTGATCGACGATCACGCGCGTGCCGTGAACGAGCTGCATGCCAAGCGGCAGCGTGACGCGGAGGAGTTTTTTCGGCTCACCCTCCGGCTCGATCAGCACGGCGGCGACCACCGGCATGCCCGACTCGATGCGCGCGTCCTTGCCGGTGAAGCAGACCTGCTTGGCGTTGGGGTCGTTGTTCTGGCCCTTGAGGCAGAACTTGGTCCACGGCGAATAGATCAGCTGCACCTGTTGCTGCTGTTCGCCTTGCGCTTGCGCCGGCGCTTGCTGCTGCGCTTCGGGCGCGGGCGCGGCCGGAGCAGGCGCGGCAGGCTTCGCCGGTGCCGGCTTTTTTGCCGGCGCGGCCGGCTTCGCTGCCGGAGCGGGCGCAGGCGCGGCCGGTTGCTGAGCGAATGCCGAGCCAGCGGTCAGCGCGACCGCCGCGGCAAACACGAATTTAGCGATGGCGGCGAGCGCGCGGCTCGTCGGCAGCGCCGGCGCCGGCGCGTTCGAATAAGTCATGCGATGCAGTCCCTCTCTGCTGCTGCCGCTGCAAATCGTTCAAAGCGAAATCGATTTGCCTCTGGTCAGACTGGCGTGTCGATCGAGTGTCGCGACTTGAGCCGATCCGTCTTCCGCGTCGCGCGGGCCCCCACCTGACGGTCAATCGGCGCAGATTACGGCAACACCGTGGCCCGGCCCAATCCCGCAATTGCGCCCCAAGATCAAAGGCCGGGAACCCGGCGGCGTGACCGGTTTCACAGCTTCCACGGGGTCGAAACCACAAGGCGATCGGCCAAAGCCAGTACTGGCGGCCACCGTCATGCAGGCCGTGATACAGTGCGGGCAGTGAATCGCATTTTTTCGAGCGCTTTTTACACTCTCCAACGCTTGCCGCCGGCGCAGGTGACCTGTCGCGCCGCGATCTGCGGCGTGCTCGCTGCTGTTGCTTTCGCGCCGCCACAGACCGCGCAAGCGGCGCCCGCGATCGCCATGCATGGCGCACCGGCGCTGCCGGACGATTTCACCGCCGCGCCTTACGTTAATCCCGACGCGACGAAAGGCGGCCGGATGATCGAAGGCGTGCTCGGCACCTTCGACAGCCTCAATCCGCTCATCGTCCAGGGCCTCGCGGTACAGACGATCCGTGGCTATGTCATCGAGAGCCTGATGGCGCGCGGCTACGACGAGCCATTCACGCTTTACGGCTTGTTGGCGCAGAGCGTCGACACCGACGACGCGCGCACTTTCGTGACCTTCACGCTCAATCCCGCCGCGCATTTTTCCGACGGCGTTCCGGTCACCGCCGACGACGTCGTGTTCTCGTGGCAGCTTCTGCGCGACCACGGCCGGCCGAACCACCGCACGTATTACGCCAAGGTCGAAAAGACCGAGATCCTTGGCCCGCGCACGGTGCGGTTCGATTTTCCCAATGCCGACGATCGCGAATTGCCGCTGATCCTCGGACTGATGCCGGTTTTGCCCAAGCACGCGGTCGATCCCTCGACCTTCGAGAATTCCACTTTGGCGAAACCGATCGGGACCGGCCCTTACGTCGTGAGCGCCGTCGACACCGGCAAGAGCGTCACCTTCAAGCGCGATCCGAATTATTGGGGCCGCGATCTGCCGATCAATCGCGGCCTGTGGAATTTCGACGAGCTGCGCTTCGATTTCTATCGCGACGAGAACGCGTATTTCGAAGCGTTCAAGGCCGGCCTTTATGACGTGCGCAGCGAGAGCGATCCGTCGCGCTGGCAGACCAATTACGATTTCCCCGCGGTGCGCGATGGCCGCGTGATCAAGGAGACGTTCACCAACGGCCTGCCGAAATTCAGTTCGGATTACGTCTTCAATACGCGGCACGCGGTCTTTGCCGACATCAGGGTGCGCCAGGCGATCGCGCTTCTGTTCGACTTCCAATGGATCAATCGCGACTTCTTCTTCAACCTCTATCGCCGCAGCGCGAGCTTCTTCGACGATTCCGAACTGTCCGCTTATCATCGACCGGCCGATGCGCGCGAGCGCGCATTGCTCGCGCCATTTCCTGACGCCGTACGCGCCGACGTGCTCGACGGCACCTGGTCGCCGCCGATGAGCGACGGCTCCGGCCGCGATCGCAACATGCTGCGCCAAGCGCTGGCGCTGTTTGCCGATGCCGGCTACGAACTCAAGGGCACGCTGCTGCGCAATCGCGCGACTGGCAAGCTGGTTACCTTCGAAATCATGGTGACCAACCGCGACGACGAACGCCTGGCGCTCGCCTTCGCCGGCAGTCTGGCGCGCGCCGGCATCACCGCGCAGGTGCGGCTCGTCGACGCTGTCCAATATCAGCAGCGGCTGTCGACCTTCGATTTCGACATGATCGAATATCGTTGGGAGCAATCGCTCTCCCCTGGCAACGAGCAGACCTTTTACTGGGGCTCGGCGGCGGCCGATCAGGACGGCACGCGCAATTACATGGGCGTCAAGAGCTCGGCGGCGGACGCCATGATCGCGGCGCTGTTGCGCGCCCGCGAGCGCAGCGACTTCATCGCCGCGGTACGCGCGCTCGACCGCGTGCTCATTTCCGGCGCCTATGTGGTGCCGCTGTTCTATTTGCCGGAGCAGTGGGTGGCGCGCCGCGCCGCGATCAACCATCCGGCGCGCATCTCCCTGTTCGGCTTCCTGCCCGACAGCTGGTGGCGCGAGCCCGGTCAGGCGCGGCAATAAAAAGCCCCATCCCCCGCGCGGTTTCGTTGACGACCCGTTAACAGCAGTTTGGCAGGATCGGCGCGCGAATCCGTAATTTCCGCTGCTCGCCCCCGAGCCCCAGACCCTATGGCGCTGCAAGGTCCCTTCGCCGTCATTGCCGATCAGCCGGCGCGCGATGTCGTCGAAGCTTTGCGCGCCGTCGGCGCCTATCCGATCGTCGAGGCACGCTGGGCCGACGTCGCCGCCGTGCTGCGGGCGCGCCCGCCGCAGGCCGTCATCCTCGCCGAAGGCTGCACCGACCGCGCCCGCGCCGCGGTCCTCGAAAAGGCACTCGAACTGCAGGCCGAGCAAGAGGCCGGCTTGTTCACGCCCGTCATCGCGCGGGTCCGCGAGGATGCCGCCCAACGCTTCGCCGACGCGCTCGTGATTGCGGCCAAGGCGCCGCCCGAGCGCCTGATCGGCCGGCTTCATGCCGCGCTGCGCGTGCGCACGCTCCATGCCACCGTGCTCCGCCGCATGCGCACGCTCGCCGCGCGCAGCAAGGATTTGCCGGACCTGCCCGACGCCGATCCGCTCGATGAAGCGAGCGTGCTGGTCGCCGGCCGCGGCCGCTCCTATCCGGGCCTGTGCACGGCCACCGGCGAACACGTCGGCGTCATCGGCGCGCTCACCGTCGAGGGCGCGGCGCGCGCTCTCAAGGCCCGCGAGATCGACGGCATGATCATCGGCGACGGTTTCGGCGCCCGTGTCGTCGAGGCGCTGTTGACTGTGCTCGCCGAGGAGCCGCGGTTTCGCGATCTTCCCGTTGCCGTGGTCGGCAATCATGCCCCGGTGATCGAGACTTTCGCCGCGGCGTTGCCCAATCTCGAACGCGTCGGCGGCGGGGCGGCGCGCGCGATCGACTATCTCCTGCCGTATCTTCGCCTCCACGCCTTTGCCCGCCGGCTCAAACGCATGCTCGCCTCGCTTGACGCCAAGGGCGCGATCGATCCCGATACCGGGCTTCTCGCCAATGCCGTGTTCTGGCGCGATCTCAACCGCGCCGTGGACGATGCCGACAAGCGCGGCGCCGCGCTCTCGATCGCACGGTTCTCCCTCCCCGCCGCCGATCGGCGCACCAGCCTCGAAGCGGCCCGGCTCGTCGGCCGCTTAATGCGCCGGATCGATTTCGCCTGCCAGGAGGCCGACAAATCGATCTTCACCGTGTTCACCGAAACCGATCTGCGCGCGGCGCATGTGGTGACACGGCGGATCGCGAGCGTGCTCAAGAAGGTCATGCTCGCCGCCGATGGCAAAGCCGGCGTCGAGCCGGCGGTGACGCTCGCGACCTTAAAGCCCAGCGACACGACCGACTCGCTGATCTCCCGCATCGTCGAAGAGCCGCCCAAGCCGGCGTGAGGGTTCGCACCGCGTCATGCCCGGGCTTGTCCCGGGCATCCCGATCGGTAAGGCAAAGCGCTGATAAGCGAGATGGCCGGAACAAGTCCGGCCATGACGGCAAAGGCTTCCTATATAAGCTAAACTAATAACATCCCCACCGAGGGACCCTCCCATGGCCGCATCGCATTCGCCCGCGCGCGTGCATATCGACGTCGTCTCCGACGTGGTCTGCCCGTGGTGCTATATCGGCAAGCACCGGCTCGAACGCGCGCTCACCCTGACGCCCGATACCGCGGCCGAGGTCGAGTATCGGCCCTATTTCCTCAATCCGTGGATTCCGCGCGAGGGCATCGACCGCAAGACCTATCTCGAAACCAAATTCGGCTCGGTGGCGCGCTACGACGCCATCGCCGAGCGCGTCGCCGCGGCCGCTGCCGCGGAAGGGCTGACTTACGCGCCGCAGAAGATGACGCGGCAGCCGAACACCATCGATTGCCATCGCCTGATCCTGTGGGCGCGCAATGGCGCCGATCCGGCCCGCGTGAAACAGCGGCTCATGGATCTCTACTTCGCCGAGGGCGCCGATCTGTCCGACCGCGAAGTCTTGGTGCAGGCGGCAAAAGATTGCGGCATGGACGACGACCTCGTGCGGCGTCTGCTCGCCAGCGAGGACGACGTCGCGCGCGTCACCAGCGAAGCCAATACGGCGAAAGACGCCGGCATCGACGGCGTACCGACTTTCATTTTCGATTCCTCACTCCTCCTCACCGGCGCGCAGCCGCCGGATTTTCTCGCCACTGCCATCGCCCGCGCCGCCGGCCAGCAGACGAAAGCGACGGCGTAGTATCGTTGCGGAGGGTCTTGTTCCGTCATCCTGAGGTGCGAGCAACGCGAGACTCGAAGGATGAACGGCAAAGGTAAATCGGCCTTGCGCCTCGGCTGCATCCTTCGAGGGCCGCTTCGCGGCCACCTCAGGATGAGGGTCATCGGGCTTTGTGCCCGGTGGTGACGCGATACGCCGCCCCTACCCGCGCTCTCCCGGCGCCGTGAAGAATCTTTCGCCGTAAGCGAACCGGTTGGGCTTGAGAAAGAAGCCGAGCAGCACCGCGCCGTTGGGCGCGACCGCTTCATGCTGATTGCCGGCGGGACGCCAGACGAATTGGCCAGGCCCGCATTTGCCCTCGTGATCATCGAGCGAGCCCTCGATCACATAAGTCTGTTCCAGCGCGGTATGCTCGTGCAGCGGCACGACGGCGCCGGGCTCGAGCTTGAACAAAGCGGTAGTGATGCCGCTGTCGTCGGTATAGAGCACCTTGATCTTAATGCCCGGAAACTTGGTCGGCTCCCATGGCATGTTGGGCACGTCCAGATAATGCGCGGCGCGCTCCGGCGGATTTTCGGGCTTGATATCGGGATGCGCGAGCTTGCGGGCTTGATTGGACATGATGGACTCCTTGAGCGGGCTCAACTCATCGCGTTTGAGCATACTGCGCGGTGCAGCGCGCGCATAGTACGACGAGCAAACGTGCGTCGCCCGGACACAGCGCAGCACGAGCACCTGCGTGCTAGCCTGATCAGGTTCGTGGCTCGTTGTGGAGCGCGCTCAAAATGGCGACGACCGACAAGCTGTTCGCCGGACCGATACCGGAACTGTACGAACGCTTCCTCGTTCCCCTGATTTTTGAATCCTATGCGCGCGATCTCGCCAGGCGCGTCGCCGAAACCAAGCCACAGGATGTCCTTGAGACCGCGACGGGGACAGGCGTGCTGACGCGAGCGATGGGTCATGCCTGCCGCGAACCGCACGCCTCGTCGCGACCGATCTCAACGCGCCGATGCTTGAAGAGGCAGCGAAGCGGCAGACCGGCGACCGCCGCATCGAATGGCGGCAGGCCGATGCCCTGGCGCTGCCCTTTCCGTCTGCAAGCTTCGATGTCGTCGCGTGTCAGTTCGGAGCGATGTTCTTTCCCGATAAAGTCGTGGCGTATAAGGAAGCGCGGCGGGTTCTGCGATCTGGCGGGTATTTCATGTTCAACGTGTGGGACCAGATTTCAGCGAATGAATTCGCCGACGTGGTCACGCAAGCGCTGGCGGCAGTCTTTCCCGACGATCCGCCGCGCTTCATGGCGCGCACCCCGCATGGCTACCATGATGTGGAGCAGATCAGCCGGGACCTGAACGCGGCGCGCTTTTCGGACATTGCCATCGACGCCGTGGACGAGAAAAGCAGAGCGCCGTCGCCGCGCGAGGCGGCCGTCGCCTACTGCCATGGCACGCCGCTGCGCAATGAAATCGAGGCGCGCGACGCTTCCCGCCTTGAGCATGCGACGGCACAAGCCGCGGCGGCGCTGGCGCGCCGGTTTGGCAACGGCCCGATCGAAGGCCGCATCCGGGCGTTTGTGATTAGCGCGGCGTGATGATTACGGAGTCGGATTCGTCGCGCGCCACGCGCGGGCGATGGGCGGTCGAGATACGCCGGTGCAGCAATTCCGGAATCTATTTTTTCCTGTTTTACGATATTTCCGAGTCTCTTTCGTTTCACATGTTGTTCTGGAGCCAAGTCTGACAATCGCCAGTAAAGCCACGCCAAGCTGAATTGGGTGGCGCATAAGCAACAACTAGAAGCTGGTCATCAGCCTTCATGATAAGTACCGACGCCCGCGTCTTTGGTACCGCAATCCTTGATTGCTTCGCTGCGCTCGCAATGACGAGCAGCCGTCGCCTTCGTCCACTCCTTAATCCCGACCAGCGCGCGTGAAATTGCGCTCGCGCGAATCACGACGGCTGCTTTCGTCATCGCGCAACTGAAAATGTGATCGCGGGCCAAGGCCGAATCAGGCGTATCATTCGCTCAAAGGCGATTCGCTTTGTCACGCTTTGTCGCCCGCAACCAAACCAAGAGGTTTGCTCATGTGCGACTTTAGCCTTCAGCACGCCAAATCGCGTCCCGCAGTCGTTGCCGACAAACTGGTGAGCCACAATTTCGGCCGTGGCACGGTCGGATTCAAACAAGCCGACGATCCGATCGGCGATGCCACGGCGGTTTGCATCCTGCCCGGCACCGAGCTTGCCTTCGACAAGCCGATCAAGCTGCGCTGGTCCGCCGACGACTCCAAGAGCCTCGAAGGCTTCACCACTGCGATCTTCCGGCAACGGGACAAGGACAAGCCGAGCGTGCATCACGATGTCCTGGAAATGCCGGACGGCCAGCAGATTCTGCTGACCCATCTCGAGGAAGGTCAGACGGCAACGGTGTTGCAGCTGCCAGCCGCGCCCAGGACCGACGCTGAAGCGGAAGAACAGAAGCGCGCCGAATACGCCGGCTGAAGACATTCTTCCTCTCCCTGCTTGGGAGAGGTTGGGGCAAGGGGGTTGGCGTGAGGGGGTTCGGAGACAACCGCGCCCCTCACCCAGCTTGTTTGATTTGCTCGCAAGTCTTTCGTCATTGCAAGGAGCGCAAGCGACGAAGCAATCCGGATCGGCACCTCGGCCTGGATTGCTTCGCTGCGCTCGCAATGACGAGTTTAACCCCTCTCGGCGGATGTCACATCGCCCGGCGGCGCAAACGCCATTGCGCCCATAGCGCTATAAAAATCAGCACGATGCCCGTTGCGATCCAGAATCTGGAATAGAGCGCGATTTCACCCCGCTCGGAAAGCTCGCTGCCGAAAACAGCGGCCCACTGGTCCCAGTGGAAAAAAATCCGCAAATCTCCGAAGCCTTGCAGCAAACAGAAGATGGCCGCGAGATAGAGCAGCAACACCAGCATCCAGCCGAGAACGCGAAAGTGTCTGGCCTTTTCCGAAAGACCAATCGCGATCTGCGCGGTGTTGGATGAATCTGGTGATGCGATCGCCGGCAGCCGGCCAATCCGGGCGCGAGACGTGATCACTGCGACCACGACAAAAGCGGTTGCGCCAATCAGAGCCACAATAACACTTGCGGTCAGCGCATTCATGGTGCCCGCCTAGCATTCTTCGGAACTTAGTATCGGTGCGGCGGGAGCAAATTGCGCGAACGGTGACGGGATTTCAAGGCGGAGAGCACATTCTCCCTCTCCCCGGAGGGGGGAGGGTCGGGGGTGAGGGGGTTCGGAGATTGAAATTCGAACTAGGATCCCCCTCACCCGCCTTGCTCGCGCTGCTCGCAAGTCGGCCTCTCCCACCGGGGAGAGGCAAATGTCCTCGCGTCGCCATTACGCCGCCTTCGCCCGCTCGGCGATGGCGACCAGCGAACGCAAAATCTCAGTCGCGCCTTTGAGGCGCTCGGCCGAAGAGTCCCATTCGTCGAAGAACACGACCTTCATGTCCGGGCGCACGCGCGCGCCGACCGGGTGCTTGGCGATGTAAGCGATGAGACCGTCGGGATTTTGGAAAACATTATCGCGGAACGCGAGCACCGCGCCCTTGGGCCCGACCTCGATGCGCTCGACATTGGCGCGCCGGCACAGCGATTTGATCGCCACCACCTGCAGCAGATATTCGACCTCGTCCGGCAGCGGGCCGAAGCGATCGACGAGCTCGGCGGCGAACGCCCCGATGGCGCGATCGTCCTCGATTTCGGACAGGCGCCGATACAAAGCGAGCCGCACCGGCAGGTCGGTGACGTAGTCTTCGGGAATGAGCACCGGCGTGCCGATGGTGATCTGCGGCGACCAGCGGTCAGGCGCGGGCGCGGTGATGCCGGCTTTCATCGACATCACCGCCTCTTCGAGCATTTGTTGGTAAAGCTCGTAGCCGACTTCCTTAATGTGGCCAGACTGCTCGTCGCCGAGAAGATTGCCGGCGCCGCGAATGTCGAGATCGTGGGACGCGAGCTGGAAGCCGGCGCCGAGCGTATCAAGCGATTGCAGAACTTTGAGTCGCCGCTCCGCCTGCGCCGTGATTTTCCGCGCCGCCGGCAGCGTTAAGAGCGCATAGGCGCGCAGCTTCGAGCGGCCGACGCGGCCGCGCAGCTGATAAACTTGCGCCAAGCCGAACATATCGGCGCGGTGCACGATCAGCGTATTCGCGGTCGGTATGTCGAGGCCGGATTCGACGATGGTCGTGGACAGAAGCACGTCGAACTTTCCGTCGTAGAACGCCGACATCACATCTTCAAGGACGCGCGCCGGCATCTGGCCGTGCGCCACCGCAACGCGGACTTCCGGCACGTGCTTGTCGAGGAAATCCTTGGCGCCGGCGAGGTCTTCGATGCGCGGGCAAATGTAGAACGCCTGCCCGCCGCGATAGCGCTCGCGCAGCAAAGCCTCGCGCACCGTGACCGGATCGAATGGCGAGACGAAAGTGCGCACCGCGAGCCGATCGACCGGCGGCGTAGCGATGATCGACATTTCGCGCACGCCGGAGAGCGCCAATTGCAATGTGCGCGGGATCGGCGTCGCGGTCAGCGTGAGCACATGCACTTCGGCGCGCAACTGCTTGAGCCGCTCCTTGTGCGCGACGCCGAAATGCTGCTCTTCGTCGACGACGATCAAGCCGAGATCCTTGAACTTGATGTTTTTGCCGAGAAGCGCATGGGTGCCGATGACGATGTCGATGGTGCCCTCGGCGATCCCCTTCTTCACTTTGGCGAGTTCGCCCGCGGAAACGAGCCGCGAGGCTTGCGCGAGATGGACGGCATAGCCGCGCAACCGTTCGCCGAAGGTCCTAAAATGCTGGCGGGCGAGCAGCGTCGTCGGCACCACGACCGCGACCTGCTTGCCGTTCATCGCGGCGATGAAGGCGGCCCGCAGCGCGACTTCGGTCTTGCCGAAGCCGACATCGCCGCAGATCAGCCGGTCCATCGGCCGGCCGGAGGCGAGATCGGCGAGCACGGCGGCGATCGCGGCATCCTGGTCCTCGGTTTCTTCGTAAGGAAAGCCGGCGCAGAATTCGTCGTAGAGGCCGGCGGCCAGCGCGAGCCGCGGCGCCTCGCGCAATTGCCGCTCGGCGGCGATCTTGATGAGTTCGCCGGCAATCTCGCGGATGCGATTCTTCATCCGCGCCTTGCGCGCTTGCCAGGCCGTGCCGCCGAGCCGGTCGAGCTCGGCGCCGGCCTCCTCGGAGCCGTAGCGCGAAAGCAGTTCGATATTCTCAACCGGCAGGAACAGTTTGTTGCCGCCGGCATAATGGATTTCGAGACAATCGTGCGGCGCGCCGGCGGCCTCGATCGCGCGCAAGCCGGAAAAGCGGCCGATGCCGTGATCGACGTGGACGACGAGATCGCCGGCGGCAAGGCTCGTCACTTCGGCGATGAAATTCTCCGCGCGCTTCGACGGCCGGCGCGCGCGGATGAGCCGCTCGCCGAGAATGTCTTGTTCCGTGATCAGCGCGACGTCGGCGGTCTCGAAGCCGGATTCCAGTCCGAGCACGGCCAGCGCCACCTGCGGGCGCGGCAGCGCGAGGGCTTCCGGCCACGACGCGACCGGCGCCAGATTGTGCAGGTCGTGCTCGGCCAGCACATGGCCCATGCGTTCGCGCGAGCCTTCGCTCCACAACGCGACTACCGCGCGCTTACCGCCCGATTGCAGCGCGCCGACATGCTTGACGACGGCTTCGAACACATTGGCGCTGGGCGTTGCGCGTTCGGCCGCGAAATTGGGCCCGGCATGGGCGCCGACGGCGACCTCTCCCCCAAGGGGAGAGGGAGAAGATGGCGCAGCGAACGGCGTCAGCTTTGCCAACGCTGAAGCGTCGAGCCGCTCGCGCCACTCAGCTTCAGCCAGATAGAGCCGGCCCGGCGGCAGCGGTTTATACGGCGCGCCGCCGCCGTCTTTGCCGAGCGCATCTTTCCGCGCCTGATAATAGTCGGCGATCTGTGCGAGACGTTCATGCGCGGCTTCTTCGGCTAGAGGTTCGACGGCAAGCGGCGTTGCCGGCAGATAATCGAACAGCGTTTCGAGCCGGCGATGAAACAGCGTCAGCCAGTGCTCCATGCCGGCATGCTTGCGCCCCTCGGTCACCGCCTCATAGAGCGCATCGTCGGGCGCGGCGGCGCCGAACTCCGCCACATAGCCGGTGCGAAACAGACGAATGGTGTCGCTGGTGAGCGCAAACTCGGAGACCGGCACGAGATCGAGCGTGCGAAGCTCGCTGGTGGTGCGTTGCGTCTCCGGATCGAAGCTGCGGATCGATTCCAGCGCGTCGCCGAAAAAATCGAGCCGCACCGGGGCATCCATGCCGGGCGCGAATAGATCGACAATGCCGCCACGCACCGCATAATCGCCGGCCTCGCGCACCGTGGCGGCGCGGTTAAAACCGTTGAGCTCGAGCCATTGGATGATGTTGGCCATCGGCGCGATATTGCCGGGCGCCACCGAAAGCGACTGCTTGGCGATCACCGCGCGCTCGGGCACGCGCTGCAAGACGGCATTGACGGTGGTGAGAAGGACCGCTGGGTGCTCGCGGCCGACAATGCGCGACAGCCGCGCAAGCGTCATGACCCGCTGCGCGATGACCGCGGGATGCGGCGAGACGCGGTCGTAGGGCAGGCAATCCCAGGCCGGGAATTCCAGGATTTCAATATCGGGCGCGAAGAAGGAAATCGCCCGAGAGACCGCAGCCATGCGTGGGCCGTCGCGGCAGACGAGCGCTAGCGAGATCGCCGGCGGATTTTTGCTCGCCGCAATGGCGCGGGCAAGATCGGCGACGACGAGCCCTTCGGCGCCATCCGGTACGCCTGCGAGCGTGAGCGGTCGGCCGGCTTTGAGCCGCTCCGCCGGCGATTTGGTCAAGAGTTGCGCCGGCGCGCTCACGACTTTGCCTCGACACGGTTATGAAAGGCCATCAGCTGGCGCAACACCGGCGTGTCATGCCGCGCCGGGACGGCTTCATTGCCGACAATCCACGCATAGAGCTCGGCATTGGGGACTTCGATCAGATGCTCGAACTGGTCGAGCTCGGCGGCATCGAATTTGTCGACCCACGCGTCGGCGAAGCGGCCGACGATCAGATCCATCTCGCGCACGCCGCGGCGCCAGGCGCGGAACAAGAGCCGCCGCCGCCGCTCGTCCAATCCTGCGCTGGAGCGTTCAGTCATTTTTCCAAATCCATTTTTGGCGCACGATCCTTTCGAAACACCGATTTCCGCTTTTCCGGATCATGCGTACGCCAACGCCAAAAGCCCGGACGGGGCCGGGCCAGGGGTATATAGAGGGCGATGGAGTGAATGTCAGCGGCTCGGAGCGTCATTCCGGGGCCGAGCCAGCGAGGAGCCCGGGATCCATAAACACAGTCCGTGTAAATCCTGCACCGGCAGCGATTATGGATTCCGGACAACCGCTGCGCGGTTTCCGGAATGACGAGCACTAATGCGTCCAGCCGTCCTCAATCCGCTCTTCGCTTCGCTGTCATCCCTGCCGGGAATCGGGCCGAAGGTGGAAAAGCTCTATGCGCGGCTCTTCGGCCGCGACAACGAGCCGCCGCGCCTCATCGATCTGTTGTTTCATCTGCCGAGCGGCTTCGTCGACCGGCGCAACCAGCCGAAGCTCAGCGAGGTGACGCCCGACACAGTCGTCACCGTCGCGGTCACGATCGACAAGCACCGGCCGCCGCCGCCGCACCGGCCGCGCGCGCCGTACAATATCGAGGCAAGCGACGACACCAACACGCTGACAATTACCTATTTCAACGCCCGCAAGGATTACCTGCAAAAGCAGTTTCCGGTCGGCGAAGTCCGCTACGTGTCCAGCATCGCCACGCTATATGACGGCCATTTGCAGATGGTGCATCCCGACCGCGTCGTCGATGCGGAGGGGTTCAAGCACCTGCCGCTCCTCGATCCGGTCTACCCGCTGACCGAAGGCTTGCATCCCAACCAGCTGCGCAAGGCGATCGATGCCGGTCTGCAGCGCCTGCCGGCGCTGACCGAATGGCAGGACCGCGACTGGCTGTCACGTAATGCCTATCCGAATTTTGCCGAGGCGCTGCGCGGGCTGCACTACCCGCAATCGCCGGACGATCTTTCGCCCGAAAGCGCGGCTTGGTCGCGGCTCGCATACGATGAATTCCTCGCCGGGCAGCTCGCGCTCGCTCTCCTTCGCACGCATATGCGCACGCGCAGCGGCCGCGGCAGTGCCGCCGAAGGACGCTTGCGCGGCCGCATCATTGCCGCGCTCCCCTACGCGCTCACCCCGTCGCAGCAGCACGCGGTGACCGATATCGTCGCTGACCTCGCGCAGCCGCAGCGCATGCTGCGGCTTCTGCATGGCGATGTCGGCTCCGGCAAGACCGTGGTCGCGCTCCTTGCCGCCGCCAATGTGATCGAAGCCGGCCGGCAGGCGGCGTTCATGGCGCCGACCGAAATCCTGGCGCGGCAGCATTTCGCCACCATCGCGCCTTTGGCGCGCACCGCTGGCATCCGGGTTGCTATTCTCACCGGCCGCGAACGCGGGCGCGAGCGCGATGATATTCTCTCAAGTCTCGCGATCGGCGAGATCGATCTGATTGTCGGCACCCACGCGCTGTTTCAGGAACATGTCGCGTTCCATGATCTCGCGCTCGCGATCGTCGACGAACAGCACCGCTTCGGCGTGCATCAGCGTCTGGCGCTCGCCCGCAAGGGCGAAGCGGTCGATCTTCTGGTGCTCACCGCCACTCCGATCCCGCGCACGCTGGTGCTGACTTATTTCGGGGACATGGACGTCTCCGAGCTACGCGAGAAACCGGCCGGACGGCAGAAGATCGACACCCGCGCGGTGCCGCTGGAGCGCCTTACCGAGATCACCGACGCGGTGGCGCGCGCATTGAAGGCGGGACGGCAGGCCTATTGGGTCTGCCCGCTGGTCGAGGAATCCGAAAGCGTCGATCTCGCCGCGGCCGAGGAGCGCTTCAAAATCCTGCAGAAGCGATTCGGCAACGCCGTCGATCTCGTTCACGGCCGCATGCGCGGACCCGAAAAGGATCGCGCCATGGAGCGCTTTGCCAAGGGTGAAACCCGGCTTCTGGTTGCGACCACAGTGATCGAAGTCGGCGTCGACGTGCCGCAAGCAAGCGTCATGGTGATTGAACACGCCGAGCGCTTCGGCTTGGCGCAGCTGCATCAGCTGCGCGGGCGGATCGGCCGCGGCGCCGAGCGCTCGAGCTGCATCCTGCTCTACAAAGGCCCGCTCGGCCCGACCGCGAAAGCGCGGCTCGCGATTCTGCGCGAGACCGACGACGGCTTTCGCATCGCCGAAGAGGATTTACGGCTGCGCGGGCAAGGCGACGTGCTTGGCGTGCGGCAAAGCGGCCTGCCCGGCTTTCGTATGGCGCGCATCGAATCGCATGCCGCGCTGCTGCCGGCGGCGCGCGACGATGCGGCGCTGGTGCTCGCACGCGATCCGAAATTGCAATCGCCGCGCGGGCAGGCCTTGCGGCAATTGCTTTATCTGTTCTCGCGCGACGAAGCGGTGAGCCTGCTCAGCGCCGGTTGAAGCGGATCGGCGCCGAACCGGTTGTAACCTCGCGTGCCTATCCGGCACCACCAGACGATCAACACGATGATTCCAATGAACGGGATCAGACCGAGCAGGATCCACCAGCCGCTTGAATCGGTGTCATGCAGCCTGCGCGCCGTGACGGCGAGATCGGGAATAATCGTCGCCAGCCAGAACAACGTCGCCAGCGGCGAGCCGCCAAGCAAATTGGTATTTGCGAACAGGTCCAAGAGCGCGGCCACGACGCCGCCGAGAAGGAGGAACAATTGAAACCACCAGAATTCAGAGCGCGACGCGCGGCCGCGAAAATATACATAGTTGGAAAATCCGGACTGGACCGCCTGTTGAAAATTCATGGCCGCCCTCCAAGCCGATCGGGAAAGACTAGCAGTAAGACGGCGCTCTAAAACGGGGGCACTTCACTGTCGTCGTTGCCGCCTGACGGACGAACTGGCTGCGCGCCGGATGATTTTCCCGTCATCCTGAGGTGCAGAGCGAAGCGAGCCTCGAAGGATGACGGCCTGGGCGCTCGGGCCGTCGGCCTTCGTGGGCCGCGGAGCTTGTCATCGGGCCGGCCACTTCGGGCCGGACCCGTTGGCGGCCACCTCAGGGTGACGGGACGTAGGCCAATCACTTCGCAGTGGTCGGCTCGGCTTTGCGCGTGACCTGGGCGGCGCGCGCGGTTTGCGCCAGCGCCGCGAGCTTGGCTTGCGAGCCTTGGCCTTGAGCCTCGGCGCCCGGCTGAACGATGCCGGCCGACATGATCACGGTCATTGCCTGCTCGACCGTGATGTCTAGCTCGATCACTTCGCGCTTGGGCACATAGAAGAAAAATCCGGTGGTCGGGTTCGGCGTGCACGGCATGAACGCGGAGACGTATTCGCTCTCCGGCAGGCGGCCGGCAATGTCCTTGGTCGGCGACTGGGTGAGAAAAACCAGCGACCACATGCCGGGCGACGGAAATTCGATCAGCGCGACGCGGCGGAAGCTCGACTCCGATTTCGAGAACAGCGTCTGGAAAATCTGCTTGGCGGTGCGGTAGATCGGCCGCACCACCGGCATGCGGCTTAAAATGCTTTCGCCGAAATCGACGAGCTTGCGGCCGACAAAATTGGCGGTGAAAAAGCCGAGCAGCGTGAGCGCCACAAAAGCGATGATCAGGCCCAAGCCGGGGATCCGCACCGGTAGATAGGTTTCGGGCCGATACGCCCCCGGAATGAACGGCCGCACCAGGCCATCGACCCAGGTCACGAACCACCACACCAGCCACAGCGTGATGGCGACCGGACCGGCGACGACCAGGCCGGTGAGGAAATAAGTACGGATCCGGCTGATGATCCCGGGCGGCGATTTGGTCAGGCTGGTCGTCCGCGTGCTTTCGCTATTGTCCATCGTCATTGCCGTGCGGCACCGCTGTTACCGAAGCTGCAAGATATATACGCCGCCGGCCCGATTTGCACGGCGCGCCCGCGCACCGGGGTTAGCGATTATTCCACCGTCACCGATTTGGCCAGATTGCGCGGCTGATCGACGTCCGTGCCCATCAACACCGCGGTGTGATAGGCCAAAAGCTGAACCGGAACCGCATAGACAATCGGCGCCACTGCCGGATGCACCGTCGGCAAGGTGAGCGTGAGCATGGTGTGGGCTTTTGAGGCGCGCGTCCCCTCGGCATCGGTCATCAGGATCAGCCGCCCGCCGCGCGCGGCGACCTCCTGCATGTTGGAAAACGTCTTTTCGAACACCTTGTCGTGCGGCGCGATCACGATCACCGGCATGTTCTCATCGACAAGCGCAATCGGCCCGTGCTTGAGCTCGCCGGCGGCATAGCCCTCGGCATGGAGGTAGGAAATCTCCTTTAGCTTCAGCGCGCCTTCGAGCGCGATCGGAAAACTGGTGCCGCGGCCGAGATAGAGCACGTCCCTCGATTTGGCGAGATCGCGCGCCAATTGCTCAAGCTGCGGCTCGAGCGCCAGCGCCTCGTTCAAGCGGCGCGGCATTTCGATTAGCGCCTGCACCAGGCTCTTCTCGTCAACTTCGCCGAGCACGCCGCGGGCGCGGCCCGCGGCGATGGCGAGGCAGGCCAATGCGGCGAGCTGACAGGTGAACGCCTTGGTCGACGCCACGCCGATTTCCGGCCCGGCCAGCGTCGGCATGACCACATCGCTCTCGCGGGCGATGCTCGACATCGGCACGTTGACGATCGAAAGCGCGTGCTGCCGATGCGCGCGGGCATAGCGCAGCGAAGCGAGCGTGTCGGCGGTTTCGCCCGATTGCGACACGCAAATCGCGAGGTTTCCCGGCTTGAGCGGCACATCGCGATAGCGGAACTCCGACGCGATATCGACCTCGACTGGCAGCTGCGCGAACTGTTCGAACCAGTAGCGCGCCACCAGACCGGCATAATAGGCGGTGCCGCAGGCGGCGATGGAGATGCGATCGAGTGCACGAAAATCGAACGGCAGTTGCATCGGCAAATCGACGCAGCCCCTCGCCATATCAAGATAATTGGCGAGCGTATGGCCGACCACTTCCGGCTGCTCATGGATTTCCTTGGCCATGAAATGGCGGTGGTTGCCCTTGTCGATCAGCAGCACCGAGGCCTGCGATTTGATGGTCGGGCGCTCCGCGAGTTTGCCGCCACTGTCGTGAATTTCGGCGCCGGAGCGCGTCACGACCACCCAATCGCCGTCTTCCAGATAGCGGACTTGGTCGGTGAACGGCGCCAGCGCGATCGCGTCAGAGCCGACATACATCGCCCCATCGCCGAAACCGACGGCAAGCGGCGAGCCCTTACGCGCGCCGATCAGGAGATTGTCTTCGCCGGCGAACAAAAACGCCAACGCGAAGGCGCCGCGAAGCTGCGGCAGCGTCGTCTTCACGGCGTCGACCGGCGACGCGCCGCGCTTTAATTCCTCGGTCACCAGATGCGCAATGACTTCGGTATCGGTCTCGGTCGAGAATTTGACGCCGTTGCCCTCGAGGTCGCGGCGCAGCTCGGCGAAGTTTTCGATGATGCCATTGTGCACCACTGCGACTTTTTCGGTGGCGTGCGGATGGGCATTGTTCTCGGTCGGACGGCCATGGGTTGCCCAGCGGGTATGGCCGATGCCGATTGTGCCGGTCAGCGGCTCGCGCTGTAACCGGGTCTCGAGATTCTTGAGCTTGCCCTCGGCGCGCCGCCGCGTGAGCTTGCCGCCTTCGAGCGTCGCCACGCCCGCGGAATCGTAACCGCGATATTCGAGGCGCTTGAGCGCATCGATCAGTTGCGGCGCCGCCGGTTCACCGCCGATGATTCCGATAATTCCGCACATACCGGATATCAGATATCAGAAAATCAGGCAGCAGGGGTCGAAAAAAGTCAGTACTGTTACCTGATCCCTGATTTCCCTGATTCCTGATATCTGATGCCTGATACCTTCACGTCCTACCAGACAAACGTGAAAGCAAAAGTTCCGGCAAGGGTCAGCGCGATATAGCCGAACAGTAGAAAAGCCATCAGTCGCGCCACTTGATCGGCTTTTGCCATTTTTCACTCCATTGATCGCCTTCGCGGTCGGTTG
>DATAYT010000082.1:0-10252 GCA_036272395.1 Xanthobacteraceae bacterium
GCCGAGGGTCGTCTCGGCGGAGGAGCTGCCGGCATCGACGAAATGCATGATCAGGCGTTCGAGCACGATCCCGACCACCACAATCAGCGCGAGCGCAAGGCCGATGCTCTTCCACAGCACCGCGCGCAGCGGCGGCGAAAACAATTGGGTTATCGCTTTGATGGCGTCGTCGAGCATGGCTGCGCGTGATTGCCGTCGGCCTTCATTCCGATCAAGCCGAAGCATTGCCCCGCGGCGGCGGTTGAGGCAATGTGCGGGGGCGTTGGGGCGAACCGACCACATCGAGACACCGGCCGCAAGTGTAGTGGAAAGTATGCCGTCTCTGAGCCGCCGTTCGCTGCTTGCGGCCTCGGCCGCGTTCGCCGCGGCTCCGGCATTCGCCGCGGCTCCGGCATTCGCCGCGATCGCGCCGTCCGGCAGCCCGCTTGATGTGATCATTATCGGCGCCGGCGCCGCGGGAATCGCCGCCGCACGGCGGCTCGCCGCAGCCGGCCGGCGCTATCTCGTGATCGAGGCGACCGATCACGTCGGCGGCCGCTGCATCACCGACACGACAAGCTTCGGCGCACCATTCGATCGCGGCGCGCATTGGTTCTATCTGGCCGATTCAAATCCGCTGATTAAAGTGGCGCCGCACCGCGGCGACATTTATCCGGCCTCGCTCAGCCAGAAAATACGGATCGGCCGGCGCTACGCGCGCGAGGGCGAGCTTGAGGATTTTCTGTCGGCGCAAGTTCGCGCGACGCGCGCCATCGGCGACGCGGCGCGCAAGGCCGACGTCGCTTGCGCGCAAGCAATGCCCGGCGATCTCGGCGACTGGCGCGCGACAATCGAATTCGTGCTCGGGCCCTACAACTGCGGCAAGGATCTCGCGCAGGTCTCCTCGCTCGATTTCGCCAAAGCCGCGGAACGGCGTACCGCGGCGTTCTACAAACCAGGCCTCGGCGCTTTGCTTGCTGCCCTGGCTCAAGGACTGGCGATCCAGTTCTCAACGCCGGCGACTTCGATCGAGAGCAGGCGAGGTGTGCCCACCGTCGAAACCACGAGCGGCACGATTTCGGCCTCGACCGCCATCGTCACGGTGCCGACCAATGTGATCGCCTCGGGCGCGTTCAAATTCAGCCCCGATCGTCGCGACCTGTTCGCGCGGCTGCCGCTCGGCAGCTACGATCGCGTCGCGCTCGAGCTGCTCGGCAATCCGCTCGGGCTGGAAAGCGACGATCTGGTTTTCGAGAAATCGAGCAATACCCACACCGCTGCGCTTCTCGCCAATGTCGGGGGCACAGCGCTCTGTTACGTCGATATCGCTGGCGGATTCGGCCGCGATCTTGCGGCGCAAGGCGAAGCCGCGATGTTCGATTTTGCCGCCGAATGGCTCGGCGGGCTGTATGGCACCGAAATCAAAAAAGCGATCGGCCGCAAGCAGGCGACGCGTTGGAACGCGGCGCCCTATGCGCTTGGCGCTTGGTCGGCCGCGCTCCCGGGAGCGCAGTCGGCGCGGCGCTTGCTCATGGATCGGATCGCCGACGACGTCTGGTACGCTGGCGAGGCGGCGCACGAGACGTTGTGGGGTACAGTGGGCGGGGCGTGGGAATCCGGCGAGCGCGCCGCCGACGCCGTGGTGCGCCGGCTCGGCGGCGTCAAAGCGGCGGCGCCCGCGGCGGGAAGCGAAGCCAGGCCAGGACGCAAGACGAAACCGACGCGGACCGAGCGAAGTACGCCGCGTTACGGAGCCGAACCGCGAAGCTATTACGGCACCCCCAGCATTATGCGTGAGCGGTAGCGGATTTGTTAACCGCAACCGCAACGCCGTCATCCTCGCAGCACGCCGCCGGTGCGTTTGCCGACCTCCGTGACGATCTTGGCGGCGAGCGCTTCGATCTCGGCGTCGGTCATGGTCCGCTCGCGCGGCTGCAGCGTGACCGCGATCGCAATCGATTTTTTGCCCGGCGCGATGCCTTGGCCTTCGTAGAGGTCGAATACGGTGACGCCGGTAATGAGCTTGCGGTCGGCCGATTGCGCCGCGCGCACGATATCGGCGGCCTTGACCTCGCGATCGACCACGAAAGCGAAATCGCGCTGCACTGGCTGGAACGGCGATAGCTCCAGCACCGGCTTGGCGCGGCTGCCGCGCGTCCTCGGCTCGGGAATGCGTTCCAAAATCACTTCGAACGCGATCAGCGGTCCTTCGGCGTCGAGCGCTTCCAGCGCGCGCGGATGCAATTCGCCGAAATGACCGAGCACGTTCTGCGGCCCGATCTGAATCGTTCCGGAACGCCCGGGGTGAAACCAGGTCGGGCCGCCCGGCATCGTCTGCAGCGCGGAGGCTGGCGCGCCGGCGGCGGCGAGCACGGCGAGCGCATCGGCCTTGGCGTCGAACGCATCGACTTCGCCATCGCGCTTGGCCCAATGCCGGCCGATGCCGGAGGGTTTTGCCAGCGCGCGGCGCAGGCCGGCGGCCGCGGTCAATTGATCCTCGGGCCGGTCGCCGCGAAATATTTGTCCCACTTCGAACAAAGCAACGTCGGGAAAACCGCGGTCGGCGTTCTTTTGCGCGGCGGCAACGAGCCCGGGAATGAGACTCGGCCGCATATCGGAAAGCTCGGCGGCGATCGGATTGGCGAGCGCCAGTTCAGGCTTGCCGCCGCCGAACAGTTCGGCGTGTTTCTTGCCGATGAACGACCAGGTCACCGCCTCAGTGAGGTTGCGCGCCGCGAGCGCACGCTTGGCTTTGCGGGTGCGGATCTGGATCGGGGTCAAGACCGGCTTGCGCGGCGCCTCGCCACGATCGAACGGCGTCGATGGAACCTTATCGACGCCGACGATGCGCACCACTTCCTCGACGAGGTCGGCTTTGTCCTGCACGTCGCCCCGCCATGACGGCGGCGCGACCTTCACGCGCGCCCCCTGCCCCGCCACTTTAAAGCCGAGGCTTTCGAGCACGCGGCGCGCGTCGGCAAGCGGCACGGCAAGGCCGGTCAGGCGCCCGGTTTCCGCGACCGGGAAATCGATGACGCGCTCGGGTGCCGCGGCACTGCCGGCGACGGTGACCTCCGATGCCGTACCGCCGCACGAATCCATGACCATGCGCGTCGCCGATTCGAGACCCGGCACCATGAAGGCCGGATCGACACCGCGCTCGAAGCGATAGCGGGCATCGGAATTGATACCGAGCTTGCGGCCGGTTTGCGCGATATTCATCGGCACCCACAAGGCCGATTCGATCAGCACGTCAGTGGTCGCTTCCGAGCAGCCGGTTTTTTCACCGCCCATGATGCCCGCGAGCGACTCGACGCCGTGATCATCGGCGATGACGCACATCGTCTCATCAAGCGCGTAGGTCTTGCCGTCGAGCGCGAGCAGGCTCTCGCCGGCGCGCGCACGCCGCACCGTGAGATCGCCGCGCACTTTCGCCGCATCGAACACATGCAGCGGCCGGCCGCGGTCATAGGTGATGAAATTGGTGATATCGACCAGGGCATTGATCGGGCGCAGCCCGATGGCGGTCAGGCGGCGCGCCAACCAATCCGGCGATGGTCCATTTTTGACGCCGCGAATGAGCTGCAGCGCGAAAGCCGGGCACAGCGAGGTCGTCGCGCCGAAATCGAGCGTCACCTTCACCGGACACGGAAATTGGCCTTTGACGGTTTTTATCGGCGTGTCTTTGAGCTTGCCGATGCCGGCGGCTGCCAGGTCGCGCGCGATGCCGTGCACGCCGGTAGCATCGCCGCGGTTCGGCGTCAGATTGATCTCGATCATCGGGTCGTCGAGCCCGGCATATTTGGCGTAAGGCACGCCGACCGGCGCGTCGTCTGGTAGTTCGATGATGCCTTCGTGATCGTCGGAGATCTGCAGCTCGAACTCCGATACCAGCATGCCGCGGCTTTCGACGTCGCGGATTTTGCCGACCCCAAGCGTGAGGTTCTTGCCCGGAATGAATGCGCCAGGCGGCGCGAACACGCCTTTCATGCCGGTCCGCGCGTTCGGCGCGCCGCACACCACCTGGATCGGCTTGCCGTCGCCGGCATCGACCATGCACACACGCAGCCGGTCGGCATTCGGATGCGGCTTCGCTTCGACCACGCGGGCGATGACGAACGGCGCGAACAGCTTCGCCTTGTCCTCGATCCGCTCGACTTCGAGCCCGATCATGGTGAGCTTGGCGGCGATCTCATCGAGCGCTCGATTAGTCTCGAGGTGCTCCTTGAGCCAGCCGAAGGTGAGCTTCATCATGGGATTTCTTTTGCCCCACCACTCACGAGCTCAACCCTCCGGCCAGCGTCGGCCAGTCGAGCGGGCGGAAGCCGTAATGTGACAGCCAGCGCATATCGGCTTCGAAGAAGGCGCGCAGATCGGGCATGCCGTATTTGAGCATCGCGATGCGGTCGATGCCCATGCCCCAGGCGAAGCCCTGGTACTCGTCGGGGTCAAGGCCGCAATTGCGCAGCACGTTCGGATGCACCATGCCGCAGCCGAGAATCTCCATCCAATCCTCGCCTTCGCCGAAGCGGATCTCACCCTTGTCGCGGCGGTACTGGATGTCGACTTCGAGCGAGGGCTCGGTGAACGGGAAGAATGACGGCCGAAACCGCATGCCGACGCGGTCCACCTCGAAGAACACGTTGAAGAACTCCTCGAGGATCCATTTCATGTGGCCGAGATGCGAACCCTTGTCGATCACCAGGCCCTCGACCTGATGAAACATCGGCGTATGCGTCTGGTCGCTGTCGCAGCGATAGGTGCGCCCGGGAATGATGACGCGGATCGGTGGCTTCTGCGCGAGCATGGTGCGCACCTGCACCGGCGAAGTATGCGTGCGCAGCAAAAGCCGGGTGCCGTCCGGCTTCGGATTGAAGAAAAATGTGTCGTGCATCTCCCGCGCCGGATGCTCCTCCGGAAAGTTGAGCTTGGTGAAATTGTAGTCGTCGGTCTCGACGTCAGGACCTTCGGCAACGGCGAAGCCCATATCGGCGAAGATCGCGGTGAGTTCGTCGATCACTTGCGTGATCGGATGCACGCGTCCGATCTCGGCCGGCGCTTCGCGCACCGGCAGCGTCACGTCGACGCTCTCGGTATTGAGCCGCGCCTCGAGCGCCGCGGCCTTGAACGCCTCGCGCCGCTCGGCAAGCGCGGCGTTGACCCGATCCTTCATGCCGTTGATGAGCGGGCCTTGGCTTTTGCGCTCATCGGGCGGCAAGGTGCCGAGTGTCTTCAACAGCGCGGTGATGGTGCCGTTTTTGCCCAGAGCCGCAACGCGCACCGCTTCGAGCGCGGCGTCGTCGCCGGCCGCGGTGATCTCGGCGAGAATTTCGTTTTCGAGTTGCGCGAGATCGGTCATCGCTCACTCCGGCAGGAACGGCAGATCGGTGTCCGACGGCCTGCCGCCGGCCTGCGTGAGCATGCAATGGACCTGGCCACGATGGTGAGTCTGATGGTTGAACATATGGGTGACCAGGACCCAGCGCGGCTTGGTCACTTCGCGGCCGATGGCGCCGGAGAAATAGGTCTGCGCGGCGGCGAGCCAGTCAGGCTCGATGCGATCGGCCCAAGCGATGATGCGCCGGTCGAAGTCCGTGCGCTTCGATTTTAAGTCCTCCCAGTCCGCGTAAAGCGCGACCGACGCCGCGATGTTGCCTTCCGGCTTCGGCGCGGCGGCGAACCGGTTCATCCAGGTCTGGTCGCCCCACAACAGATGGCTGAGCGTCTTGTGGATCGAGCCGAAAAATGCGCTGCGCTCGCGCTGCCGCTCCTCCGCGGTGAGCCGGTCGGCGACACCATAGAGGTTTTCGTTCTGCCAGCGGTTGTAGCGCGCCATGCGCTGTACATAGGCACGGTCGATCATGGTGCCCTCATAACCGTCATGGCCGGCAAGCCTAGCCATGACGGAAAATCACACAGCCAGCGCCGATTTTGCCTGGCCGACGATGGCCTCGAACGCTGCCGGTTCGCGGATTGCGAGATCGGACAGCACCTTGCGGTCAACCGCGATGCCGGCTTTGGCGAGGCCGGCGATGAAGCGGCTGTAGTTGAGGCCAAACGGACGGACCGCGGCGTTGAGGCGCTGAATCCACAAAGCGCGAAAGCTGCGCTTGCGCCGCTTGCGGTCGCGATAGGCATATTGGTTGGCCTTCTCGACCGCCTGTTTGGCAATCCGAATCGTATTCTTGCGGCGGCCATAATACCCCTTGGCGGCTTTGAGTACTTTCTTGTGCTTGGCATGGGCGGTGACGCCGCGCTTGACGCGAGCCATGAATGATCTCCTTGTCCAGAATAATGTCCTCTCGGCTTGCCGCGCGGATGCGCGGCGGTGCGGAGGAACTCAACCGTTCGGCAAGAAATATTTCTTGACGTTATCGCCGTCGGTTTTGAACAGCACGTTGGTGCCGCGCAACTGGCGAATCTGTTTTTTGGTCCACTTGATCATGCCGTGGCGTTTGCGCGACTGCTGATAGAGGACCTTGCCCGAGCCGGTTACTTTGAAGCGCTTTTTGGCGCCCGATTTGGTCTTCATCTTGGGCATTTTGCTCTCCATAACTGCGCCGCCGGCAAAGCGGCGGCGGCGATCGCTCAGACGATCGCGTTGCGATTTTCCGTGCTTAATTGCATTTGAGCATGATCTTTTCCGAAAACCGGTATCCACTTTTCGGAATCATGCTCTTGAGCACTTCGCCGCCGCCACGGCAGCCCTTAATCAGCCGGGCGGCGGGCGCGCGGGTTATGACAGAGGCGACCCGAATTTGCAAATTTCCAAGCGCTTTTTACTCCCTCTCCCGATCGGGAGCGGGAGTTATGCGCGAGTTATGCGCTCTTGCCGATCGGACCCGAGGCTTACGGCAATTCCGATATGAGTTTCGCGTAGTCGGCCTGCGACCAGGCTCGCACGGTGCGCGTGCGTACATTGCCTTGCGAGCCGATCGCCATGCAGAACTTGGCGACGTGGTCGCCGCTTGCCGATTCGACGATGGCCAGGAGGTCGGACTCGCCCGTCGTCACATAGGTTTCCTTGATTTCGACGCCGAGCTTCTTGGCCGTCTCGCGTGCGGCGGCGGCCCGCTTGGGCGCATCCTTGATATTGCGAATGCCCTGTCCGGTCCAACTCATGGTGATAAGGAAAGTCGGCATGGTCATTTCCTCCCGTTTGACAATAACAAGACTGGCACTTGCGAACGCGATGAAGCGAGCGCGCAGGCGCGCTTCATCGAACTCAAATCTCTCGAATTCCAATGTCGCCGCTTACCGCGGCGCGAGCACCATCACCACCTGGCGGCCTTCGAAGCGCGGCTCCTGTTCGATCTTGGCGATCTTGGCGGTGTCGTCCTTGACGCGGTCGAGCAGTTTATAGCCGAGCTCCTGATGCGCCATTTCGCGGCCGCGGAACCGCAATGTCACCTTGACTTTGTCGCCTTCCTCGAAGAACCGCTGGATCGAGCGCATCTTCACGTCGTAATCGTGATCGTCGATCATCGGCCGCAGCTTGATCTCTTTGATCTCGACGACCTTCTGCTTTTTGCGGGCTTCGGCGGCCTTCTTTTGCGCCTGATATTTGTACTTGCCGTAATCGAGAATTTTGCAAACCGGCGGAACCGAATTGGGCGCGATTTCTACCAGGTCGAGCCCGGCTTCCTGCGCCATGGCAAGCGCTGCATTGATTTCGGTAACGCCTTTGTTGGAACCGTCTTTATCGATGAGCTGGACCTCGCGGACGCGGATCTCCTCGTTGATGCGCGGCCCCTCCTTGGCGGCGGGCTGCGGCGTTCTGATCGGGCGACGAATGGGTGCGATCTCCTTGTGTTGTTGCTACACCGCCGCTCGGTGCCGCGACCCGACACCGGTCGCGTGCCCCCAACGGCGAACCCTCAAGATCGGGAGTTTTTCGATTCAAGTCAACGCCGATGGCAAGCGCGGCATAGTCGATTGGCCGCGCATGATTTATTTTCCGCGGCCCCGACGTAAGGCCGCGACCCGGAGCGTTCACGGTCGAAAAGATGGCGGACCAACGGGCTGACAACCTGGCGGAGAGCATGACCGATAATGGCCCCAAATTCCTCGCCGTTGGCGAGGGCCGCGACCAGCGCGCGATCGCGGTGCGCCAGCATGACGGCGCCGCGCCGGGACTGTTCTGGCTTGGCGGTTACAAATCCGACATGGAGGGAACGAAGGCACAGGCGCTTGCGGACTGGTCGGCGCGAAAGGGGCGCGCCTGCGTGCGGTTCGATTATTCCGGACATGGCGAATCGGGCGGTGTTTTCACCGATGGCACGATCGGCCGCTGGCTCGGCGAGACGATCGCGGTGTTCGACACCTGCTGCCGCGGGGCGCAAATCGTGATCGGCTCGTCGATGGGCGGCTGGCTGGCGCTGCTCTTGGCGCGGGCGCTGCGGGCACGCAAAGAACCCGCCACTGCGAGCATCGCCGGCCTCGTTCTGGTGGCGCCGGCGGTCGATTTTACGGAAGAGCTGATGTGGAAGCGCTTCACGCCCGAGATCAAGCGCGAGCTTGCGGAGAAAGGCGCGTGGGCGCGGCCGTCGCAATATTCGCCGGAGCCCTATCTGGTCACCCGGCAATTAATCGAAGAGGGCCGCAATCATCTATTGCTCGGCGGGATGATCGAAACCGGCTGCCCGGTGCGCATCCTGCAGGGCGTGCAGGACCCGGATGTGCCGTGGCAGCACGCCAAGGCGCTGGTTGCCCGCTTCGCCTGCGATGACGTGGTGCACACGCTGATCAAGGACGGCGATCACCGGCTGTCGCGGCCCGAAGATATCGAGCGGCTCATTCGGGCGGTGGAGGAGTTTTGAATCGTCATTGCCAGCGGAGAGAAGCAATCTAGGTTCTATTGGCTCCGCTAGCCTGGATTGCTTCGTCGCTTCGCTCCTCGCAATGACGAAGGAAGAGGTGTTTGCGGTTATCCAGTAGTTTTCTCTCTGTCAAACGCGAACGCGCCGGGGCCGAAAGCGATCACGTAAAGAAAGCCGCCGGCCATGACCAGGTTCTTATAGAAATGGGTCATGTTCTCCATGTCGCCGGCAGGCAGATGCACGCCGAACGCGGTGCCGAGACAGAGTAGGATCAACAAAGCCGCGGCCCAGCGCGTCATGAAGCCGACGAGAATGCCGATCCCGCCGAGCAAATGAATGGCGATCGACACCCACACCGTTATGTTTGGTGACGGAATATTGAGGCTGGTGAAATAATTCACCGTGCCCGCGGGATCGCGCAGTTGCAGCACGCCGTCCCAGATGAAGAGGCTGCACAGCAAAAGCCGCGCCAGCGCAGGCAGATAGTCTTTGGCCACCTGTGCGGTTGTGGACGTGGTCATGGAACTGCTCGAATGGGTTGTCGCGGGCATGGCGCATCTCCGGCAAGGGCTGCCACCCGATAGCGGGACAACGCTTAGATGCGCGGCGGAGGTCCGTTATTCCCGCTAATCGCTCGATGGCCCTAAAAAACGACACGCAATGGTTGTATCCTTGAGGTGCCTTGCCCCGAGTGATTTGCCGGTCGTTGGCTTAGCTTTCGGTTTCGCGCGCCAATCTCTTGAATTTTGCAACTGCCGCGGAATGACTCTCGGCTCCAATACGTCCGCCACCATTCACGGTTTCGAGATGCAGGTTGAGCGATTGACCGTCCAAAGAATATAGATTTCCGTTCTCATCTAGCGTGGCAAACTTTTGCTTTGTCAGTACGCTAAAAACGCAGCCGTTCTCAATCCAGCCAATCTGGTCCGCGCCCGCCCAAATGAAGCCGCTGGTTACAACGTGAGCATGCCGGCGGTCGGCTTCCTCTGCGCTCCGCGCCGGTTGATAGTAAACTTGTCGCTGCATCACAATGTCCTTGAGGACACTACTGAGCGATGCGGTGTGCCTCCACACTACTACAATTTCTTTCTGCACGTTTCTGATTACGAGACCCTGTTGGCCCACCCTCGAGGCCGCTACATACTTACGGGTCGGCTTTTCGTTGCTGGCCTCGATGCGAACGAATTATCGAAACAGGTGACTCCTTGGATGCAGCGTTGCGCCCACCGCCCCTCAAATGTCCCGTCGCATGCTCCGCGCGGTGCTTCCGCCATAACGGGTAGCGCTGAGACCGTTTGCTAAGTTATTGTAACTGGCGCGCCAGTCAGAATAAAACTGCGAACACGTATGTCATTGAAATAGTATTGTAAATTCCTGAAGCGCTTCGGGGCGGCCTCGCTTCTTCTCGAGCACCTCGTTCGGGACGAGGGGGTCGCAGGTTCAAATCCTGCCAC
>DATAYT010000083.1:0-3566 GCA_036272395.1 Xanthobacteraceae bacterium
GTCCAGGCGCGCGCAAGTGTCCCTCAATCGCGAGCGCCTGGACGAGACCATTAGCGGTACCCGCGTCGCTCCCGTGCGCGGCCTATCCGCGCTGGCCGCGGAGGACGAGATGTCCGCACATTCGTCGATGGCGCAGCAATGAATCCGCTTCATATGCGGCCCGATGCGCGGGTACTCGTAGTGATTTTGCGCCGCCTCGGCGACGTATTGCTGACGACACCGCTGATCCGCAGCCTCAAGCGCGCCTATCCGCAGGCCAGGATCGACGCGCTGGTATTCGCCGGAACGGAAGGCGTATTGGCGGGCAATCCTGACCTCGCTGAGGTCATCAGCATGCCGGCGCGTCCGCGCCTCGCCGACACGCTGTCGCTGGGCGCGCGGCTGTTCCGTCGCTACGATCTTGCGGTATCGGTACAAACGGGCGATCGGCCCATCGCGTTTACGTTGATCGCCGGCCGGTACAGTGTCGGGCCAGTCGAGCCAAAGGGACTGGCCAGCGCAATCAAGCGCGCGGTGCTCAGCCGCAGCTATATTCGCGATCGCCACGAACATCGCGTTGTCGACATTCTGCGCTTGGCCGATGTGATTGGTATTCCCGCCCTCCGCGACGTCGTCTGCCCTCCGCTTGCGCCGCGGCCGCAATTGGCGCCGGCGCAGCCTTACGCAGTCATCCACGCCGCGCCGATGTTCGTATACAAGCGCTGGACGGCCGATGGCTGGGCCGCGCTCGCAGCGGGCTTACGCGAACGCGGCTTTGCCGTGGCCGCTACCGGCGCGGCATCCGATCGTGGCTATCTCGACGCGGTGTGGCGCGATGCGCGCGTGGTGCGGTTGGACGGTAAGCTTTCTTGGCCGGAAATGACCGCGCTGATTGCCGGCGCATGTGTCTATATCGGTCCGGACACCGCTGTTACTCACCTTGCGGCGGCGGCCGGTGCGCCGACCGTTGCGCTTTACGGCCCCACCGATCCGCGGCTATGGGGGCCGTGGCCGTGCGGCGGCCTCGAAGCGACGTGGCAGGCAGCCGGCACAATCCAGCGGCGCGGCAATGTTTGGCTTGTGCAAAATCCGCTGCCTTGCCTGCCGTGCCAGCTGGAAGGCTGCGAGCGCCGGCTCGACAGCCACAGCCAGTGTCTCGACGAACTGACGGTTGAACAGGTACTCGCCGCGGTCGATCAGGCGCTGGCGGTTCGGCAAGCGGCCTGACAAGCGGTGCTCACGCTCGCGTCGCATCATGCCTTGCGGGACGACCGATGAAGAACGCAACAACAGCCAATGTTTGAATGAAAGCCGCCGCCAGAAACAACCACGGGGCGGCGCCGGCGGAGGCCGCGCCCGAGTGCGGCGCGAGTGCGCGAATGAATCCGAACATGGCCCGGCGCAAAGGCATAGGTGCCTTGCCCGACCGCGACGATCAGCGGGACGACTCGCGTCACGTCCTGCTTCGAAAATTCGGCCTGGGCAATCATTGGCGGCAGCGACGTGGTGTTGCCGATTCCCGCGCCGAATAAAAAAACACTTAACAACAGGAGGGGGATGGTGTCGCTAGCCGCAAACAAAAAGGCGAGCGAGCCTAAAATCTGCACGACGTAATTGGCGCAGCCGAATAGCCGGCGGTCGGCGCGAGCGGGCATCAGCCAGCCGACCAAGGTCCGGCCCAGTATCGCCGCGGCCGTGGCGCCGCCCGCGGCAAATCCGGCCAACTGCGCGCCGAGCGCCGGCACGAGAAGGGAGAACAAATGCGCCAGTAACCCGATCTGCGCGAACAACCCAAGCGCCATGCCCGCCGCAAGCGTGGCGAGCCGCCAGTCCTTCCAAACCTGCGTCTTCGGCAGCGGCTTGGCCGGCGACATCGGGAGGGTCGTGGCCACAGCTTGCGGTGCATCGCCATCGGGATGCAGCCCCATCGATTCCGGCGTTTTGGAATAATAGGGATCGGCCGAAATCCAGATTGTCGCGACGACGACGAGACCGATGGCAATCGCGGCCCACGGAAAGCCCGGTAGTCCGATGGCCGCCACCCAGAGCGGCGAGAAAACAACGCCGCCGATGCTCGAACCGTTATAGGCCGAGGCGAGTGCCGCCGGCCGCATGCGCACGAACCACGGCGCGACGATCGCATTCACCGCGGCTGCTCCCATCGTCACCCAGCCGCCGCCGCTGAACAGCGTCGCAATAAAAAGCTGCCAGGGTTCTTGCGCCAGCGCCCAGCCCACGACCCCGATCGCCAGCGCCAGCGAGCCTGCCTTGGTGACGCGAGCCAAGCCAAAGCGGCGATATAGCCTTGGCAGATTGGCAATGACGATCGCGCCAAACAGAAAGTGGACCGTTACCGCCGTCGAAACGACGTTGAGCGACCAGCCGCGTAATTCATGCACAGCATGCAGGTAGACGGGCGGGCCGTAAAAGCCGAGGCCCCATCCGAAAGTGGCAAGCACAAAGACTGCGGCGACAACGTGCCAGCCGTAAAACGTCGCTTTCATCCCGCTCGCCATGGCGGGGCTCGATGCTGCCGTGCTCATGGCGGCACGCTGGAAGAAAATCAGCCGCGATGTTACGGAAAGCGCCGAAGTATCGAGACGCCAGCCGCGCTAGAAGGGGCTTGTTGAACTGAGCGAGATGAACATGTCGAATAACGGGCTGTTTGCGACAGTTTCCGCTTTATCGGGCGACCCGGCGCGTGCCGCCATGCTGCAGGCGCTGATGGATGGTCGGGCCTTGACAGCAAGCGAATTGGCGCGCGTTGCCGGCATCACTCCGCAAACGGCAAGCGGTCATCTCAACCGCATGACCGCTACGGGTTTATTGAGCGTCGAAAAACAGGGACGCCACCACTACCATCGGCTGGCAGCACCATCGGTCGCCCGTGTGCTCGAAAGCATCATGCAGGTGGCGTCGGAGCTTGCGCCAGCGGGCCGAAAATTCTCAATTGGCCCGAAGGACGCCGCGCTTCGCCGCGCGCGAACTTGCTACGACCATCTGGCCGGTCAGCTCGGCGTATCGATCGCCGAGGGGCTGATGCGAGACGGCTATGTCGAACTCGCCGGCGACGCCGGAATTGTGACGGACGCCGGCATTGCGCGGCTTGCCGCGATAGGGATGGACGTCCGCAAAATCCTGGAGCGGCGCACCAAGCATTCGGGGCGGGTTCTGTGCCGGCCCTGTCTGGATTGGAGCGCGCGCCGGCCACATCTCGCCGGCATGCTCGGCGCGCTCATTTGCGAGCACAGCATGCAACATGGATGGACCCGCCGATTGCCGGGAACCCGTGCCGTACAGCTCACGCCGGAAGGCGAGCGCGCCTTTCGCGAAGGCTTCGGCGCCCAGCTTGCGTAGAGCGGAGCGCTAGTACAGCGGCGGCTGTCGCGGCGCGGTCGGCCGGCCGAGCACGCCCGTGACCACGTCGAACGGCGTGTAAGATTGCGATCCGCATGAATCCAGTTGAACGGCGTAGCGCGCGTCGATCACGGCATCGTTCTGTAGGAACAGCGCATAAGTCCGCAAATGGCCGTGATCGACAAAATGCACGCAAGCAAGCCAGCTCCAGCCTTTGAGCCCATGCACCC
>DATAYT010000084.1:0-21146 GCA_036272395.1 Xanthobacteraceae bacterium
TTTCCTTCGGGCCGGCACTGCGCCGGCCTTTTTCTTTCAGGTCGGAGGTTGGATGTCAGAGATTTGAGGTCGGGGATCGGAAGTTCGGATTGTGGAACCGCAGATGTCGAGTTCCGACATCCGTCATCTGATATCTGTCAACGCGGCGCCAAGAATAATGCCCGGCTTGTCGTGGCTGCCTTCCTGCACCATGACCGCGGCGGCGTCGATGCCCTCGGCCTTGATCTGCGCGATCGGCACGTTCCAGTTCGACTGGGCGACGCTCAGCGTGCCAAGCTTGAGCCAATTGCGCACGACATTGTGGTAGGTGATGGTGCGGCCGCGGTTCTCGCCGCGACCGATGGCGACCGGAACCGCTTTCGCGAGCGGGCAAAGCCACACTTCCGCGGCGGCGGGCGCCTTGTCTGCATCCGATACACTGACGTCGAGTGTGCCGTTGTTCACCGCAAGGGCCACCGGCAGCGACATCACGCCGGTTTTGTGATCGGTTTGCGCAATCGCGCGCTCGATCGCTCCCTGATCGCTGCCGAGCGCGTCGGCCGCGCCATTAACGACGATCTGCGGCGTGTAAACCTGTCCATCGCCGCGCACGCGCGCGTAAGCGCGCTGCCGCGCCGAATGCGCCGGATTGGCCAGCGTGTCACGCCAGCCGAGATAATCCCAGTAATCGATGGGAACGCTCAACGCGACGACCGACGGATCGTTGGCGAATTGCCCGACCAGCCGATCGGCGGGCGGACAGGAGGAACAGCCTTGACTGGTAAAGAGCTCGAGGACCGCGCGCGCTTCACCCGCTTGAGCGGCGGCGGCAGTTGCAATCACAAAGCCCGCAACGAAGAGCGCCGGCGCGACACGGCGAGCTTTCATTCCAACCTCCGCCTCAGGGCTGTGGTGACGTTCGATGACGCGCGTTTTTAGCGCCCGCTCCCCTCACCCGCCACTCACTTCACGGTGAGCCAGGCGGTCATTTCAGCCGTGAAATTCAAGTCAGGCACGAAAATAGAGAACGAGGCGCGAACGGCGGCGCGCCTCGTTAGTCTCGTTTGCGCAAAAAAGTAGGGCGTTAAGCAGCGAGCCGCCGCAGCACATACTGCAAGATGCCGCCGTTTCGGAAATAATCGAGCTCGTCGGCGGTATCGATCCGGCAGATCAGCGGTACGCGCTTGAGCCCGCCATCGGCGGCCACGATCTCCGCTTGCAACCGCTGATGCGGCTTAAGATCACCATGCAGGCCGCGAATGGTGACCTGCTCGTCGCCGCGTAATCCGAGCGTCTGCCACGACGTGCCCTCTTCGAACACCAGTGGGACCACGCCCATGCCGACCAGATTGGAGCGATGGATGCGCTCGAACGACTGCGCGATCACCGCGCGGATGCCGAGCAGCACCGTGCCCTTGGCCGCCCAATCGCGCGACGAGCCCGTGCCATATTCCTTGCCGGCAAACACCACTAGCGGCACGTTCTGCGAGCGATAACGCATCGCCGCATCGTACATGGCCATGCGCTGACGCGAGGGGTAATGGATCGTGTAACCGCCCTCGACGCCGGGCACCATCTGATTTTTGATCCGAATATTGGCGAACGTGCCGCGCATCATCACCTGATGATTGCCGCGCCGTGTGCCGTATTGATTGAAGTCGCGCGGCCGAACCTGATGATCGCGTAAATATTCGCCGGCCGGGCTTTGCTCCTTGATCGATCCCGCCGGAGAAATGTGGTCGGTCGTGATCGAATCCAGAAACAGGCCGAGGATGCGGGCGTCGACGATGTCCTCGATCGGCTGGCTGCGTTTCGGCATGCTGTCGAAGTAGGGCGGGTTCTGCACATAGGTGGAGCGATCGTCCCACTTGTAGGTCAGTCCGCCCTTGACCGCGATCTTGCGCCACAGCGCGTCGCCCTTGAACACGTCCGCATATTTGCGCGTGAACATCTGCTTGCTGATGCTTTTGCGGATGATCGCCGCGATCTCGCGGCTGGTGGGCCAGATGTCGCGCAAATAGACCTTGCGGCCGTTCTTATCGGTGCCGAGCGGCGCCTTGGCGATATCGATCTGCATCGAGCCGGCGAGCGCATAAGCGACGACCAGTGGTGGCGAGGCAAGGTAATTGGCCCGTACGTCGGCATTGACGCGGCCCTCGAAATTGCGATTGCCGGAGAGCACCGCCGCGGCGACCAGATCGTTCTTGTTGACGGCTTCCGAAATCTCTTCCGGCAGCGGGCCTGAATTGCCGATGCAGGTGGTGCAGCCGAAGCCGACCAGATTGAAGCCGAGTGCATCGAGCGATTTCTGCAGGCCGGACTTCTCGTAATACTCCGCCACCACCTGCGAACCAGGCGCCAGCGAAGTCTTGACCCACGGCTTGACCGTGAGCCCCTTCTCGACCGCTTTTTTAGCCACCAAGCCCGCCGCGATCATCACTGATGGATTGGACGTGTTGGTGCAGGAGGTGATCGCAGCAATCACGACATCGCCGTGGCCGAGCGTGTGCGCGCGGCCTTCGACCGGAACGCGTTTATCCAATTCGCCGGCCTTGTTGAATTCCTTGTCCATCGCCTGGACGAAACCGCTTTTGACCTCTTTGAGTGCAATGCGGTCCTGCGGCCGTTTCGGCCCGGCGAGCGACGGCTCGACCGAGGAGAGTTCGAGCTTGAGCACGTCGGTGAGCAGCGGATCCGGCGTATTCTTGGTGCGATACATGCCCTGCACTTTGGCATAGGCGGCGACCAGCGCGATCCGGTCCGCCGGACGGCCGGTATCGGTCAGATAACGGATAGTGTCGTCATCGATCGGGAAGAAGCCGCAGGTCGCGCCATATTCAGGCGACATATTTCCGAGCGTCGCCCGGTCGGCGATAGTCAAGCCGGCAAGGCCGGGACCGAAATATTCGACGAACTTGCCGACCACGCCGCGCTTGCGCAGCATTTGCGTTACGGTGAGAACGAGATCGGTCGCGGTGACACCCTCTTTGAGCTTGCCATTGAGCCGAACTCCGATCACTTCCGGCAACAGCATCGAATAGGGTTGGCCGAGCATCGCCGCTTCGGCCTCGATGCCGCCGACGCCCCAGCCGAGCACCGAGAGCCCGTTGACCATCGTGGTGTGTGAATCCGTGCCGACCACGGTGTCCGGGAAGGCGAGCTCGCTGGCGTTCGATTTGTCGGGGAATTTGATCGCCGCTTTCGCGCTGCAGACCGTCTGCGCCAGATATTCAAGGTTGACCTGATGGCAGATGCCGGTTCCGGGCGGCACGACGCGGAAATTCTCGAACGACAGCTGCGCCCATTTCAGGAATCGGTAGCGTTCCTGATTTTGCTTGTACTCTTCTTCAACATTGCGCTTGAACGAATCGCGGTGGCCGAAGAAATTCACCGCCACCGAATGATCGATGACGAGATCGACCGGCACCAGCGGATTGATCTTCTTGGGATCGCCGCCGAGGTGCTCCATGGCGTCGCGCATGGCGGCGAGATCCACGACCGCCGGAACGCCGGTGAAATCCTGCATCAGGACGCGCGCGGGGCGGAAGGCGATTTCGCGATCCGACGTTCGATTCTTCAGCCATTGCGCGACCGCCTGAATGTCCTCCTTGGTCACCGAGCGGCCGTCCTCATTGCGCAGCAAATTTTCTAGCAGCACTTTGAGCGAGAACGGCAGCCGCGAAATTCCTTTCAGCCCGTTTTTCTCCGCCGCCGGAAGGCTGAAATAGGCATAGGTTTTGGAGCCGACCTTCAGCGGGCGAAGGCATTTGAAGCTATCGACGAAATCCATGATGTTTTCCATTCTGTCGGCTTGGACCGACGCAATGCAGAGGTCATCGAGGCCGAGATGGCCCACAATCCCCCTTATTCCCCTGCGTGCGGGCGCGGGGTTAAGAGGGGCCAAGCGCGTCAGCGTCAGGACCGCGCCGCCGCCCGGCGACGCGGCTTATAGGGGCTTTTATCGGCTTGTGCCAGTTCGGCAAGAAATGATCCGATATGATGCGGCGCATGACCCTATCGCTCCGAAACTGCGTGCAAAAAGACCTACAAAATCGGGGCGAAAGGCCGCTCCCGCCCCGCCACCTGAAACTGCAGTTGGGGTCGCAGCGATGCGCGTGAACGCCGTCGATTTGGGCTGCCGCCGCGGCGGCCGGGACGTCTTTGCCGGCGTCAGTTTTCAGCTGGCGCGCGGCGAGGCCTTGGCCGTGACCGGCCGCAATGGCGCGGGGAAGTCCTCGCTCTTGCGCATCATCGGCGGCTTCATCCGCCCAGCCGGGGGCCGGCTTTGGCTCGAGGGTGGCGACCCCGAACTGACCGTCGCCGAACAGGCGCATTATCTCGGCCACCAGGACGCGGTGAAATCATCGCTCTCGATCGCCGAGAACTTGTGTTTTTGGACCGCCTTTTTCGGCGCCGACGCTCACAAAGTGCAGGACGCACTCGAATCGGTTGGGCTTGGCGCTATTGCGGCTTTGCCGGCGGCTTATCTGTCGGCCGGCCAGCGCCGGCGCCTTTCAATCGCTCGGCTGCTCGCCGTCAAACGGCCGATCTGGCTCCTTGACGAGCCGGCCAGCACGCTCGACGCCGCGGGGCGGAGCCGGCTGACAGAGTTTATGCAATCCCATCTCGCCGGTGGCGGGCTCATTGTGGCGGCAACGCATGGCGCGCTTGGATTGAGCGGCGCGCAAGAATTGTCGCTCGATCGACCCACGCACGCCCGCACCGCTGGCACGCAACAGCCGGCGGAGGCGGCGCCATGAGCGGTGCCATGACCCCGCTCACCGCGCTCCTGGTGCGCGACATGCGCATCGCCGTGCGGGTGGGCGGCGGTGCGCTGATCGGCGTTTTGTTCTTTGTGGTCGTGGTCACACTGACGCCATTCGCCCTCGGTCCCGATCTCGCGCTGCTCAAGCGCATCGGACCCGCCATTCTCTGGCTCGCGGCACTACTTGCGAGCCTGCTCGCGCTCGATCGCTTGTTTGCCAGCGACCACGAGGACGGCTCGCTCGATCTGATCCTCACCGGCCGCGCGCCCTTGGAGCTTGTCATAGCCGCGAAAGGGCTCGCACAATGGCTCACCACCGCGGTGCCTCTGATCGTGGCCGCGCCGCTGATCGGGCTCCTCCTCGATATCGAGCCGCCGGCGCAAGCCGGCCTGGTACTCACGCTCCTGGTCGGCACGCCGGCGCTGACTTTTATCGGCATCATTGGCGCCGCTATCGCGGTGACGCTGCGGCGCGGCGGGCTGCTGCTGGCCATCATCGTGCTGCCCCTGACCGTGCCGGTGTTGATTTTCGGCGTCGCTGCAGCCAATGCCGCGGTCGCTGGGCCCGTGCCGTTCGGAACACCGTTTACGGTCTTGTGCGCGCTGACTTTGGCGAGCCTCGTGATCGGACCTTTCGCCGCCGCGGCGGCGTTGCGGCTGGACATTGAATGAGAGCGCCGTAATAGGACATTACAGATGCGCGTTTCCGAACTCGCCAATCCATCGCGTTTCTTGCGCGCCGCCAGTCTCGCCATTCCATGGCTTGGCGGCGCGACCGTCATCCTGTTCGCCTTCGCGCTCTATCGCGCGATGCTGGCGCCCGACGACCATCAGCAGGGCGCCACCGTCAAGATCATGTTTCTGCATGTGCCGTCGGCTTGGCTTGGCATGCTGTGCTGGGGGCTGATGACGATCGCCGCGCTCGGCACGCTGGTTTGGCGTCATCCGCTCGCCGACGTCACCGCCAAGGCCGCGGCGCCGCTCGGGGCCGCATTCACCTTGCTCTGTCTCGTCACCGGCTCGCTGTGGGGCCGGCCGGAATGGGGCACCTACTGGGTTTGGGACGCCCGTCTGACGTCGGAATTGATCCTGTTTCTGCTTTACCTCGGCGTGATCGCGCTATGGCGCACGGTCGAAGACGCTTCGCGCGCGGCGCGCGCGGTCGCGATCCTGACGCTGGTCGGCGCGATTGACCTGCCGATCATCAAATTCTCGGTCGATTGGTGGAATACGCTGCACCAGCGCGCGTCGGTGTTTCGGCTCGGCGGCTCGACCATCGATCCGACGATTCTCATCCCGCTCTCGCTGATGGCGGCGGCGTTTACGTTGCTGTTCGTAACGCTGCTGCTCGCGGCGATGCGCAACGAGATTTTGCGGCGGCGGGTGCGGACGCTGCGCTTGCTGCAAGCGAGCGCGGCAGGCTGACGATGCAAGCGACGGCCCATATCGGGTTCATCGTCGCCGCCTATGGCGCCGGCGCCGTGGTGATCGTGGCGCTGATCTCCTGGGTCATGTTCGATTATCGATTGCAGCGCCGCATTCTTGCCGAACTGGAAACGAAAGGAGTCTCGCGGCGCTCGGCACGCGAGTCGGCGGATGAGTGAGACTGCAAACGGCAATAGCGAGATGGGTCCACGCCGGCTCATCGTCCGGCTCATCGTCGTTGTGCCGCTCATTCTCTTTGCCGGCCTCACGGCTTTATTTCTGGTCCGCCTCAATGCCGGCGACCCGGCGCTGATCCCCTCGGCGCTGATCGGTCATGCGGTGCCGCAGACGGCGCTGCCGCCGATCGCCGGATTAAAGCGCGACGGCGCGGCGGTTCCCGGCGTCGACCCCGCAAGCTTCAAGGGCGCTGTGACCGTTGTGAATGTCTGGGCGTCGTGGTGCGTGCCATGCCACGACGAGGCGCCGCTGTTGATGCAGCTGGCCCAGGATCAGCGCCTGCGCGTGATCGGCATCAATTACAAGGACGATGCCGACAATGCGCGGCGGTTTCTCGGCCGCTACGGCAATCCGTTCGCCGCCGCCGGCGCCGACCAGAACGGCCGCGCCGCAATCGAATGGGGCGTCTATGGGGTGCCGGAAACCTTCGTCATCGGCCGCGATGCGCGCATCGCCTACAAGCTTGTCGGACCGATCACGCCCGAGAATTTCGAGTCCATCCTCAAGCCACAGATCGAGAAGGCGGTGGCGGCGGGCTCGTAGTCGTCATTCCGCCGGCTCGACGGCATAGCGCTTGAGTAGCGGCACCTGCAGCGCGCCGAACACGATCGTCAGCGGCACCACGCCAAACACCTTGAAAGTGACCCAGGTGTCGGTCGACGCATTGCGCCAAACGATTTCGTTGAGCACGGCAAGTACAAAAAAGAAGATCGCCCAGCGCAGCGTCAATTTGCGCCAACCCTCCTCGCTTAGGTGGAATAGCGAGTCGAAGACGACGCCGAGCAAAGGCTTGTTGAAGACGAGACCGCCGAGGAGGACGGCGCCGAACAATCCATAAATGATGGTCGGCTTAACCTTGATGAAGGTCGCATCATGCAGGATCAGGGTGAGCCCGCCGAACGCCACGACGATGATCGCGGTGACGACCGGCATGATCGGCAGCCGGCGCGTCATGACGTAGGAGATGACCAATGCGGCAAGCACCGCCACCATGAAGACCGCGGTGGCGGCGAAAATGCCGTAACGGGAATTGGCGACAAAGAACAGCACCAGCGGCCCGAAATCGAGCGCAAGTTTGACCATGGGATTGAGCGGCGGGCGTTCGGACATCGGCGGTTTTAAGATCACGAGTGCGGCAGCCCGACAATGGCGCGGGCGAAATCGCGGGCGGAAAACGGCGCCAGATCGTCGACTGCCTCGCCGACGCCGACATAGTGGACCGGCATCTGGAACTTGGCCGCGATGGCAACGAGAATGCCGCCGCGGGCGGTGCCGTCGAGCTTGGTCATGGCCAGTCCGGTCACGCCGATATCTTTCTTGAAGATTTCGACCTGAGACAACGCATTCTGTCCGACCGTGGCGTCGAGCACGAGGAGGGTGGCATGCGGCGCGCTGTCGTCGACTTTCTTGATGACGCGAACGACTTTCTGCAATTCGCCCATCAATTCGCTGCGGTTCTGCAGGCGTCCAGCGGTATCGATGAGGAGCACATCGATGCCTTGCTCCCTGGCGGCGGCGATCGCGTCAAAGGCGAGACCCGCCGCGTCGGCCCCGGGCTCGCGCGCCATGAAGGCGGCGCCGGTGCGATCGGCCCAGATTTTAAGCTGTTCGATGGCGGCGGCGCGGAACGTGTCGCCGGCCGCGAGCATCACGCTGCGGCCCTCGCGGCGCAGTCGCGCCGCAAGCTTGCCGATGGTCGTCGTCTTGCCCGAGCCGTTGACGCCGGCGACCAGGATGACGAATGGCTTTTTCGCCACATTGATGTCGAGCGGTTGGGCGACGCCAGCGAGCGCTTTTTCAACCTCCGCCGCCACGACTTCCTTGATTTCGTCGGCCGTGATCGCGGTGTTGAAGCGGCCATATCTGAGTTCGATGGCAATGCGCCCGGCGGTTTCGGCGCCGAGGTCGGCTCGGATCAGCGCGTCTTCAATCTCCTCGATCGTCGCCTCATCGAGCTGGCGCTTGGCAACGACGTGCGCGATGGCCCCGCCGAGCGCCGACGAACTGCGCTTGAGCCCACTGGCGAGGCGCTGCCACCAAGGCGCCGCGGTTTGCGTTGTTTCGGCCGTGCTCTCGTCCATCGCCGTCTCTGCTAGCGCTTGATCTTGTACTGTCGTTGTCGGGGCGGTCCGTGATAGCCGTTCCACCATGCCCCCGGAAGACATCACCGAAGAAGAAATGGTGTCGCGGTTGCTTTACCGCGACGGCTTGATGCTGGTCGTCGATAAGCCCGCAGGCATCGCCGTGCATCGCGGTCCCAAAGGCGGCGCAAGCCTGGAAGATTATTTCGGGGCGCTGCGCTTCGGGCTGCCGCGTGCGCCCGCCTTGGCGCATCGGCTCGACCGCGATACGTCCGGGTGCCTGGTGCTCGGACGCCACCGCAAGGCCCTGGCGCAACTCGGTAAATTGTTCAAGTCCGGCGCGATCGGCAAAACCTATTGGGCGGTGGTCGAAGGCGGCCCCGACGACGATGAAGGCCAGATCGCCTTGCCGCTGGGGCGGTTTGATGTCGCCCGTGGCTGGTGGATGAAGCACGATCCTGCAGGACAGGCCGCAGTGACGAAATGGAAGGTGCTGGGCAGGAGCTATTCCCCTCCCCCACCCGGGCCGCGCTTGGGCGGCCCGAGTGCACGCTTGTCCCGGAGGGGCTAGGGGTCGGGGTCGATAGGTCGCACGCAAGTGGCAATGCCTCGCTGGACCTTGCCACCCCCCTCCCGCCTCGCTTTGCTCGGCGGCCTCCCCCGCAAGGGGGGAGGCAACATAACGGCGAGTACCAACTCACCTGGCTCGCACTCGAACCGCTGACCGGACGCACGCATCAGCTGCGAGTCCACTGCGCTGCTATGGGCTGGCCCATTCTCGGCGACGCGATACGGCACCGCATCGCGCAAACACGGACCCAAGGATGCGTCAATGCTGCATTTACATGCGCGGGAGGTCGTCGTTCCGCTCTACAAAAACCGCGCGCCGATCCGCGTCGTCGCCCCGATCCCCGCGCCTATCCGCGCGGCGCTCAGCCAATGCGGCTGGCGCAACGAAAGCGAACCAGCTCACGCCGCGGGCTTCTCCTGAGACGAAAGCCAAAGGCGTGAGCCCATATCGCGTGATCACCGTGAGCCTCGCGAGCAAAGTGGAACTCAAAACTGCGAAGGCGCTCGCAAATCTGTGATGATGGTCACAGAAAGATTAGCGCGCATGGCGTAGTTGTAATGGTACCGGAAGCGGCATCAGAGCGCGGGAGTTTGCAATATCCAGCTTCGCTCAAGTAAGCGCTAAAAAGGCAGTCCCATGGTCTTGGCTCGCCGCGGCGATCAAAGACCCGAACTTGGGTGTCGTCATAGCCTTTTGCGGGATTGGAGTGTTGGCGAGCATCAATGTGATCCTCCGTATTCCGGATTTCGGAGTGATCCTCGGCCAGCTCAACTAATCCCAATCCTTACGATGGGCGGCGGTTGACGCTAACTGGCCGTGCTGCCTTGCGGCCATTGTCCGCTGTCGGTGCTGAAGCAGAGCAACACATTTCTACTTCTCTACTTCAGTACAGCGTCTCCTTGATCCGCTGTGGCTGGCCGCGGTCGTGTTCGGGACCGCCGATCTTGCCGCCACTGATTTCGGCGAGAATCGTGCCGGCGCTGGGTAGGCTCTTGCGATCGACATGGCCCGCCGGATCCCACAATTTCGAGCGTACGATCGCCTTGGTGCACTGATAAAACACGCGCTGGACCGCGACCACGATCACCGTGCGCGGCGACTTGCCGTTGACGATGAAGCTTTCGGTGAGCGCCGGATCGGTGGAAATGCTGGCACTCCCGATCACCCGAATGGTCTCGCCAACGCCGGGAATAAGAAACAACATCGCCACTCGCGGATCGCTGATTATGTTGCGCAGCGAATCGATGCGATTGTTGCCGCGGCGGTCGGGAATGAGCAGCGTCTTTTCATCGGCCACCCGCACGAAACCCGGCGCGTCGCCGCGCGGCGAGCAATCGAGCCCCTCCGGCCCGCAGGTCGCCAGCGCGAAGAACGGCGCCGCCTCGATGAATTTCCGATAATGCGGATTGATGTGGTCGATCTCCTTGACAATCGCCGGACCGTACGGCTCGCCATAAAGCGCCTCGAGCGCTTCCAGCGTAATGACGCGATGGTCGCCGGTTTGGGTCATGTTGCTCTCCTGATCCGCGCGTGCGGGATTCACGCTGCCAGCAACTGCCGGCCATCATGACCGGCGACACTGCACTCGACAATAGTTCCGGGCGGCGACGGTGCGCGCAGCTTCACCGCCGTGAAGTGCTCGGTCCGCGCGATGCAATCCGATTCCACAAGGACGCGCCGCCGCGCGCCAATCTCACGCTCAAGATGCCGCTGCAGCGCCAGTGTGCCGGTTTCACGTAGGCGCCGCGCCCGCTCGCGCACGATTGCGCCATTAACATGCGGCATCCGCGCCGCCGGCGTGCCCGGCCGCGGCGAAAACGGAAATACATGCAGATAGGTCAGGCCGCATTCCTCGACCAAGTCGAGTGAGCGGCGGAACATATCTTCGCTTTCGGTCGGAAAACCGGCGATCAAATCGGCGCCGAAGACAATGTCCGGGCGCAATTGCCGCAAGGTCCGGCACACCGCGACGGCCTGGGCGTGGTCATGCCGCCGCTTCATGCGCTTGAGAATGAGATCGTCGCCGGATTGCAGCGACAGATGCAGATGCGGCATCAGCCGCGGCTCATCGGCGATTGCCTCGAATAGCGCGCGGTCGGCCTCCACCGAGTCGATCGAGGACAGCCGCAGGCGTTGCAGCTCCGGGACATGTTTGAGAATCTGCCTCACCAGCGCGCCGAGCTTTGGCGCGCCCGGCAGATCCGCGCCGTAGCTCGTAATATCGACGCCGGTGAGCACGATCTCGCAATAGCCGTTGGCGACAAGCCGGCGGACGTCCTCGACCACTGCGCCCATCGGCACCGAGCGCGAATTGCCCCTGCCGAAGGGAATGATGCAAAAGGTGCAGCGGTGATCGCAGCCATTCTGCACCTGCACGAAAGCGCGGGCGCGGCCCGCAAACGTCTCGACCAGATGCGGCGCGGTCTCCTTTACGGCCATGATGTCGTTGACGATGGCTTTCGGCGAATCCTCGACGGCAAAAGCGGCGCGCAGCTTGGCCCAGCCGGCGCCGGACAGCTTTTCGCCATTGCCGAGCACGCGGTCGGTTTCCGGCATCGCCGCGAAGGTCTGCGGTTCGGTCTGCGCCGCGCAGCCGGTCACGATGATTTTGGCATTCGGCCTGTGGCGGCGGAGGCTCCGGATCGCCTGTCGCGCCTGCCGGACGGCTTCCGCGGTCACCGCGCAGGTGTTGACCACGACGGTGTCGGTAAAGTCCGCGCGCGTCGCCTCGCGGCGAATGACTTCGGATTCGGTGGCGTTGAGCCGGCAGCCAAACGTGACGACGTCGACGCTCATTGTTCAACGCTCATGGGCTCACGCGGCTTCTAGAGCGCGCCATAGCTAGTCGAATCATTGCGTCCCTAACATTTTTTGTTTGCGCATGATCTTGTCCGAAAACCGCCCACTTTTCGGGATCATGCGCCCAGATCGGCAAATAAAGCGGCGTCGAAGCGGCCCTTATACTCATAGGCAACCGGGCCGGTCATCAGCACATGATCGTCGCCCGCGCGCCATTCGATGGCCAGCTCGCCGCCCGGTAGTCTAATTGTGACCCGGCGCTCGCTGCGGCCAAGCCGCGCTGCGGCCACCGCGGCGGCGCAGGCCGCCGATCCGCAGGCCTGGGTCAATCCGGCGCCGCGTTCCCAGGTGCGGATCAAAAGCCGCTCGCGCGAGGGGATGGCCGCGAGCGTGATATTGGCACGCTCGGGAAACAGCGGATCGTGCTCGAGCGCGGGACCGATCGTGGCGAGATCGTAAGCATTGGGGTCGTCGACCCAGAAGATGGCGTGCGGATTGCCCATGCTCACTGCGGACGGCGCGCGCAGGATCGGCGCGCCGGGCGGTCCGTAGCTGAGCTCGATCGCACGTGTATCGGCAAATTCGCGCGCCAGGGGAATCTCATCCCAACGCCAGCGCGGAGGACCCATGTCGACGGTGAAAAACTCACCGGCTTGCCGGCAGGAAATCACTCCGGCCAGTGTTTCGAAGTTCAAATCGGTGCGGCCGGTCTCGGCGGCAATAAGCGCGGCGACGCAGCGCATGCCGTTGCCGCAGGCGCCCGCTTCCGAACCATCATTGTTGTAGATCCGCACCGCCGCATCGGCCGAGCCGCGCGCCGGATAGAGCGCCATCAGCTGATCGTACGACTCTTGCCGTGCGGCGGCACGCGCGGCCGCCGGGTCGATCGGCTTTGGCGCGCCGCGCAGATCAACGATGACGATCTCGTTGCCGAGACCGTTCATCTTGACGAACTCCTGGTTCGCCAAAGCGCCGGCAGCAGAAGCGCCCATGACCTAAGCTCGCACTTTCAACACGCGAATAAACTCGCAATTAAGCCGGAATGTCCCGGTTATATGAGCAGTCACGCATCGCCTTTCAAATCTACCCGACTCCTAGCAGCGGCGGAAATTTGGGCAAGGCGAAGTTCTTCAGGCGTGGTAAAGCAGAGAGCGGGGCGACAAACTTGAAAAGATGAGCGAGCCGGCGCTCGATCAGGAGAATTCGATGTCTCTCGCAGTGTTTCGCTCCGCTCTCGCGGCTGCCATTTTGGCCGGGTGGGTTGCCGCGCCGGCATTCGGGCAAACGCCGCCGAAATCGGCCCCGTCGGCGCAAGCTGCGCCTCAAGCTGCGCCGCAAAACGCGCCGGCACGGACTGGCGACACCTTTGGCGAGGACGCCGCTCTCACCGCCAAGACAATTATCTATGTCAAAGGTAGCGGAACCTGGGACAAGGCCTTCGACATCATCAGCGGCTCCTTCAAGAAGATCAAAGCTTATCTCGACAAGGAAGGCATCAAGCCGGACGGCCTGCCTATGACGATCTTCACCGCGACCGATGATACCGGCTTTGAATATCAGGCGGCGGTGCCGATCGCGGAGGCGCCGAAAAACCCGCCGCGTGGCGAACTTGCCGTCGGCCGCTCGCCTGAAGGCAAGGCGCTCAAATTCATCCATCGCGGCTCATATGACGATCTCGACAACACTTACGAGGCGATCACCAATTACCTTGACGACCAGCGGCTTGAAGCCAAGGACATGTTCATCGAGGAATATGAGACCGATCCGGCAATCACCGACGCCAATAAGCTCGTCATCCATGTCTATGTCTTGATCAAAGGCGGGCAGCCCTCGCCCGGCTGAGATCGCCGATCACGCTGCGCCAGCGCGGCTTTGCCGCGACCGCCGCGCCGGGACCCTCGGTTGACAGTCCGAAGGACCGTCACTAGGTTCCGCTCGCTCTCGCAAGAGAACAAAGATTAACCGCCGACCGGCCCCGGAGGCCGGAGGCAACCGCCCGACAGCGCGATGCGCCCTCGGGCGCTTATGGTGTTTTCCCCTTCTCCCCGCCGACGGGGTGAAAGGTCAATAATGTTCGACAGTCTTTCGGAACGGCTTAATGGCGTCCTCGACCGACTGACCCGGCGCGGCGCGCTGTCGGAAGCCGATGTCGAAGCCGCGCTCCGCGAGGTCCAGCGCGTGCTGCTCGAGGCCGATGTAGCGCTCGACGTCGCGCGCAGCTTTACCGATCAAATCAAGCAGCGCGCGGTCGGCATCGAAGTGATCAAGTCGGTCACGCCCGGCCAGATGGTCGTGAAAATCGTCCATGACCAGCTGATCGAGATTTTAGGCGCGAGCGCCGAGCCGATCGATCTCAATGCGCCGGCGCCGGTCGTGATCATGATGGTCGGACTGCAAGGCTCCGGCAAAACCACGACCACGGCGAAAATCGCCAAGCGCCTGACCGACGTGGCCAAGCGCAAAGTGCTGATGGCCTCGCTCGACACCCGCCGCCCGGCGGCGATGGAGCAACTCGCGGTGCTCGGCAGCCAGATCGGCGTGCAGACGCTCGCCATCGTCGAGGGCCAAAGTCCGGTCCAGATCGCGGCCCGCGCCAAGGAGGCGGCACGGCTCGGCGGCTATGACGTGGTGCTGCTCGACACGGCCGGCCGGCTCACCCTCGACGAAGCGCTGATGAACGAGGCAGCGGAAGTGCGGCGGGCTGCCGCGCCGCACGAAGTGTTGCTCGTCGCCGACGCCTTGACCGGTCAGGACGCGGTCAATCTGGCGCGCGCCTTTAACGAGCGGCTCGATCTCACCGGCATTGTGCTCACCCGTGTCGACGGCGACGGCCGCGGCGGCGCGGCGCTGTCGATGCGCGCGGTCACCGGCAAGCCGATCAAGCTCATCGGCACCGGCGAGAAGCTTGACGCGATCGAGGATTTTTACCCGGCGCGCATTGCCGATCGCATTCTCGGCATGGGCGACATTGTTTCGCTGGTCGAGAAGGCGGCAACGACGATCGACGCTGAGAAAGCGGCACGCGTCGCCGAGAAGATGCGCAAGGGCGCGTTCGATCTCGCCGACCTGCGTGACCAGCTCGCGCAGATGCAGCACATGGGCGGCATGAGCGGATTGATGGCTATGCTGCCCGGCATCGCCAAGATCAAAAGTCAGCTCGCCGAACGAAACTTGGATGAGAAGGTGCTCAAACGGCAGATGGCGATCATCGACTCGATGACGCCGCAGGAACGCCGCAACCCGGATGTGCTCAAGGCGAGCCGCAAGCGCCGCATCGCTGCCGGCTCCGGCACCAAGCCCGAGGACATCAACAAGCTTCTGAAAATGCATCGCACCATGGCCGACGTGATGAAAGCGATGGGCGGCGCCAAGCGCGGACCCATGGCCGGGCTTGCCAACATGCTCGGGTTCGGCGGCGGCATGCCGAGCCCTGAGGAAATGGCCAAGCTTGCGGAAAAAATGCCGGGCGGCTTGCCGGCCGGAATGCCCGGCGCGCCTGGTGGTCCTAGTTTGCCGCCGAAAATGCCGGGCCTGCCGCCGAACTTCCCGGGCCGGCTGCCGGGACTTGGCGGCGGCGTTCCACCAGGCATTCCTGGCCTACGCAAAAAGAAATGATGCACACGCAACCGCATGAACGCTTTTCCGCGGTGCTGGCGCTCGCGCCGGCGGATGTCAGCGCCTTTGCCCACGCTGTCGGCGATTCCAATCCAATCCACCACGACGCCGACTTCGCCGCGACAACGCGCTTTGGCCGGATGCTGGCCAGCGGTCCGCAAACGACTGCGCATCTGATGGCGCTGACCGCATCGCACTTCTCCAAACGTGGCGCGATGCTTGGCCTGGAATTCTGGTTCCGCTTCCGCCAGCCGATCTATGCCGACGAGACGATCACGCTCGAGTGGCTCGTTGTGGCAGTCAACCAAAATCGCCGCCTTGACGGCGAGATCATCGATTTGCGAGGCCGCATCCGCAAACAAAGCGGCGAAACCGCCGTGGGCGCGAAAGGCCGTGTCCTGGTCACCGCAAAGCTCTGAACACTGCAAGGAAAGGAAACCACGTAATGCTTGTTATCCGCATGGCGCGCGCCGGCACCAAAAAACGGCCGTTCTATCACATCGTTGTCGCCGACAGTCGCGCTCCGCGCGACGGCCGTTTCATCGAGCGGTTGGGATATTTCAATCCGCTCCTGCCGAAGGACAAAACCGAGCGGCTGAAGTTCGATCTGGAAAAGACCAAGGCGTGGATGGCTAAGGGCGCGCAGCCGTCCGACCGCATTATGCGATTTCTCGATGCCGCCGGAATCATGAAGCGGCCGAAGCGCAACAATCCGGAAAAGGCGATCCCGCGCAAGGAGCGCAAAGCCAAAGAAGAGGCCGCGAAGGCGGCCGCGGGCGAAGCGGCAGCAGGCGCGGGCGCGGCGCCCGCAGCCGCGGCGCCGGCGAGTTAAGGTCGGCGATCAATCGTCATGGCGGGCGCGCGCATCTGTCTCGGACAAATCGGCGCCCCGCACGGCGTGCGCGGCGAAGTTCGCCTGCATTCCTTTACCGCCGAGCCGAAAGCGATTGCGAGCTACGGTCCGCTCGAGACCGAAGATGGCCGGGTTTTCAAGATCGAGAGCTTGCGGCCGGCCAAGCACGCTTTTGTGGCGAAGCTGTTGGGAATTGATGATCGCAACGCCGCCGAGCGGCTTGCCAATACCAAGCTCTATGTGTCGCGCGAACGTCTGCCCGAGCCGGCGGAGGCGGATGAATTCTACCACGCCGATTTGATCGGACTGCGGGCCCTCGATCGCGCCGGCAAAGAATGCGGCACGGTGGTTGCGGTCCACAATTTCGGCGCCGGCGACTTGATCGAGTTGCAGCCGCCGGACGGCGCGCAGACCGAATTGCTGCCGTTCGACGCCGTGATCGTGCCGGAGGTGAATGTTCGCGGCGGGACGATCGTCATCAATCCTTTTCCCCTTGCGGGAGAGGCTGGCGAGGCGAAGCCGAGCCGGGTGAGGGGTCCGGCGCGCAAAAGCCCCCTCACCCGGACCGCCGCCGGCTCGCGCCGGCATCGGTCCACCCGCTCCCGCGAGGGGAGAGGGTAATGGCCTGGCGCGCGAGCGTTCTCACGATCTTGCCGGAAATGTTTCCGGGACCGCTGGCCGCGAGCCTTTGCGGCAAGGCGCTGGCCTCCGGTCTATGGTCATTGCAGGTCGTCGATATTCGCGACTTTGCCACCGACAAGCACCGTAGCGTCGACGACACCCCGGCGGGCGGCGGGCCTGGCATGGTGATGAAACCGGATGTGCTCGCCCGCGCCATCGACGCGGCCGCGACCGATGCGCGGCCCCGCCTCATCCTATCGCCGCGCGGCACGCCGCTGACGCAAACGCGGGTCGAGGCGCTTGCCCGTGGGCCGGGCGCCATTCTGGTCTGCGGCCGTTTCGAAGGGATCGACGAACGAGTGATCGCCGGCCGCGGCCTCGAGGAAATCTCGATCGGCGATTACGTGCTCTCCGGCGGCGAGATCGCAGCCATGACCCTGATCGACGCCTGCGTGCGGCTGTTACCCGGCGTCATGGGCGCGCCGCACTCCGCCGCCGATGAGAGCTTCGCCGCCGGCCTGCTCGAATACCCGCACTATACCCGTCCGCACGTGTGGGAGGGCCGTCAGATCCCGGAGATCTTGGTTTCGGGCGATCACGCCAAGGTCGCCGCCTGGCGGCGCGCCGAGGCCGAACGGCTTACCCGTGAGCGGCGGCCGGACTTATGGGCCGCCTTTTTGCAGCGTTTTCGTAAGGGCTCGAAAAGCCAATGACGATGAGGTGACAAAGCCAGCCGACTGGCGTAGAAGCTCGCCCACCCGTTTAGCCCCCCGGTCGAAAGCCTGGTCGGAACGGCGCGACGCCTGCGCAGCCGATGGAGAATTCGCCATGAACTTGCTCAAGGAAATAGAAAAGGAACAGATGGCGAAGCTTGCCGCCGGCAAGGAGATCCCAGACTTCCAGCCGGGCGATACGCTCATCGTCAACGTCAAGATCGTCGAAGGCGAGCGCTCCCGCGTGCAAGCCTATGAGGGCGTGTGCATCGGCCGCGCCGGCTCCGGGCTCAACGAAAACTTCACGGTGCGCAAGATCTCCTACGGCGAAGGCGTCGAGCGGGTGTTTCCGCTCTATTCGCCGATGATCGACTCCATCGAAGTGGTCCGCCGCGGCAAGGTGCGCCGCGCTAAGCTTTATTACCTGCGTGGCCGGCGCGGAAAGTCCGCGCGCATCTTCGAGCGCCAAGACTTTGCCGAAGGCGCCGAGGAGATGGCGTCCGAGGACAAGGCGGCGAAATAATTCAGTCGCTGACGCGAATGCAGCGCCTTGGCGGCCGTCAGTTGTGAGTTTCTGAAATGCCTCGCACGCTCTACGACAAGATCTGGGACGATCATCTGATCGAAGAGACGCCCGACGGCGCCTGCCTGATCTATATCGATCGCCACATCGTGCACGAAGTCACGAGCCCGCAGGCATTCGAAGGCTTGCGGCTGTCCGGGCGCAAAGTGCACGCGCCGGATAAGACGCTGCTCGTGGTCGATCACAATGTACCGACCACCGATCGCAAGCTGCCCAACCCCGATCCGGAGAGCGCGGCGCAGATCGCCTATCTCGCCGAGAACGCAAAATTCTTCCACCTCGAATATTACGACGAGTTCGACCCGCGCCAGGGCATCGTTCATATCATCGGCCCCGAGCAAGGCTTCACACTGCCTGGCGTGACGCTGGTTTGCGGCGACAGCCACACCGCTACCAACGGCGCTTTCGGCGCGCTCGCTTATGGCATCGGCACGTCCGAAGTTGAGCACGTGCTGGCGACGCAGACACTGATCACGACTAAATCGAAGAACATGCGCGCGATCGTCGACGGCAAGCTGCCGCCGGGCGTGACCGCGAAAGACATCATTCTTGCCATCATCGGCGAGATCGGGACTGCCGGCGGCACCGGCTATGCGCTGGAATATGCCGGCGAGGCGATCCGCGCGCTGTCGATGGAAGGGCGCATGACGGTCTGCAACATGTCGGTCGAAGCTGGCGCCAAGGCCGGTTTCATCGCGCCCGACGAGAAGACCTACGCTTACCTGAAGGACCGCCCCAAGGCGCCGAAGGGCAAGGATTGGGATGCGGCGCTACGCTACTGGGAGACGCGGCGCTCCGACGACGGCTCCCATTTCGATCGCGAAGTGCGGCTCGACGCGGCAAAGCTGCCGCCGCTTGTGACCTGGGGCACCAGTCCCGAACAGGTCACATCGGTGACCGGCCGCGTACCGCGCGTCGACGACATTACCGAGGACAACAAACGCGAAGCGGTCGAGCGGGCGCTCAAATATATGGGCCTGCAAGGCGGCGAGAAGATCACCGACATCGCCATCGATCGCGTCTTCATCGGCTCCTGCACCAATGCGCGGATCGAGGACCTGCGCGAAGTCGCCAAAGTGGTGGACGGCAAAAAGGTCAACGCCAACGTCAATGCCATGATCGTGCCGGGCTCGGGCCTGGTCAAAGCGCAAGCCGAGTCGGAAGGCCTCGACAAGATTTTCCTCAAAGCCGGCTTCGAATGGCGCGAACCCGGCTGCTCGATGTGTCTGGCGATGAATCCCGACAAGCTCGCGCCCGGCGAGCGCTGCGCCTCGACCTCGAATCGCAATTTCGAGGGTCGCCAGGGCTACAAGGGCCGCACCCATCTGGTGTCGCCGGCCATGGCCGCAGCCGCCGCGGTCGCCGGCCATTTCGTCGACGTGCGCGAGTGGAGTTGACCGTACGTCATGGCCGACTTGTTCCGGCCATCTCGATTCATTATGGCGCGGCTGTGCGGGCCCAAACGAGATCGCCGGGATAAACCCGGCGATGACGCTTTACCCCCGCACCCACCAGCAGCGCATCTGCGGGTAAAGCACCGTGCCGCTTGGCCGGTGCTGCAATTCGTACCAATCGACGCAGCGGCGATAAAGCAGCGGCCGCGGATGGATCTCGATGCGGCCCGCGCGCGTAGCCGGAGGCGTCGTCAAGCTCGGCTCCGCGATTGGCGAGGTCTGTTGCGCACGCGCGTGGGACGCAGCGCCGATCAGCAGTGCGGCGAGAGCCAACTTGATCGGAAGCTTAAGCTTGGTCATCGAGCGAGTTTACCTTTTTCCGCTCATTCCCACGCAAGCTGGAATCCAGCAACTGGGTCCCCGCTTTCGCGGGGACGAGCGGTGAAGCCAAATCTAGTTTACATTGCCATTATGGCCGAAGTTACCCTCGATCCGCTCGCCTGGCGGGCCACCAAGGCGCCGTCGCTGGCCGAACTCGAAGTCCTGGCCGGCGAGGTGTTTCAGCGCTTGCCGAAGCGATTTCGCGATCTCGCCGCCGATGTCGTCATTCGGGTCGACGACTTCCCCACCGACGACGTGCTCGACGAGATCGGCGCCCAAACCGAGTTCGACCTGCTCGGCTTGTTTCATGGCGTCGGACTGCCGTTCCGTTCGGAAAGCGCGCCGGTCCAGATGCCGAATATGATCTGGCTTTATCGCCGCCCCATTCTCGACTATTGGGCAGAGCACGATGAGACGCTCGGCGCCATCGTCAAACATGTGCTGGTGCACGAGATCGGCCATCATTTTGGTCTGTCCGACGCCGATATGGCGGCGATCGAGGCAGCGGCCGAGCCATCCAAGGGAGCGATCCGATGAAAGTTGACGGCGCCTGCGCTTGCGGTGCGATCCGGGTCGAGGCCGAGGCCGATCCGGAAAACACCAATATGTGCCATTGCACCGACTGCCAGGCCGCAACCGGAACCACGTTCCGGGTCTCGGTCCGGGTGCCGGGCGCGATGTTGAAGGTCACCGGCAAGCCGAGCATCTACGTCAAGACAACCGCAGAGAGCGGCAATCCGCGGGTGCAGGCTTTCTGCGGTACTTGCGGCTCGCCGCTTTATTCGACGACGGTCGGCGACGGCGTCCAGCCGCTCTACATGCTGCGCGTCGGCATCTTGCGCCAGCGCGATCAGTTCGTGCCGAAGCGTCAAATCTGGTGGCGTTCGGCGCAGCCATGGGTCACAAAAATCGCCGATGTGCCCAGATACGAAAAACAAAGCTAAACCGATTTGGGTTGGCCGCTTCAGTTTAACTTTTTTATATAGGACCAAACCATGATCGTGACCGTATTCCGCTCCCGGTTAAAGCCCGGCGTGCGCGAGGATTATGTCGCGCTCGCCGATCGCATGAACGAACTGGCGCGCACGATGCCAGGCTACATTTCGCACAAGGACTTTTACGCCCAAGA
>DATAYT010000085.1:0-9598 GCA_036272395.1 Xanthobacteraceae bacterium
GTAGCATTTCGGCGGCAAGCTTTTCGGCGATCATTATGGTCGGAATATTGGTGTTGCCGCGCGGGATCGTCGGCATGATCGAAGCATCGATCACGCGCAGGCCAGCGACGCCGTGAACGCGGCCCGCGGCATCGGTCACCGCCGCACGATCGTCGGATTTGCCCATGCGGCAGGTGCCGGTCGGATGAAACGTGCCGGCGACGTTTTCCTGGATGTGCTCTGCCAGCGCATCGTCGTCGGCCGCCAGCGCGGCAAGATCTACTTTGCGATCGGCCAGTGTGGCAAAGATCGGCGAAGCAAGCGCCGGCACGGCATCAATGAGCGTGGCGATGGCCGCACTTTTGAACTTGTTTGCCGGCGTGATGCGGTTGAGTGCCCGCAATCGATCGTCGAATTTTACCGGGAACGCCAGCCGCGTGATGGCGCGCACCGCGTCATGCGCCAGAATCTCCACGCAGCGGCGAAAGCCCTGCATGAAGCGCTTGCGATCAAGTTCGTGGCCGGTGAAATTGAACTCGACCAGCGGACGAACCGCGGGATCGGCCGCCAACAGCGACACGCGCCCGCGTGCCATCGGCTTGAGCAGCGATGGCGCCAGATTTGCGACCTGATGCCCAAGCGGACTCCATGACGTCTTGCATTGCACGTTGATGTACATGTCCGCCGCCGGCGCACCGGGCAGGCCGGAGGAGTAACGGAACGCCGTCATCGGATGCGGCCGGATGCTGTTCGATTGCCGGGCTCCGGGCTTTTGCAGAAGCCCGACAAAGACGATGGCATGGTTCGACAGGTTTTCGCCGACAGCGGGCAAATCGGCGCGCACGGCAATTCCGAGATCGCGCAGCGCCGGCCCAGCTCCGATCCCGGCGCGCAACAGAAAGGCCGGCGAGTGGATACCGCCCAGCGCCACGACGATCTCGCGGGCGAAAAATTCCCTTTGCTCGGCGCCGATTCTCGCCCGCACGCCGGCAACGCGCCGGCCGTCGAATACAAGCCCGGTCACGAATGCATCGCAGGCGATGCTGAGATTGCCGCGGCGGCGCACATCGGAATCGAGATAGCAGATCGCCGCCGAGGCGCGCTGCCGTGGCCAGTTGCTCATCGGCACCGCGCCATAGCCGTCGCGAAAATCACCGTTCATATCGGCGATGAAAGCAATCTGCCGTTCCCGCGCGAAAGCATGCACCGCTTTTGCCAGCGGCGCCCATTCGTCTGGTTTGGTGCGCCGGATCGGGACCGGCCCTGCTTTGCCATGCAGCGGCCCGTCAAAATCCCAGTCGTTTTCCAGCTTGCAGTAGTAAGGAAGAACGCTGTCCCAGCCCCATCCTGCCGCGCCCAGCATTTCCCATTCGGCGTAATCGTCAGGCGTGCCACGATGGGCCACCATGCCCATCACTGTCGACCCGCCGCCCATGACGCGCCCTTGCAAAAATCCGACCGGCGGCGAGTTGTCCTTGCGCCGCCAATGCACCTTGAGGCCGGGCCAGAAATAAGCGTCGTTGTAATAGGACCGCGGATAGGAATCGAGCACGTCAGCGGGCTCGCTGCCGGGTGGCGTGTCGCGCCCCGCCTCCAGCAACAGGACTTTCGTTGCGGAGCGCGCTGAAAGCCGGTTGGCCAATACGCAACCGGCCGCCCCTGCGCCGACAATGATGACCTCGAATGCCGCTGTCATCGCAAAACTTCCCCCGGCGCCGATGTGGACGTGATCGGATTGAACATGCCCGCCTCATGCTTTACTTGGTCAGGCGAGACAAGCCCCCTGAAACAACGGCGCTAGGATCAGGAACATGGCAGGAAAGCTTGGACAGGCGGAGCGGGGCCTCCATGGTGTGATCGCCGCAATCGCGACCGCCGTCGATCCCAGAGGCGAGCCCGACTGTGCGCGATCGATTGCGCTGGCGCGCTTTCTTCTGGCCAATGGTTGCGATGGCCTCAACGTGCTTGGCACCACGGGCGAGGCCACATCGTTTTCGCTCGATCAGCGGCGCCGCGTCATGAACGCCTATGCCGAGAGTGGTCTGCCGCTGGACCGGATGATGGTGGGAACCGGAGCCGCCGCGCTTGCCGACGCGATCGCGCTGACCAGGCACGCCGCCGAGCTTGGTTTTGCCGGCGCGCTCGTCCTGCCGCCGTTCTACTACAAAGGGGTATCGGACGACGGACTTGTCGCGGTCATCGAAGCTATTCTGTCGGCAACTGCCGCGCGACCCATTCCGCTTTACCTCTATCATTTTCCCGCGCAATCAGGACTGCCATGGCACGTCGCCCTCGTCCGCCGGCTCGTTGCGAGCTTTGGCGGCCGCATTGTCGGCTTGAAAGATTCCTCGGGCGACATGGCTTATGCCCGTGAGGCGGCCGCCATTGCCTCAGGCTTTCGCGTATTTCCGTCCACCGAAGCGGCTCTGCCGGAAGCGCGCTCGGGCCCGTTCGCCGGCTGCATTTCGGCGACCGCCAATCTCAATGCCGATCTTTGCGCGCGCGCTTACCGTTCTGGCGACGCCGGGGCTCTCTCCGAAGCGGTGGCGATCCGCAAATTATTCGACGGGAAGCCGTTGGTGCCGGGAATAAAAGCGCTGCTTGCGCATATCCACGGCGACCCGCAATGGGCACGCGTTGCCCCGCCTTTGTTCGGATATCCAGCCGCCGACCGCGCGGCCGCGATTGCCGGCTATGACACCGTTCGGGCTAAACGCGTCGCCTGATCCGCGCCCTGCATAGAAACAAGGCGCGCCGCCGCGCTGCCGGCGCCTCTGCCTTCCTTTTGACCGACGCCGTTGACGGTATCGCCCCAGGACCCTATAAGCCCCGCTCCCTGTCACCATTTCTTGTGTCCTTCACGTATGGCGAATACGAAATCTGCAAAGAAAGCCGCCCGCCAGGCCGCGCGCCGAACCGTCATTAATAAATCGCGGCGTTCGCGCATGCGCTCTGCAATCCGTAAGGTCGAGGAGGCGATTGCCGCCGGCGATCGTAGCCGAGCAACCGCAGCCATGGCAGAAGCCGAGCCGGCTTTGATTCGCGCGGCGCAAAAGGGCATCGTGCATCGCAATTCGGCGCGCCGAAAAGTGTCTCGGCTCTCGCACCAGATTGCGAAACTGGAAAAGAAATAATTTTTTTGCGCCGGCGCGGACAATTCCCGCAATCCGAATTGTGGATTGCAATCAATCTGTTGCATTATTGTCACGCAGCTTCGGAATATCCTACAGCGCGATCGTGATGCGACCTGCGCGCCGCGACGACCGATGATTCTTGTTTGCTCCCGTTTCGCGCTGCGACGGGTACCCCGTTTCTGCGCGCAGAAGAATTCATGCACAATGAAAGGGTTATCGCACATAGCATGGCACGGACTTTGAATTTGCGACGCGGCAATGTGCGTTTTTTTATTTGTTGCTTTGCTGCGCCAAATCGATTTCGCGCGCGTGTCACATATTGCAGAAATGTGAATCACTAAATTGACTCAATGTCTTGCTCGCGCAGCGGCGATGCCGCGCGCTTCCTGCTGTCGCCGCACAATGCAGAAAGTCCAATGTTGACGCGGTTTTTGCGGTTGCGGGCCGCAAACCGCATGCTAGCCTCCAAATTCCCTTCCGCTCTGAAGGTCTTCAACAACGAGGCAGGCGGAACCCATCGAAGAATGGGTGCGGGATAGGTGTGTCCAATTTGTTGGGTTAAACCGCAGCGTATTTGTTTCGCGGATCGTACAGCTGCAGTTTCTTAGCGGCTGAAAACACGAAGAAAGCGGGTCTCGTTTCGAGACGCTCCGGCTGCCGCCGTGGCGTCGAGAGGGTGATACGAATCCGCAAGCGTTGGAGGTGGGGGGCATGACAACTTCAATTGCAACGGCAATCGATCGATCACCAACCGCGCCTAGCGTGTCTCGGCCTGAAGCTCAGTGGCCTGGAGTTTACCAGCCCGGGGTCCCATCAAGCGGCTGAGATTGGCCGCGGCGGCTCACGTCAGCTTGTTGGCGGCTGCGCGGCCACTTCCCTGTACCGGATTGTAGAGTGTCTTCGCGAAGTCGAGAGCGTCCGCCAGACGTGCTCGCTTCGGTTCCTCCTCGAAAAGAAAAGCGTCGACATGACAAGCACCGATCAGGAGCGATGGCGAAGGGTCAAGGATCAGTTACGTTCTGAACTTGGCGAGGATGTCTTCTCAAGCTGGTTCGGGCGCATGGAGCTCGAAGGCGTGGAGAAGGGATCGGTGCGGCTGTCGGTGCCGACCCGTTTTCTCCGCAATTGGATCCAGTCGCATTACAGCGAAAAGGTACTGCTCAAGTGGCAGTCCGAAGAGCCGGATGTCATGCGGCTGGAATTGACCGTCCGTTCCTCGACGATTCGGCTGCCGACCGCGAAGCCGAAAACGCTGGAGCCGCCGCTGCCGGCGCGCGATGGCCGCGATACCTCGTTTGAGATCGCCGGCGCGCGCGCCAGCGTTCCCTTCATGAACGTGCACGAAGCACTTGGCGGTTCGCCGCTCGATCCGCGGCTGAGCTTCGAGACGTTCATCGTCGGGCGTTCGAACACGCTAGCGCACGCCGCGGCCAAACAGGTCGCCACCAGCCGGCGCGGCGAGCCGCTGATGTTCAATCCGCTTTACATCCACGCCGCGGTCGGATTGGGCAAAACTCATCTGCTGCAGGCAATCACTTGGGCCGGCAATACGGCCGCTGACCGCAAACTACTCTATCTCACAGCCGAGCGTTTCATGTACGGGTTTGTCTCGGCGCTGCGAAGTCAGAACACGCTCGCTTTCAAGGAAGCCGTTCGCGCCATCGACGTGCTGGTGATCGATGATCTGCAATTTCTGCAAGGCCGTTCGACACAAGCCGAGTTTTGCCACACGCTCAACACGCTGATCGACGCCGGGCGTCAGGTGGTTATCGCCAGCGATCGGCCGCCTGCCGATCTCGAGAGCCTCGACGATCGCGTGCGCTCGCGGCTGGCCGGAGGCTTGGTGGTCGAGATCGGCTCGCTTGGCGAAGAACTCCGCCTTGAAATTCTCAAGAGCCGAATTGGCGCCGCGCGGGTGCATCATCCCGGCTTTGAAGTACCCCAGCCGGTGCTCGCTTTCATCGCCAAGTCGGTCACCCACAACGGTCGCGACCTTGAAGGCGCAGTCAATCGGCTGTTGGCGCATAGCAAGCTCACCGGCCAACCGGTCACCGTTGAAATGGCGGAACGGGAGATGCGCGACCTGATCCGTCCGGCCGAGCCGAAGCGGGTGCGCATCGAGGACATTCAGCGCATCGTGGCGCGTCAGTACAACGTGAGCCGCGCTGATTTATTGTCGTCGCGGCGGACCGCCAATGTGGTGCGCCCGCGGCAAGTTGCGATGTATCTGGCGAAGGTTCTCACGCTGCGGTCATTGCCCGAAATCGGCCGCCGCTTCGGCGGGCGCGACCACACCACCGTGCTTCATGCCGTCCGCAAAATCGAAAATCTGGCCGGCAGTGACAGCGCCCTTGCCGAGGAGATCGAGTCGCTTAAACGCCAGCTGCAGGACTAACCAGGACTGGTCGCTTGCCATTTCGCAAGCCCACAATCCGGCAAACCCCTAAAAAGACATGGAAAAGCCCCGCGCGCCCGCGGGGCCGGGCTTGCCGAAAGCCTCGCGGCGCGCCACCCTTATTGTCCGCGTTTCGGCTTCTTTTTCGGACTGGACGATGAAAGTCACCGTTGAGCGATCGGAATTGTTGAAGTCCTTGGGCCATGTCCATCGCGTGGTCGAGCGCCGCAACACCATTCCGATCCTCGCCAATGTGCTTTTGCGTGGCGACCGTTCCAAGCTTTCGTTGAAAGCCACCGACCTCGATATCGAGGTCATCGATACGATTGCCGCCGAGGTTGGCCCCGGCGGTTCGACCACGGTGCCGGCACACATGTTCTTCGATATCGTCCGCAAGCTGCCGGAAGGCGCGCAGATCGCGCTGGAATCATCGGGTGATCGCGCCGCCTTGGCGATACGCGCCGGCCGCTCTCGCTTTACGCTGCAGACGCTGCCGGAGAGTGACTTTCCCGATCTGTCCGCCGGTGAAATGACGCACAAGTTCACGGTCAAGGCGAACGAACTCAAGCGCCTTATCGACAAGACGCAATTTGCGATCTCGACCGAAGAGACCCGCTATTATCTGAACGGCATCTATTTGCACGCGGCCGGCACCGCGAAGGCGCAGACGCTTCGCGCGGTCGCCACCGATGGCCACCGGCTTGCCCAGATGGAAGTCGAACTGCCCAAAGGGGCCGCCGGCATGCCGGGCATCATCGTGCCGCGCAAGACCGTCGGCGAAGTTCGCCGGCTGATGGAAGACGGCGAGACTGAAGTCACGATCGAACTCTCCCCCGGCAAGATCCGATTCACAGTCGGTCAAACCGTGCTGACCTCAAAGCTGATCGACGGCACCTTTCCCGATTACGCACGCGTCATTCCCGTCGGCAATGACAAGGAGTTGGTGGTCGACAAAAAAGAATTCGAGGCGGCGGTCGATCGCGTATCCACGGTTTCGAGCGAGCGCGGCCGTGCGGTGAAATTGTCCGTCAATGCCGGCCGGCTATTGTTATCGGTTACCAATCCCGATTCGGGCAGCGCCAACGAGGAGCTCGAGGTCGAATACGAAGCCGATCCGATCGATATCGGTTTCAATTCGCGCTATCTTCTCGATATCGCGGCGCAGATCGAAAGCGAAGCCGCCGTGCTAAAGCTTGCCGATCCAGGATCGCCGACGCTGATCCAGGACAAAGAACAGCGCGGCGCGCTCTATGTCCTGATGCCGATGCGCGTTTGACAGGGATCGGCAATCGGTCATCAGGTATCGAGGCCGCTTAAGGCCTAATTTCGAACCGATGCCCGGACTCGTCCGCCGCCTGACCCTGCATAATTTTCGCAACTACCCCAGCGCCTCGCTCGCGGCCGGCGCCGGGTCGATCGCGCTGGTTGGGCCGAACGGCGCCGGCAAGACCAACTTGATCGAAGCGATCTCGTTTCTTGCACCAGGCCGCGGTTTGCGCCGCGCCACTCTCAGCGAGGTCGCGTTCAATGAAGGCGACGGCTCTTGGGCGGTCGCCGCGGAAATCGAAGGCGCGCTCGGCCTGGCCACGCTTGGCACCGGGATCGACGCTCCGTCGGAAGACGGAGCAACCACGGCGCGCCAATGCCGCATCGATCGCGAACCGGTGTCCTCGGCCGCGGCTTTCGCCGATCATTTGCGGGTCATATGGCTCGTTCCGGCGATGGACAGCCTATTTACCGGCGCGCCGTCGGAGCGCCGGCGTTTTCTCGATCGTTTGGCGCTCGCGGTCGACGCCGAACACGCGAGCCGTGTTAATGCGCTTGAAAGATCGCTGCGCTCACGCAACCGGCTGCTGGAAGAAGCGCACGCCGACAGCCACTGGCTCGAAGCGGTCGAGCACGAAACCGCAGAGCTTGCGGTCGCGGTTGCCAGCCTGCGGGTGGAGACGGTTCGCCGCCTCGCGGCGGTACTGGAGATGCGCAAGGATTCTCCGTTCCCGCCTGTCGAAGTCGCAATCGATGGCTGGCTGGAGCAACTCATCCCGGCGCATCCGGCAAGCGACCTCGAACAGCGCTACCGCGCGGTGCTGCGCGACAATCGCGGCCGCGACGCCGCCGCCGGGCGTACCCTCGACGGACCGCATTTGAGCGATCTGAACGTGGTCTATGCCGCAAAGGGAATCCCCGCCGCGGATGCTTCGACCGGCGAGCAGAAGGCGCTTCTGATCGGGCTTGTGCTTGCGCATGCCCGACTGCTGCGCGAGATGACCGGAGCGGCGCCAGTCCTGTTGCTCGACGAAGTTCTCGCCCATCTCGATCCCGCGCGCCGGCTGGCGCTGCATCGCGAACTCGCCGAGCTTGGCGCGCAAACGTGGATGACGGGCGCTGATCCGGTGCTGTTCCGCGACTTCGAATCGCTCGCCGGTATCGTCGAAGTGAAATCGGGAACACTGACCGCGTCCGCGAAGCGCGCCTGAGGCGGAACGGACTGAGAAAATGCATTTCAAATATGCGCGCAGTCGCGATCTTCTGGAACAAGACCGCGCGCCGTTTCTTAACCCGAAAGAAGCCGCAACGTCGGGTACAAGACAAGGTCATCGCTATGCCGGAACCGGCAGCAGATACGATCGTGCGAAACTTGATCGAATCGCTCGAGCGCCTGCGCGGCGATTTGGATCGCATGGAACTTTGGGCCGCGGCACTTGATCGCTTTCAGCATCAAATCCCGGATTACCAACCCGGGGATCAGCATTTGCTGAGTCCAGACCCGAAACGACAGCGGCCTCCGCCGGCGTAATCAAGGCTTTCGACGGACTCCACAATTGGCAGACGGTGATTTTCGTGCGCGGCCGAGACGCGCCTCGGCCACGGCCAATTTTGGGCCAAAAGGCGATGGCTTTTCTGCGGCGCCAAAACCTTGAAAAACGGCGATCTGACAATATGTTAGTGACACCCCTTTTGTCCTGTACGGATCACCTTTTTGGTGTACAAGATTCGCTGATTCACACATATTTTTTTGGAAGTGATTCGAAAGCCCCACCATGGCTGAACCGGTCCGCAAAAAGATTCCCACGCCGTCCGATTACGACGCTGAATCGATCAAGGTCCTCAAGGGGCTCGATGCGGTTCGCAAGCGGCCGGGCATGTATATCGGCGATACCGACGACGGCTCGGGCCTGCATCACATGGTCTACGAGGTCGTCGATAATGCCATCGACGAGGCGCTTGCCGGTTTCGCCAAGGAAGTGACCGTCATCCTCAATCCGGACGGTTCCTGCACCGTCCGCGACGACGGCCGCGGCATTCCGACCGACATCCATAAGGGCGAAGGTGTCTCGGCCGCCGAAGTCATAATGACGCAGCTCCACGCCGGCGGAAAATTCGACCAGAACTCGTACAAAGTTTCGGGCGGCCTGCACGGCGTCGGGGTCTCGGTTGTCAATGCGCTCTCGACGTGGCTGCGGCTGACAATCTGGCGCGATGGCCAAGAACATTTCATGGAATTTCGTGACGGCGACGCGGTAGCGCCGCTCGCGATCGTCGGCGCCGCGCGCGACAAACGCGGCACCGAAGTGACGTTTCTGCCGTCGAAAAAAACCTTCAGCATGACGGAATTCGATTTTGCCACGCTGGAGCATCGGCTGCGCGAATTGGCGTTCCTCAATTCCGGCGTGACCATCGTGCTGTCCGATATGCGCCACGCCGTCGAAAAGCGCGAACAACTGCGCTACGAGGGCGGCGTCGAAGCGTTCGTTAAATATCTGGACCGCAACAAAACGCCGCTGGTCCCTCAGCCCATCGTCATCAAATCCGAGCGCGACGGCGTCACGATCGATTGCGCGTTGTGGTGGAACGACGGCTATCACGAAACCGTACTTTGCTTCACCAACAATATCCCGCAGCGCGACGGCGGTACTCACCTCGCCGGCTTTCGTGGCGCGCTCACGCGCCAAGTCACCGGTTACGCGGACTCGGCCGGCGGCGCCCGCAAGGAAAAGGTTGCGCTGACTGGCGACGATTGCCGCGAAGGTTTGACCGCGGTTTTGTCGGTTAAAGTGGCCGACCCGAAATTTTCCTCGCAGACCAAGGA
>DATAYT010000086.1:0-42419 GCA_036272395.1 Xanthobacteraceae bacterium
ACCATCACCTCGGTCAGCGGCTACAAAACCCGCCCGTTCGATCAGATCCTCAAGGAGGTGCGGACATTTTTTCAAGTTCACGCCGCCGAAGGCACGATCGCCGGCGGCGTACATCTGGAAATGACCGGGCAGAACGTGACCGAATGCACCGGCGGCGCACGCGCGATCACCGAAGAGGATCTTAACGACCGCTATCACACCGTCTGCGATCCGCGGCTCAATGCGGAGCAGTCGCTCGATCTCGCGTTCCTGCTCGCCGATTTGTTGAAATCGGAGCGGCAAGCCAAGGCCAAGCCGTTCCCGGCCGTGGCCGCGCTTTGAACCGAGGCGTCTTTCCGCGCGTTGACGTCAAGGCGTTGCAGCGCAAGTCCCCGGTTGCCGGACCGGACGCTCCGGCGTTAAAGCTTGGCCATGAATGAGCGTCCTACCGATCGTCTTGCTATTGCCGTGGCGCAGCTTAGTCCCACGGTCGGCGACATTTCCGGCAATCTGGAATGTGCGCGTAAAGCGCGCCAGCAGGCGGCGCGCGACGGCGCCGATCTGATCGCGTTCTCCGAACTGTTCATCGCCGGCTATCCGCCGGAAGACCTCGTGCTCAAGCCGGCATTTCAGGCCGCTTGCCGCTCGGCGGTCGAGGCGCTCGCCCGCGAAACCAACGACGGCGGACCGGCCGTGCTGATGGGCGCGCCGTGGGTCGAAGACGGCAAGCTTTATAACGCCTACGCGCTCCTAGCCGGCGGCCGCGTCGCGGCGCTGCGCTTTAAGGTCAATCTGCCGAATTACGGCGTATTTGACGAGAAACGGGTCTTCGCCTCAGGTCCGCTGCCGGGCCCGATCAGTTATCGCGGCGTACGGCTCGGCGTTCCGGTCTGCGAGGACACGTGGACCGATTGGGGCGACTACGAGAATGTCGTCGAATGTCTTATTGAGACCGGCGCCGAAATTCTTATTGTGCCGAATGGCTCGCCCTATTGGCGCGACAAGGCCGAGGTCCGGCTCAATGTCAGCGTGCAGTCGGTTGCCGAGACCGGGCTGCCGCTAATCTATGTGAATCAAGTCGGCGGTCAGGACGAATTGGTGTTCGACGGCGCGTCGTTTGCGCTCAATGCCGATCGCTCGATCGCGTTTCAGTTGCCGGCGTTTCAGCAAATGGTCCTGACCACGCATTGGTCGCGCAGTGGCGGCGCTTGGCGCTGCGCGCAGGGAGCGGTGGCGCGCCCCGACGATCTCGACCAGGCCGATTACACCGCTTGCGTGTTGGGCTTGCGGGATTATGTCGACAAGAACCGCTTCAAGGGCGTCGTCATTGGACTCTCCGGCGGCATCGATTCGGCGCTATGCGCCGCCATGGCAACCGATGCCTTGGGCCGCGAACGCGTGCGCTGCCTGATGCTGCCGTTTCGCTACACCTCGCAGGAATCGCTCGACGATGCAGCGGCGATCGCGCGTGCGCTCGGCGTTCGCTACGACGTCGTGCCGATCGAAAGCGCCGTGCGCGGACTGGAAGCTTCGCTCACCGCGGTATTTGCCGGCGCGGCGCGCGATGTTACGGAAGAAAATCTGCAAGCGCGCGCCCGCGGCACGATTTTGATGGCGGTTTCGAACAAATTCAGCCTGATGGTCGTGACCACCGGCAACAAGTCGGAAATGTCGGTCGGCTACGCCACGCTCTACGGCGACATGAATGGCGGCTTCAATCCGATCAAGGATCTGTACAAAACCGAAGTCTATCGCCTGGCGCAGCTGCGCAACCGCTGGAAGCCGGTCGACGCGAAAGGGCCCGCCGGCGAAGTGATCCCACAAAATGTGCTCACGCGCGCGCCGAGCGCCGAACTTCGCGAAAACCAGACCGATCAGGACACGCTGCCGCCGTATGACGTGCTCGATCGCATCCTCGAACGGCTGGTCGAGCGCGAGGAACCCACCGCCAGCATCGTCGCCGCGGGCTTCGATCGGGACACCGTGATGAAGATCGAGCGTATGCTCTATTTGGCCGAATACAAGCGCCGGCAGGCCGCGCCCGGCGTGAAAGTGACACTGAAAAATTTTGGCCGCGATCGCCGCTATCCGATCGTCAATCGGTTTCACGATCCGGGCACGCCGCTGCCCGACGCCGATGCCGCGGTGAGCAAGGGCGCGGCCATGGCCAAAGCCGGCGCCTCGGATTTCTAAAGGATGATCCCGAAAGGGGGATGCCGGTTTTCGGAAAATGCGCGGAATTTGCTGCTTGACTGCGAGTCTTTACTGGGATTGCGGCGCGCTCTGCGATGACGATTGCGACGACAGGAAAGGCGGTCCGACGGTGCGCACCGTTCGTTTGCTGTTGTCGGTGCCGACGGTGCTTGTCGTTGCGCTAGCATTCGCAGGTGCTGCCGCGGCGGCTGAAACGGCGCTGGCCGGCGGCGTCGAAGCCCCTGGCTTGCCGGACGGTTTGGGTTGCGACAGCGCCTTGGCGTTTTGATCGGTCACGACGATGTCGCCGCTTTCCAGCGTGCTCGAATCGTCGGCGTTCTTGAGCGCGTCGGCCCAGCTCTGGCCCGGCCGCCGGCATGAACAGCCGGCGACGACCTCCTTGCGATAGCGAAAGGCGTTGGGCAGCGCCGTATAGGCCTGGCCGCTGATCGACACCGCCTGTTGCATGTCCTCGCCGGGATTGTGAAACGAATACAATTCCGCTTCGGCGGCCGGACACAAGCGCTGACAGGCGCGCGCATCATCGGTGAAGCGGCTCGGCACGGTGGAATACGAGATCGGAAAATAAAACCCGTCGCAGGCGCGCACGCAGACGGTGTGATAGGTGCCGGACGGCGCGCCGTCGCCACCGGGATTGACGATCGTGCCGCCGAAGAGCGCGTCGAAAAAGCCTTGCGGTCCGCCCCATGAATTCGCCGCGGCGGTGTACTGGGCGCCGCAATTGTTTTGCGCCAATTGCCCGATCAACGCGCGGCGCTGTCCCTCCTGACCGGTATTGCCGTTCTTAAGCTGTTCGAGATCGCTAATCGTGCGGTCGAGATTGCCGCGCATCTGTTGGATCTGCGAGGTAATCGGTCCGCACTGCGGAGAGAGTGCCGAGAAAAACGCGAAGAATCCCTGGCCGGCGCAGCCGGCTTTGTGGGCTTGCGCCACAGTGCGATCGAGATCGGCTTGCTGTTTGGCAATGGTGTCCTCGGTGCGCTTGATCTGTTCGGCGCGCGCCGGGTCGACGGAGCCTTGGGTCAGGGCGGTCAGCTGGCCTTCAAGCCGCACGCAGACAGGATTTGAACTCGGCGCCGGATTGGGCGCGCCCGGATTCGAAATCGGCTGGCGTGGCGCTGCTGGCGCCGCTAGCCCCGGCGGTGCGGAAATGCCCTGGGCGCTTGCGGCGGCGGGCATAAAAACGATCACGGCGGCAAACAGGATTGTTTGCTGTCGAGCCTTCAGGCCGGCTTTAATGAAGCCGCTCACCCGGTGAATCATTCTCGCCCCAACCCCGTTCGGCGCGCGGATCAAGCGCCGCAATGGTGACTAAAGTGTGAATGGTGCCGCATCTCATTCGGCGTCGGGCTGATTCTCCGGACGCGCGCGATCGAAGGCGGGGAGCGCCAGACAGGCGCGATCGACGCCGCCTATTTTCGGAAACCGCTCGAGCGGTACTTTGAACCGCCTGGCATTGTTGACCTGCGGCACCAGGCAGACATCGGCCAGCGTGACCTCACTACCACAGGCGTAGGGACCGGGCGTAATCAGCGCTTCAAGCGCTTCAAAGCCGGTGATGATCCAATGATGGTACCAGGCGTCAATCGCGCTTTGCTCCTGGCCCATGGTGTTTTTCAGATAACGCAGCGGACTGGTATTGTTCAGCGGGTGAATATCGCAGGCGATAAGCTCGGCGAGCGCGCGCACGCGGGCACGCGCGAGCGCGTCCTTTGGTAGAAGCGGGGGCTCGGGATGCGTTTCATCGAGATATTCGATGATGGCAAGCGATTGGATCAGAACGTCGCCGCCCGATGTGACCAGGGCCGGCACCCGCATCTGCGGATTGATCGCGCGAAACTCCGGCAATTTGTTATGGCCGCCATCCTTGACCAGATGGACCGACGCTGTGTCGTAGCTGATGCCCTTCAAATTAAGCGCAATGCGCACGCGGTAAGCCGCGGAAGAGCGGAAAAAAGAATAAAGCTTCACATGTCCCTCACGTTGTCTTTGGCGCCGGTCTGCTCGATTGCTTCGGCCACGAGTTGCGCCGATCGATCGGCGATCTGTTGCAAAGCCCGCTGGAACGCGTCGCGGTCGCCGGGTGCCAGAATATCAGTCAGGCGGCGGGCGAAATCGAGCGCGTGCGGCGCCAGCGCTTCGTATATGGTTCGCCCCGCCGCCGTCAGCGACAGAAACGATTCCCGCATATCGGCACGGTTGATGCGCCGGGCGAGGAGCTTACGCTTTTCTAAAAGCGCGACCGCACGCGACACTTTGGTCTTGTGCATGTGGGTGTGCGCGCCGATCGCTTTGCCGGTCACGACCCCGAACTGACCGAGGGTGACCAGCACCCGCCATTCCGGAATGCCGATCCGGTAACGCCGCGCGTAGACCCGCGACAGCGCTTCGGAGACCAGAGTGGCGACGACATTGAGCTGGTAAGGCAGAAACTGTTTAAGCTTCAGCGGCGCTCCGTCCATCGCGTTCGGCCTGGTCCGTATTTCGCTGCGCATCGCATTCTGGCCGCTCATTGGGCGAAGATGAACGAAGTTGCTAAACCGCGCAACGCCGTCTGCCGCGCATCGCGCATACCGGCTGCGCCAAGTCGTAGCAAGAAACGAAATATGTTCCCCGTCGCGAGGTTGGTATCGCGCTGCGCTATTCAGGGTTGTTGAAAGAAAAATTTCGCCGTCGGCCAAGGCCGGCCCTTGTCCGACCTCAGTTCCCGCTGCCGCCTTCGGCTTACCTCAACGTGAACATTCAATGGCGACAAATTCGCCGCAGCGGCTGCCGCTGCATGAACGGTCGTCGGATTGGCTCGTTGTGATCGCACCGGCAATATCGTCCGGCTCGACTTTTCGGAACGAAAGCGCCTGCGCGTATTCGTGCGAATGACAATAGGCGTTTGCCACCGTCGTGCCGCAGGCGGCGTTCGACGCCAGGCAACGGTCGACCCCGTAAGCGTCAGCGTCGTTGGCGATAACGAAGATGTGCCTTTCGGCTTGCTTCTCGGCCTGCTTTTCGGCTTGCTTTTCGGCTTGGGCGCCGCTCGAGAGAAGCAAAGCCGAAAGCGCGGCGACCGCAGCGACCAAACGCATCGTAACCCCAAACACAACCCAACCGACTGGCGGCGCTGCAACTGACGCCGATGCCCAAGCGAGCATGCCGGCACGACGGTTAAGCCTTCCTTAAGCGGCGCGATCCAAACAGTTTGGCGGCACGGTGCGAGGAGGGGACCTTGACGCGATGTGCCGCCTCGACCATTGTGCGTGGCATGAACGGTCGGCACATCTGCGGCATTTGCCGGGAGATTATTCGCTAGCGCCAAACGCTGGCTGCGGCCGTCTTTTTCTCTTCCTCGAGACTTTAGACACGCCCCGGCCAGCAGGCCGAGGACGTGCCTACTATATTGAGCGCCACGACTGGCGCGGAGCCGCGCACAGGTTGATTGCCGATGGAGCTGAAGCTCTACGATACGCTGACCCGCGAGAAGCGCGTCTTCACGCCGCTCGATCCATCAAACGTGCGGATGTATGTCTGCGGCCCGACGGTCTATGACTTCGCCCATATCGGCAATGCGCGGCCGGTGATCGTCTTCGACGTGCTGTTCCGGCTGTTACGGCATCGCTACGGCGCCGCGCACGTCACTTACGTCCGCAACATCACCGACGTCGACGACAAGATCAACGCGCGCGCGGCCGAGGAATATCCGGCGCTGCCCTTGAACGAGGCGATCCGGAAAGTCACGGAAACAACCGACCGGCAATTCCATGAAGATGTCGCCGCACTTGGCTGTCTGCCGCCCACGGTCGAGCCGCGGGCGACCGAGCACATCGCTGAAATGCGCGCGCTCATAGAGCGGCTGGTGAAGTCCGGGAATGCCTATGTCGAGCAGGACCACGTCCTGTTCAGCGTCGCTTCGATGCCGGATTACGGCAAATTGGCGCGGCGCTCGCTCGATGAGATGATCGCCGGCGCGCGTGTCGAGGTGGCGCCGTACAAGCGCGCGCCGATGGATTTCGTGCTGTGGAAGCCCTCGAAAGCGGGCGAGCCAGCTTGGCCGTCGCCGGCCGGAATCAAAACGCCGGGTCGGCCGGGCTGGCATATCGAATGCTCGGCGATGTCGTGGAAGCATCTCGGCGAAATATTCGACATTCATGGCGGCGGCATCGATCTCGTATTCCCGCATCACGAGAACGAAATCGCGCAGTCGCGCTGCGCCTTTCGTACGCCCATCATGGCCAATTATTGGGTGCACAATGGTTTTCTTCAGGTCGAGGGCGAGAAAATGGCGAAGTCGCTCGGCAACTTCGTCACGATCCGCGATTTGCTGAAGGATTGGCCGGGCGAAGTGATCCGGCTGACGATGCTGCTGACGCATTATCGCCAGCCGCTCAATTGGACTGCAAATGCGCTACGCGAGAGCCAGCGGACGCTCGATCACTGGTACGAACTGACCGTCGATACAGCGCCCGGAATCTTGTGCGCGGATGTCATCGGTGCTCTTGCGGATGACTTGAACACGCCGAAAGCCATCGCTTCGCTGCATGAGTTGCGTACCGAAGCGGCGAAGGGCAACACGGGAGCTTGTGGCTCTCTCAAGGCGAGCGCCCAATTGATCGGGCTGCTGCAGCAGACAGCCGTCCAATGGGGCAGTTTCCGGCCGGCATCGGTCGCGATCGACGAAAACAAGGTGACGGCGCTGATCGCGGCGCGGAATGCTGCACGTCGAGCAAAGAATTTTCAAGAATCCGATCGCCTCCGTGACGAGCTCGCCAAAATGGGCGTGGTCGTGAAGGACACGAAAGAGGGCACGACCTGGGAGATCGCGCGATGAATCCCCGTCCGCTGCCGCAGCTGGCGATGCGTCCGATGCTGCCGACCGATGTGCCGCTGCTAGCCGAGATCTTTCGCGCCGCGATCGAGGAATTGACCGCCGACGATTACAGCGAGACGCAGCAGGAGGCTTGGGCTTCGACGGCCGACGACGAGGAAGCGTTCGGCGCCAAGCTCGCGCACGAGTTGACGCTGGTCGCGACCTATGGCGGCGCGGCGATCGGCTTTGCCGCGCTTGCCGGCAATAAGCATATCGATATGCTTTATGTCCATCCGGCCGCCGCGGGACAGGGCGCAGGAGCGATGCTGTGTGACGCCCTGGAAAAGCTCGCCGCCGCGCGCGGCAGCAAGGAAATCACCGTCGACGCCAGCGACGCGGCGCGCGGCTTTTTCGCGAAGCGGGGATTTTCGGCGCAAAGCCGCAACACCGTGTCGCTCGGCGATGAATGGCTCGCCAATACGACCATGACCAAGCCGCTTGTTGACCGCGGGAGACCATCATGAAACGCCCCGATACGCCATTTCCGAGACACTGGCTCTATTATTTGATCTTGAAATACGCGGTGATCGCCGCGGCCATCGTCGTGTCGTTTTACACGATCTATCGGCTCTATCGCGGTTAGTATTATGGCGCGCGAACGGCTTTATTTGTTCGACACGACCTTGCGCGATGGCGCGCAGACCAACGGCGTCGACTTTACGCTCGCCGACAAGCTTGCCATTGCCGCCATGCTCGACGAGCTCGGCGTCGATTACGTCGAGGCCGGCTATCCGGGGGCCAATCCGATCGACACGAGCTTTTTTTCCGAGCGGCGGCCGATGCGCGCGCGCGTCACCGCCTTTGGCATGACGCGGCGGCCAGGCCGGTCGGCTTCCAACGATCCCGGGCTGGTGGCGCTGTTGGAAGCGCAGGCGGACGCGATCTGCTTCGTCGCCAAAAGCTGGGACTATCATGTGCGGATCGCGTTGGAGACGACCGAGGACGAAAACCTCGCCTCCATTCGCGACAGCGTCCGCGCCGCGAAGGCAAAGGGGCGCGAAGTCCTGCTCGACTGCGAGCATTTTTTCGACGGCTACAAAGCCAACCCCGCCTATGCGCTGGCCTGCGCCAAAGCCGCGTATGACGCAGGAGCGCGCTGGGTCGTGCTTTGCGACACCAATGGCGGCGCGCTGCCGCACGAAGTCGAAGACATCGTCGGCGAAGTCTGCAAAGTCATACCCGGCGATCGCGTCGGTATTCACGCTCACAATGACACCGAACAAGCCGTCGCCAACAGTTTTGCCGCCATTCGCGCCGGCGCGCGGCAAATCCAAGGCACGCTCAACGGGCTCGGTGAGCGCTGCGGCAATGCCAATCTCGTCTCCATCATCCCGACGCTCAAGCTCAAGCCGGAATATGCTGACAAGTTCGAGATCAACGTCAGCGACGGCGCGCTCGGGCGCATCGTGCGCATCTCGCATGGGCTCGACGAACTCCTCAACCGGGCGCCGGATCGTCATGCGCCTTATGTCGGCGAAAGCGCGTTCGCGACCAAGGCCGGCATTCATGCGTCCGCTATCGTCAAGGAGCCGAAGACCTATGAGCACATCGCGCCGGAGCGCGTCGGCAACAAGCGCAAGCTCCTTGTGTCCGACCAGGCCGGCCGCTCTAACGTGCTGGCGGAGCTCGAGCGCATCGGCTTGTCGCTGGATAAAGACGACCCGCGTGTGACGCGGCTTCTTGATGAGGTAAAAGAACGCGAAGCAAACGGCTATGCCTATGAGGCCGCCGACGCATCGTTCGAACTCCTGGCGCGGCGCATGCTCGGCCAAGTGCCGCACTACTTCGATGTCGAAAAGTTCGACGTCAATGTCGAGCAGCGCAACAATGCCAGAGGCCAGCGCGTGACCGTCAGCCAGGCGGTGGTGAAGATCAAAGTCGGCGACGAAGAGCTGATCTCGGTGGCCGAAGGCATCGGCCCGGTCAACGCGCTCGATCTCGCGCTGCGCAAGGACCTCGGCAAATATCAGAGCTTCATCACGGGACTTACATTGACCGATTATCGCGTGCGCATCCTCGATGGCGGCACGCAAGCCGTCACGCGGGTCCTGATCGAAAGCACCGACGAGACCGGCGAGCATTGGCGAACCGTTGGCGTGTCCGCAAACATTATCGATGCCTCGTTCCAGGCGCTGATGGATTCCATTGTCTACAAGCTCGTGAAGTCTGGCGCGCCGGCATGATCGGACATTTCTATCGCTAGGCGCCCCGAATTTTGGAGGGCCCCCATGATCGATCACGTCTCCGTCGCGGTGCGCGATCTGGCGAAGGCCGAGCCGTTCTATACCGCGTTGCTGGCGCCGCTCGGGATGCGGAAATTACGCGAATGGCCGGATGCCGCGGCCGGCTTCGGTAAGAAATATCCGGAATTCTGGATCAATCGGCGCGAGACAATGGCGAGCATCGCGCAAGACAGCGGCGTGCATATTTGCCTGCGCGCCACCGACACCCGGGCGGTCGAGGACTTTCACGCCGCGGCGCTCAAGGCCGGCGGCACGTCCGACGGCACTCCCGGCCTGCGCACGGAATACCATAGCAGCTATTACGCGGCCTTCATTCGCGACCCGGACGGAAACCGCATTGAAGCGGTGACGTTCCTGCGCGACGCGAACGATTCGCCTGCGCGGGAATGAATCCGCTTTTCGTCCGGGGACGCGCGGTGACGCGGCGATCAAAGTCGCTCGGCCGGAATCACCATTGCCTTGTCCGCCTCGGTGCGGCCGCGCGCCGCGTGCCGCAAAACCGGCAGAATATCTTCGGCGCGCTCGGTCACCAGGAAATTGATCGACAGTGAATCCGGCACGAAGGCGCGCTCGCGCATATGGGCAACGAGCGTCAGCAGCGGATCCCAATAGCCTTTGATATTGGCGATCAGGATCGGCTTGCTGTGGCGGCCAAGCTGGGCCCAGGTCAATTGCTCGACCAGTTCTTCGAGCGTGCCGATTCCGCCGGGCAAGGCGACAAAGGCGTCGGCGCGCTCAAACATCGTGCGCTTTCGCTCATGCATATCGCGGGTAACGATCAGCTCCTGGCCGAGCCGCCGCGGCTGCTCGCGCCGGGTGAGAAATTCCGGAATGATTCCGGTGGCTTTGCCGCCATGCGCCAGCACGGCGTCGGCGAGTATGCCCATCAAACCGACCGAACCACCGCCATAGATGAGGCGAACGCCGTTTTCGGCGAGAATTTTGCCAAATTGACCGGCCGCTTCGCCGAAAATCGGCTCGGTCCCTGTATTCGATCCGCAATAGACGCAGACCGCATTGATTTTGCTCATGGATTAATTCTCACCAAAGAACACATGTGGCGTCGATTCTCGCCGCCTGCAAGCGTTTTTTGTCCGTGGAAGGCACGCGCAATGCATGTCAACAAGAACAGCGGGCTTCGTTAAAACGGCGATCCTCAATGCTGTGTTCCCTGCACCATCAACCGCGCTGGAATGCCGGTTCGGCCTCGCGCGCGGCAAGATCGGCAACGACCGTTTCGCCGGCAATCGCGATTTGCCCTTCGCCGGCCAAGACGCGCGCGCCTTCGGGGAGGTATACGTCGACACGCGATCCGAAGCGGATCATGCCGATACGCTGGCCGGCGCCAAGGCCGTCACCTTCACGCGCGAAGCAAACGATCCGGCGCGCGATCAGGCCGGCGATCTGAATGACGGCAAGGCGCTCGCCGCCGCCGGCGACGATGACGAAAGCGTTTCGCTCGTTGTCCTCGCTCGCTTTGTCGAGGTCGGCGCTGATGAATTTGCCGGTGCGATAGACGATGCGCTCGATGCGTCCAGCGACCGGGCTGCGATTGATGTGGCAGTCGAACACGCTCATGAAGATCGAGACGCGCGGCAGCGGCCGTTCGCCGAGTTCAAGCTCGCGCGGCGGCACCACGTTCACGACCTGACAGACGCGGCCGTCCGCCGGCGCCACCACGACCCCCTCACGGATCGGCGTTACGCGCGACGGATCGCGAAAAAAATAAACGCACCACGACGTCGCGATCACGCCGAGCCAGCCAAGCGGCGGCCATAACCAGAACAGAACGAGGGTCGCCACGGCAAAGCCGGCGATGAACGGATAACCTTCGCGGTGAATTGGCGTCAGTTGCTGACGAATTGAGGCGGTGACGGACATTGAGCTTATGTAGGGCTTGTGTGTCTATGTCGTTTCTTTTTGCCGGTTGCGAGCAGCGCCAAGCGGCAATGACAACAATGATGTGCTCATTCGGCCGCGTCCGCAGCCGGAAGGAGGTCGGGCCGCGGCTCGGGTTCCTCGGGCAATGGCGGCGGGTTGCGATTGGGCGCGGCGCCGTCATCGCCGACTTCGGCCAGAATATCGCGGGCCAGCTGCGCCTCACGTTGCCGGTTCCACATGCTGGCATAAAGTCCGCCATGCGCGATCAGCTCGCGATGTGTGCCGCGTTCGATAATCGTGCCGAGATCGAGCACCAAAATTTCATCGGCATTGACGATTGTCGACAGCCGATGCGCAATCACCAGCGTCGTACGATTTTCGGCGACCCGGTCGAGCTCGTCCTGAATATCTTTTTCGGTGTGGCTGTCGAGCGCCGAGGTCGCTTCGTCGAGCAGTAAAATAGGGGGGCCCTTGAGGATCGTGCGGGCGATGGCGACGCGCTGCTTTTCGCCGCCGGAAAGCTTCAAGCCGCGCTCGCCGACTTCGGTCTCATAGCCTTTCGGCGTGCGGCTAATGAAACCGTCGATCTGCGCTTGGCGCGCTCCTTCCTCGACATCGGGGTCGCTCGCATTCCAGCGTCCGTAACGAATATTGTAGCGGATCGTGTCGTTAAAGAGCACCGTATCCTGCGGCACCATACCGATGGCGGCCCGCAACGACGCCTGCGTGACCTCGCGAATGTCTTGATCGTCGATCAGGATGCGGCCGCTAGTGACGTCATAGAACCGGAACAGCAGCCGCGAAATCGTCGACTTGCCGGCGCCCGAAGGCCCGACGATTGCGACGGTGTGGCCGGCGGCAACGTCGAAGCTCAAATTAGTAAGGATCGGCCGCGCTGGTTCGTAGGCGAAGGAAACGTTCTCGAAGCGGATTGTGCCGGCGCGCACCTGCAACGGCAGCGCTTCCGGTCCGTCGGTAATTTCAGGCTTGCGCGCCAAGAGTGAAAACATGATCTCGATGTCGATGATGGCCTGTTTGATCTCGCGGTACACCATGCCCATGAAGTTTAAGGGCGTATAGAGCTGGATCATCATCGCGTTGATCATCACGAAGTCGCCGACGGTGTTGGTGCCGCGTTCGATGCCATAAGCGCATAGCGCCATCGCGGCGGTCAGACCGATCGTGAAAATGACCGCTTGTCCGGCATTGAGCACCGCAAGGGATACGTAAGCCTTGACACTCGCATCCTCGTATCGCGCCATCGACCGGTCATAGCGCTTGGCCTCGCGCGCTTCTGCGGAAAAGTATTTCACGGTTTCATAATTCAACAGCGAGTCGATCGCTTTCGCGTTGGCGTCGCTGTCGCTCTCGTTCATACGGCGGCGAATATTGATGCGCCACTCGGTGGCGTACCAGGTGAACAGCATGTAGCAAACAACCGTCACGGCGACGACCGCAACGTAGCGCCAGTCGAAATGTAGGAGCAGCACCGCGACGATCAGTACGAGCTCGACAATAGTCGGTGCCAGCTGCAGCAGCACCATGCGGACGATCGTCTCGATGGCGTTGCGGCCACGTTCCAGAACGCGGGTCAATCCGCCGGTTTTGCGCTCGAGATGAAACCGCAACGACAATAGATGCATGTGCTCGAATGTGAGCATCGCCAGACGGCGCACCGCATTCATCGCCACTTTGGCGAAAATGCCGTCGCGCCACTGCGTGAGAAGGCCCATCACAACGCGCGTCGCTCCATAGGCGAGCGTCATCACGATCGGCGCCGCGAGCGCCCACGCCAGCCAATTGTCCGGCGCAACCGGTGCCGTGCCGCGTCCGGTCAGGGCGTCGGTCGCCCATTTGAAAGTGAACGGGACGGCGACGGTGGCAAGCTTGGCGACAAAAAGCAGGACGGTGGCGAAGATCACGCGCGCCTTGAGATCGCGGCGATCGGCCGGCCAAATGTAAGGCCAAAGATTGACAATGGTCGCCACCAAATTGCCGCCGCTTGCCATTCTTCGAAATTCTGTTGTTGGTTGTTGAAGATCACTCATGGCAAGGCCACGAAACTATCTGCATGTTTTTTGTCATGTAGAGATTTTCACTTAACTACTTTCACATCGCGAGCTTGTCCGCGTCGAATTGGGCCAATAACTCTGCGGGCCTGCCAACCTTCGCGGAGTCGGCACGTGTCTTCTGAGCCGCAACGAGTATCGGCCGCGCGCGCGAGTGGCGTCAATCCGGGCCGCATCGGCGCGCACGGCCATTCGGCGGGGTGGCTCGAATTGTGGTACCAGCCCAAAATCGGCAGCCAGGCCCTCGATCTGCGCGGCGCGGAAGCCCTTATTCGCATGCGCCGTCCGCAATTCGGAGTGGTCGAGCCCGCCGCTTTCATTCCGCATATGGGAGAGCGGCTGTTACCCGCGCTATCGCAATTTGTCATTGCCCAGGCACTCGCCGACTGGCGCTACTTTTTAGCCGAGCAGCGTCCCCTCGATCTATCGATCAACCTGCCAATCTCATTTCTCGAGGATCCGAAGTCGTTCGACTATCTCTGCCGTCAACTGCCGGACGATCCTGCTTTCGCAGGACTTATTCTCGAGGTCGACGGCAGCGACATCACGCGCGATCTTGCGGCGGTGCGCGACTTCGCCAGACAAGCGAGATTGCGCAAAGTCGCCATCTCGGTTGATCGCCTCGGCAGTGAATGGACCGCGCTCCTGCAATTGCGGGATTTTCCATTCGTCGAAATCAAGGTCGAGCCCGAACTGGTGGCTGGTTGCGCGTACGATCGCGCGAAGCGGACGCTATGTCGGCATATCGTCGGTTGCGGCCAATCAATTCGGCGCCCGCACAGTCGCTGTCGGAATCGAGAACTACGCCGATTTCTTTACGGCGCGCGAACTGGGCTTCGACCTGGTTCAGGGCTTCCTGTTTGCCAAACCCATGGGTGCCCAGACATTCATGCGCGCGATTGGGCCCGATCTGACAAACACGGTGTGATCGCTCGGTCGCAAGCGGTGGAGAAAAACCCCTCGGCGCGGTCCGTCGCGTTGGGTCTGCGGCGGTCCATTAAGCCCCATAGACCGGAGTACGCAGACCCAATGGCAGGCTCCGGCGCAAGCCGCTATATTGTCGCCATGGCAATAACATCGCCCTCGGGTGACCCACGGCGCCGGCGCTTCCGCCGCATTCCGGTGCGCACGCTGGCGCCGAACATGGTCACGCTCCTTGCAATGTGCGCCGGATTGACTGCGATCCGGATGGCCTTCGAGAACCGCTATGTGCTCGCCCTTGCGGCAATTGTATTTGCGGCGATTCTCGATGGGATCGACGGCCGCCTGGCGCGATTTCTGAAGGGAACTTCGCGCTTTGGCGCTGAGCTCGACAGCCTTTCCGATTTCGTCAATTTCGGCGTTGCTCCGGCACTGATCCTGTACTTTTGGGGTCTGCACGACCTGAAGTCGGCCGGATGGATCGCTGCGATGGTGTTCGCGATTTGCGGCGGCCTGCGGCTCGCTCGCTTCAATGTCATGGCAGAGGAGCCAGATCGGCCCGCTTGGGCCAGCAATTTCTTCGTCGGCATGCCAGCCCCGATGGGCGCGATTACGGTGCTTTTGCCCATATACGTGACGTTCCTTGGGGTGCCGCGCTCGAGCGTCTTGATCTGGTCGACGCTGTTTTTCACCTTGGTTATTGCGCTTCTGATGGTCTCGCGGCTGCCGGTTTATTCCGGCAAAAGGGTCGGAACGCGCGTTCCGCCCGAAATGGTCGGTCCGGTGATTGTCATCGTCGTGTTGTCGATTGGACTTTTGATCGCCTATCCATGGATTGTGCTGACGCTTGGTACGCTTGCCTATCTCGGCAGCCTGCCGTTCGGGTGGCTCTCTTATCGGCGCTATCAGCAGCGCTCGCGCGAGGCCGCTGGCGAAGCGATGCGCGAGGGAGTGCGCGAGACGATGCTGCCATCGCCGGCAGTCGGAGGCAGCGCGGTCCGGCCAAACGAGCAAAGCGACCGCCCGTCGCCGCTTCATTAACATAGCTCCAGGATAGTCGCCGGTCGTCGCGAGGACATTGTTTGATGCGGATTGCGCGACGCACGTTTCTAACTTCATCGATCGGAACCGCCGTCGCTCCTGCGATTCTGCGTTTTGCGCGCGCGGATACGCCGCCGATAACGCTCAAGCTCCACCACTCGTTTTCGGCAGTATCCGGCGTCCACGACAAATTCCTCCTGCCTTGGGCCCGCGAAATCGAGACCGAATCCGGCGGCCGGATGCACGTCGATATATTTCCCTCGATGCAGCTCGGCGGGGCGCCAGCGGCGCTGCTCGATCAGGTCCGCGACGGCTCGGCCGACATCGTCTTCGCTGCTCCGACCCTGACGCCCGGTCGATTTGCCAAAATCGAGACCTTCGAACTGCCATTCCTGCCGGCGCGTCGCGCCTTGGTCAGTTCGAAAGCATTGGCCGATTTTGCCGCCGCCAATCTGCAAGACGAATTCCGGCACTTTTATACGATCTGTTTCTCTTGCTCTGACAGCGCCGCCATTCATGCGACGCGACCGGTGCGCGCGACCGAGGATATGAAGGACTTCAAATTACACGTGCAGACGCGGCTGGCAGCCGAAGCCATGCGCGTGCTCGGCGCGCGTCCGGTCATGATGCCAAGCGCACAGCTTCCGGTCGCGATTACCGAACATGTCGTCGACGGCTGCCTCGATCCATGGCACCTGGTGCCGCCGCTGCGATTGAACGATCTGCTCCGCTTCCACACCGAGTTTTCCGATCGTTCGCCAAGCGCGAGGACTTATGTGCTGGCAATGAACAAAACGAGCTACGATCGGCTGCCGCGCGAACTGAAAAGCGTGATCGACAGCAATTCCGGTCAGGTTGCCGCCGCGATGGCGGGCGCGATGTGGGATCAGCAAGCCGCCGCTGTCGCCAATATGGTCGTTGAGCGCGGCGATTTGATCGTGACGTTGCTGCCGGAGGCGGTAGTGCGTTGGCGCAAGGCGACCGAGCCCGTCATCGACGCCTGGCGCAAGGAAATCAAGGAGCAAAAGATCGACGGAGCAAAGCTGATCGCGGCGGCCAACGCGCTGTTGGCAAAATACGCTAACGAGCCGGTACCACCGTCCGTGCAGGCTTCGCCGCCGACCCAGCAGCAGGCCGTGGCCCAGCCGCCGCAGCCGCAAACGCCGGCGAACGCGGCGCCCAAACCTGCGAGGAACAGTGCGAACCCGCCGGCATCGGCCGGTCCGTCAGCGGGGCAGCCGGTTCGATCAGCCGTGAGACCGGCGCCAGCCGCGCCTCAGCCGGCGCAGCCGCAGCCACCGTCCCAGGCGGCGACGGCGGCGCCAGTCTCGTCGGCTCCGCCATCACACACTGCGCCGCCAGCTGCCGCATCACCCGCCGCCGCCGCGAACGCTCCGACCGCGCCAGCGGCCTCGGTGGCAAAGCCGCTGGCCGCGCCGGCACCGACCGTGAGCGCGCCCGCTGCGGCGCCTGGCCCATCGCCGTCAGCTTCGCCGCCTGCATCCGCTGCCCAACCGAGCGTCGCTGTCGCACCTCCGCCGCCGGCAGGATCACCGATGCCGAAGCCGGTTCCTAAAGCCCTCGACATTCCGCTTTAGTTTCGCCGCTTTAGTTTCGGTCCTGCTCGGTGCCGGCCTCACCCTTGAGCGGTGGCCGTCGAGCCGGGCGCATGTCGCTTACAGTTTCAGCGGATGGCCGGGCATTAAATCATAAGGATGCGCCCACCCCGGCAATGCCTTCATGCGATCGCGCCAGGCGCCAATATTCTTAAACTGCGAGGCGATATCGAAGCCAAACTCCTCCGCCGGATAAAAGAGGTAGCCGGCGAGCGAGATATCGACGATGCTCGGTTGATTGCCCAGCATGAACGGCGCCTTCGCAAGCCGCTGGTCGACAATCCCGAGATTGCCGTCGATGCGGCCTTTCAGAAAGGCCAAGACCGCCGGGTCGCCAGCTGGGCGCGCGAAATTTTTCAGGAAACGGTACGGTCCCAGGAAGCCGTTCACTTTCTGATTGTCGAAAATGATCCAGCGCAGTGCTTCGAGCCGCGCATCTTCTCCGTCAGGCTTGAAACGGCCGGTAGCATCGGCGAGGTAAGTGAGAATCACCCCCGATTGGCTCAATTTTTTCGCGCCGTGTGCGAGCACCGGGACTTCGCCCATTTCGTTGACCTCGGTGCGATATTTCGGCGTGCGGGTCTCGCCGCCCTTGAAAAAATCGACGAAGACGGGCTGCCAATCGGCGCCGATCAAATTGAGCATGAGTGCGGCGCGATAAGCGTTCCCGGATTGAGCGAAGCAGTAGAGCTGATATTCCGGCATGAATTCTCCTTTCTTCCAAAGCGGTGTGAAAAGCTAGGGCCTAGCGAGCGTGACGGACCCGCCGGCGGTGGCTTGCCCCTGGAAGCGGCCGGCCGAGAATGAAAGCTCGGCCAAAGTCTCGCTTTTATGGTCGCGAATGATCAGCATGTCGTGCTCGAAGGTCCATTTGCGGCTGGTAAAGAAATTCCCCGGACATCCCCCGGCCGGTGCAATCGTGCCTTCAGCCGCGCCCGGCGTAGCACCCAGCGTGATCAAACAGGCGCCACTCGCCGCAGCGAGCCGCCAACGGCCGGCAACATCGATCGGCGGCGGCTGCGGAGGTGGCGGGGCCGGGGGCGGAGATGGTTGAGCCTGCTCGCTGGGCGCGGCGGTAAGCTGCGGGGTCGTAGTGCATGCGCCGACCGCCGCAGCCGTCAGCACCAGCACGGCGACTATCGCGCTGTGTCTACTCGGCCCGCCGCACAAAAACTTGATCATGCGAAAGGCTGCTCACCGATCAGCCGTTGGGTTGCGCCAAAATGCATTAGGTCGCATCTTGTATTCCACGCACGCAATTGCGCAATGGCGGATGATAAAACCGGGCCGTAAGATCTTGCCGGCGCCGAATTCCGTTGGGCGGCGGCGTTATGGCCACAGCGACGAGATTTAGTGAGGGACAAAGCCATGACCAGTCCTGACCGCGACGGCAAAATCTTTGTCGGCAAGGGCGACCACGATCAATTTCTCTCGCTCGCACTCGCCAATCGCCATGGTCTCGCGACTGGCGCCACCGGCACTGGCAAGACGGTGTCCTTGCAGGTTCTGGCTGAAGGGTTTTCGCGCGCCGGAGTTCCAGTTTTTGCCGCCGACATTAAAGGCGATCTCTCCGGCATTGCCGTACGGGGCGACGCCAGGCCGGAACTGACAAAGCGCGCAAAAGACATGGGCTTCGACTATGAGCCCGAAGAATTTCCCGTGGTGTTCTGGGATCTATTTGGCGAGCAAGGTCATCCCATACGCGCCACCGTCTTCGAGATGGGTCCGCTTCTGGTGTCGCGCATACTCAATCTCAACGACGTGCAGGAAGGCATCATCAACATCGCCTTCCGATTCGCCGACGACGACCCCGAGATCAAAGCCACCGATGGACAAGGCCTCGTCGACCTCAAGGACCTGCGCGAGCTTCTGAGCTATTTGGCCAAGAACGCCAAGGAGCTTGGCAGCCGCTACGGCAATGTAGCGGCAAGCGCAGTCGGCGCCGTGCAACGCCAGCTGCTGGTCCTTGAGAATCAGGGTGGCACAAATTTCTTCGGCGAGCCGGCGCTGGCCATCGATGACCTGACCCGCGTTGCGCCGAATGGCCGCGGCACAGTCAATGTGCTCGCCGCCGACAAGTTGATGTCGAGCCCGCGGCTCTACGCGACGTTCCTGCTGTGGCTGTTGTCTGAATTGTTCGAAAAGTTGCCAGAGATCGGCGATCCGCCGAAACCCAAACTCGTTTTCTTTTTCGATGAAGCGCACCTTCTCTTTAACGAAGCACCGAAGGAGCTGCTCGATAAAGTCGAGCAAGTCGTGCGCTTGATCCGCTCCAAGGGAGTGGGCGTCTATTTTGTCACGCAAAATCCCGTCGACGTCCCCGACAAGGTACTGGCGCAACTCAGCAATCGCGTGCAGCACGCGCTGCGCGCCTTTACGCCCGCCGATCAAAAGGCGGTCAAGGCGGCGGCCGAAACGTTCCGGCCCAATCCCAAGCTCAATACCGCGCAAGTCATCACGGAATTGGGAAAGGGCGAGGCGCTGGTGTCGTTTCTTGAGGCAGCCGGAACGCCGAGCGTGGTCGAGCGTGCGAATATTCGTCCGCCTTCGGCGCGGATCGGAGCGATCACGCCTGATGAACGCAAGGCGGTGATCGCGAAGAGTCCCATCAAGGGCAAATACGATACCCCAATCGATCCGGTTTCGGCGTTTGAGATTTTGCAGCGGCGTCTGGCTGGTGGTGCCGCGCCGGCGGCGCCCGGCAGCGAGCCCGCACCGCAGACTCCCGCGGGAGCAGGCGCTCCAGCGCCCGCGGAGACCGGTATGTTTCATCGGATCGGCGCGAAATTCCGCAATGTCTTCGGTATCGGCCGCCCGCGTGGCGCACGGCTCACCACATCGCAATCCATGGCGCGCAATGTCGTGCGCGCCGTCGCCGCCGGAATGGCGACCCAGGTCGCGGCGACATTGGCCAAATCGACCGGCAGCAAGACAGCGGGTACGATCGGCAAGGCGGTTGTGCGTGGGACGCTCGGCGGCGTGCTGCGGCGCTGAACGCGCCGCCCAGTTGCGCTAAATCACGTACAGCCGATCCGGCAGCTCATTGGCAGAGCCATCCGGTGGAGCGTGCTGTGCCAGGACCGCTCCGCAGCGCTCAATGGCCGCAATAAAACCTGCGGCGATATTGCCGTCATGCATGCGCAGCGTCAGCGCATCGATGGTCGCCTGCCACTCCGAGGCATGGACTTTCTGCGCCACGCCTTCATCGGCGATGATGCGCGCATAATGCTCGGCGAGCGACACGAAGATCAGCACCCCGCAACGATTGCGGGTGCGGCTAATCCCACGCAGGACGAATTGCTCGAGAGCGGCGCGATGGGCGCGGGCGCGCCGCACCGCCCGAGGCACCAATAGAATACGCAACGGCGCCCAGGAGAATACGAGAGCGGCAATGAGAAAAACGATGAGCTGCGCCAGGAAGATACGCTGCACGCTCCATTGCGTGAAATAGATCAGCGGCCAAGGAGTGAAAAGCGCCAACAGGCTCGACCACAAAATAGGAACGTGGGCGTAAGCCGATGAAGCGTGCGCAAGCACGCAAATGATTTGTCCGCGGGTATGTTTCTCGGCCTCGCGGATCGCGGCGGCAATGGCGGCATGATCGTCGTTTGTCAACCTCATCACCAACTCCCGGATGCGCCGCCGCCGCCCGACGATCCGCCGCCGCCGCCGAAGCCGCCGCCGAATCCACCCCCGAGCCCGCCGCCGCCCCATCCCGAACCCCAGCCCGGTCCACCATAGGGAATGAAGATCGGCCCGCCGCGCCTTCGGCCGCCGCCGCGCCCGGTCGGCCCGCCGCCGGCATGTTGAATGAGATACCAGCAGACAAAGATCGCCAATAAGAAGAAGAGGAACGGAAACAACTCGTCGAAATCAGCCGAGGCGTCTTCGCGCCGGACGTCGACTTTGCTTTGCCAGCCGGCGCTGTCACCGCTGAGCACGTTGATGATGCCATCGACGCCGCGTTCGATTCCGCCGGAAAAATCTCCCGCCTTGAAGCGCGGTATGATGGCGCTCGCGATGATGACCGAGGACAGCGCGTCGGTCAGTGTGCCTTCGAGGCCATAGCCGACTTCAATGCGGACCTTATGTTCCGCTGGCGCGACGAGGAGCAGCACGCCGTTATTTTTCTGCGCCTGGCCAAGTTTCCAGAATCGAAACAGTCCATTGGCATAAGTCTCGATGTCACTGCCCTGCAGCGACTTCACCGTCGCGACGACGAGCTGAATGCTGGACTTATCCTCAAGCTCCTTGAGCTTTGCTTCGAGCGCGCCGCGGCTTTGCGCGTTGATGACATTGGCCTGATCGACGACGCGGCCGGTCAGCGGCGGATAATCAAGCGCAAAAGCAACAAGCGTTGCAAAACCGAGTGCGGCTGCAGCAACCAAAGTAGAGGCACGGCTCACGGCGGCAGACTTTGAGAATTTCAGAACTTCACCGTTGGCGGTTTCTCCGAACCTTCGCTTGCTGTGAATTCCGCCATCGGCTTCTCGCCGGAAAATGCCGTCTTTGCCCAGATTACGGTCGGGAATGTGCGCAGCGCCGTGTTATAGCTCCGCACGGCATCGATATAGTCGCGCCGCGCCACCGAGATGCGATTCTCGGTACCTTCCAGCTGCGATTGCAGCGCTAGGAAATTGGCGTTGGATTTAAGGTCCGGATAGTTCTCCGAAACCGCCAATAGACGGCCGAGAGCGCCGGTTAGTTGCGCCTGGGCATCCTGGAACGCTTTGAGCTTGTCAGGATCGGTGAGGTCGGAAGCATTCACCGTTATTTGCGTCGCTTTGGCGCGCGCCTCGACGACGGCGGTGAGAACGTTTTTCTCCTGCGCGGCATATCCTTGCACTGTCGCTACAAGATTCGGGATCAGATCAGCACGCCTCTGATACTGGTTCTGCACATCCGACCAGCGCGCTTTTGCCTGTTCTTGGAGCGTTGGGATTGTGTTGTAACCGCAGGCCGAGAATGTCAGACCGATGCCGATGAGTGCCAAAATGGTGCCAAAGCGTGACATTGTCGCGACTCCATCGTTGCTGACTTGATTATTAGGTTCGAAACCTTCTTGCAAACTGAAAACTCATTGCACGCAACGGCTTCACGGCGTCACGCAACCCGGCATAAGGATTCAGATCAGGCATGGTCGAGGAAGGGGTTTATGAAGACGTAGAACGCGATGTAGAGAAGAACCCCCAAGCCGATAAGCGCCAATATTCCAAATACGGTTACACAAACCTTGGTACCTGTTGCGAAAAGCGTCTGCGGCCACGTCTGTCGTGGATATTTCGATGCGCTTCGCCAGATAGAAATCGACAGGAATGGGATGACGACACTCAATAGCGCAAATAACGCCAGCAGAACTCCTTCGATCGCCGGTTCCTGAATTCCGCACCCCACGACCGTGCATGTTCCGCTTACACACCAAAGGAATGTAAGCGGAGCTCCTATCAGCCAAAAAGCATGCCAAAGAGCGACCTGGCCGGTCATTAGTTTTTTGAGAAATGTCATGGGGTCAAGCAAGTTGGGGCAAAGCAAGTTGGGAAGCAAGCAATGGCGGCCGGCGACGTCGTTGACGATGAGGAACTTTCGGCCGACTGTATCGGGCCACAATTTCTCCCAGTATTGGTGGCATTTGGCGCGGTCCTAGGGCAAATTTCGCACTCGAAGTCTCAGACTTAAGCGCGATTAGGGGGCCAGCGCTACTTAGTATCTATCGCCTGATCGATAGCATCTCGCGATCGATTCATCCATCGAACCGGCAAACTCATGGTCCAACGCAAGAAAACTGCATTCCTCTTGCTCGCCATCGTGGCGGCGATCGTCATTTCAGCGTGTTTCAACACGCGGGCGCAAGCCCAGCAAGCCGTTCGTGGCCGCGCCTACCTATTCTACGGCCTCATCCCCCAGATTGATTGGGGGATGGACGAACTGGCACAGCGTATTAATCGTAGTGGTATTGCGGCGGGTAACTACTCCCACGCGAGCTGGCGTGGTGTGGCCGATCAAGCCATCGCCGATTACCGCCGCGACCCCAGGCCGATCGCCGTCGTGGGCCATTCGATCGGCGGCGATTCCGCGATTCAGTTCGCTGCGGCGCTCGGTGCCGTGCATGTGCCGGTAAGCCTGCTTATCACCTATGATCCAACGCGAGGCGCCGGCGGTGTGCCGGCAAACGTCCATCGTTATATCAATCTCTATCAGTCCTCCAATGTCTTGGGCGGCGGCGATATCACGCCGGGCTCCGGCTTCCACGGCCACTACGCCAGCTACAATCTGAAGGATCGCAGCGAGATCATTCACGTCAATCTCGACAAGTTCAGTCGTATCCAGGAGCTCTTGGCCGCCAAGGTCAGGGCGATGGCGGCAGGCGGGGAAGGCGAGGCCGTACCGCTGCGCATCGTTTTTGCCGCCACCGGCCCGATCGAATTGTGGGACTCAGGCGTGGCGATTTCGGCCCACACGGGCGACACGCTGCAAAGTCTTGCGGCGGCGAACCATGTGCCGCTCTGGGCGGTGGCGCAGGTCAATCGGAAATCCGAAAGCGCGGCTTTGAGCGAAGGCGAGCGTGTCGTGGTGCCGCGTTATCTCGGCCAGAGGTTCGCGAGACCTGCCTCGCCGGACGCAGCCAAGCCTGCTTCGAGCGACGAGCCGAAACCTGTCTCAGGCGAGGCTCCGCCCGCAAACCCCCCGTCAGCGGAACAGTAGAGCCGCGCTGACCGACTGGGGCGCAGGCGCCCGGCGTTATCGCATCGTCGGAATGACGAACTCGGCGCCTTCCTTGGTCCCCGACGGCCAGCGCGCTGTCACCGTCTTGGTCTTGGTGTAGAAGCGCACGGCGTCGGGCCCGTGCTGATTGAGATCGCCGAAGCCCGAGCGCTTCCAGCCGCCGAAGGTGTAGTAGGACAAGGGCACCGGGATCGCGAAATTGATCCCGACCATGCCAACCTGCACCCGGCTCGTGAAATCGCGCGCGGTGTCGCCGTCGCGTGTGAAGATGGCGACGCCGTTGCCGTATTCATGCTCGGACGGCAGGCGCAGCGCTTCTTCATAATCCTTGGCGCGCAGTACCGACAGCACCGGGCCGAAAATCTCTTCCTTGTAAATGCGCATGTTCGGCCTGACTTCGTCGAACAGACAGCCGCCGATGAAGTTGCCGTTCTCGTAGCCCTGCAGCTTGAAATCGCGTCCATCGACGACAAGCTTCGCGCCTTCCTTGATGCCGTCCGCGATATAACCTTTGACTTTGTTGAGAAGTTCTCGGGTGACCATCGGGCCGTAGTCGACTTGAGGGTCGCTGGACGGGCCGATCTTCAAGCCCTCGACCCGCGGAATGAGCTTTTGCATGAGCGTGTCGGCGGTCTTTTTGCCGACTGGGACGGCGACCGACACCGCCATGCAGCGCTCGCCGGCGGAGCCGTAGCCGGCGCCGATCAAGGCATCGACCGCCTGATCCATGTCGGCATCGGGCATCACGATCATGTGGTTCTTGGCGCCGCCAAAGCATTGGACGCGTTTGCCATGCGCGGTGCCGGTCGAAAAAATGTACTCGGCGATCGCAGATGAACCGACGAAGCCGATCGCCCTTACGCGTGAATCGGTGAGCAGCGTGTCGACCGCTTCCTTGTCGCCGTTGACGACGTTGAGGACGCCTTCCGGCAGCCCAGCCTTGAGGAAGAGTTCGGCAATCCGCAGCGGCACCGAAGGGTCGCGTTCGGACGGCTTAAGAATGAAGGTGTTGCCGCACGCGATTGCCGGAGCGCATTTCCACAGCGGAATCATCGCCGGGAAATTGAACGGGGTGATGCCGGCAACAACGCCGAGCGGCTGGCGCATCGAGAAAAGATCAATGCCGGGTCCGGCGCCCTCGGTGAATTCACCCTTCATCAGGTGTGGAATCCCGCAGGCGAACTCCACGACTTCGAGGCCGCGTTGGATGTCGCCCTTGGAATCCGCGAAGGTCTTGCCGTGCTCGGAGGAGAGCAGGCGGGCCAGATCGTCGTATTCGCTCTGGATCAGTTCCAGGAACTTGAACATAACGCGGGCACGGCGCTGCGGATTGGTCGCGGCCCAGCCCGGAAAGGCGGCCTCGGCATTGGCGATCGCCTTTTCCATCTCGGTCTTACTGGCGAGCGCCACCTTGGCGGCAACCTCGCCGGTATTGGGATTGAACACCTCGCCAAACCGGCCTGACGTTCCGTTGACGATTTTGCCCCCGACGAAATGACCGATTTCACGCATGCTTGTGTCTCCTTGGACCTGGCCGCCGCTGGGCAGTCGATGGCCCACTATCTTGCTGTCCTTTTAGCCAGCGGTCACGGGTCCCGCCCGAAAAGCGTGGACCCCGGCGCCATAGCTCCCGGTGCCATTGGCTCGCTGTTTTAACGCATTCCAGGCTTCATCCTAGGGTCACTCGCGGCCTTTTGGCCGGTGGTCGTCTCGGGGCCTCACTCCTATCTCTGATCCGCAAGACGGCGGGGCGCAAAGTAATTACGAAGGATGGCGTTGCGACGTCATGACATTGGGGTTCGATGGGTGTATAGGCCCGCCGCTGCCTCGGGGGCGGACGGCACATCCGGAGCAGGGACGAAGACGTCCTGTTCGTAATCCATGACCAATAGTCTGAGCGCTTCCGCGCCCGGAAGCGAAATGCCGGCGAACGGCAGCCATCCCACGCGAACGCGTGCCGGGCTCTGGGGCCTTACGCTGGGCAGCATCGGCGTCGTCTACGGCGACATCGGTACCAGCCCGCTCTACGCGGTGCGCGTCGCGCTCGAGGCGGCATCTGGGCCGGACCACGCGGGTATCGCTCGCGCCACCGTAATCGGGGTCCTCTCGTTGATCCTGTGGGCGCTCATCGTTGTTGTTACACTGAAATACGTGGTGATCCTGCTGCGCGCCGATAATAACGGGGAGGGCGGCACGCTAACCCTGATGGCCCTGGCCTCGCGCGCCGTCGGTCACGTCGGCAAAGCCGTCGGCGTTGTGGCGCTCCTTGGCATTGCCAGCGCCGGCCTGTTTTACGGCGACGCCGTGATCACGCCGGCACTGTCCGTCCTGTCGGCGGTCGAGGGTATCGATGTCGCCACCCCAGCCTTTCACGAATACGTTGTGCCACTCACAGTCGTGATCTTGGTCATACTGTTTGCCGGCCAGTCGCGCGGTACTGCCAAAGTCGCAGCGCTGTTCGGTCCGATCATGATGGTGTGGTTCGTCGTTATCGCCATTCCCGGCGCGCTATGGGTCGCCAGGGATCCCGGCGTGCTGTGGGCGCTCAATCCTTTGTACGGGATCGATTTTCTTTTGCATCACGGCATGATCGGCCTGTACACGCTGGGCGCCGTTTTTCTTGCCGTCACCGGCGCCGAGGCGCTCTATGCCGACCTCGGCCATTTCGGCCGCGGACCGATTCAGATCGCCTGGCTTTGCATAGTCCTGCCGTCGCTGGCTTTGAATTATTTGGGGCAGGGCGCACTCGTCTTCGACAATCCCAAGGCGCTCGCGAATCCGTTCTTCCTGCTCTATCCGGATTGGGCGCTGATTCCGATGGTGGTGGTGGCGACAATCGCGACCGTGATCGCGAGCCAGGCGGTGATCACGGGCGCGTATTCGCTGACCAGCCAGGCCATCCAGCTCGGCCTGTTGCCGCGACTCGAAGTGCGCCACACCTCCGCGCAGCTGGCGGGCCAAATTTATATGCCACGGGTCAATGGCCTCTTGCTGGTTGGCGTCCTGCTGCTGGTCGGATTGTTCCGTTCGTCGACGGCCATGGCTTCGGCCTATGGTATTGCCGTCACGGGCACGATGGTCGTGACCGGCATGATGGCCTTCATCGTGATCTGGCGGATGTGGCGCTGGTCGCCGTTAGCCGCCGCCGCGTTGATGGTGCCTTTCCTCTTCATCGACCTGACCTTCCTGATGGCGAACCTCCTGAAGGTCGTCGAAGGCGGCTGGGTGCCGCTGGCGATCGGCGGATTGGTGATGCTGGTGATGTATACCTGGCGCCGCGGCACCAGGATTCTGTACGCCAAGACGCGCCGACTTGAAACTCCGCTCGACGATCTTGTCCGCATCCTGGAAAAAAAGCCGCCGCAGCGCGTGCCCGGGACCGCCGTGTTCCTCACCAGCGATCCAAAAAGCGCCCCCACCGCGCTGTTGCACAGCCTCAAACATTACAAGGTGCTGCACGAGAAAAATGTGATTCTCAGCGTCGAGACCACGCACACGCCGCGCGTGGACAGCGACAAACGCGTGCGCATTGAACCGGTTGGTTCGACATTTTTGCGCGTGCTGCTGCGCTTTGGCTATATGGAGACGCCGAACATTCCGCGCTCCCTTGCAATCGCGCGCAAACTCGGCTGGCAATTCGACATCATGTCGACGTCGTTCTTTTTGTCGCGTCGTTCGATCCGGCCGGCCACGCATTCGGGAATGCCGCGCTGGCAGGATCGCCTCTACATCACGCTCGCGCGTTCGGCGAACGATGCGACCGACTACTTCCAGATTCCAACTGATCGCGTCGTCGAAGTGGGAACACAGGTCACGGTCTAGTTGACGAGCCCTTCACCTTCACGGCGAGAGCACTTAAGTTTGGATCGACACTAGCGCGAAGTGTGAGCAATGGCTGAACAAAATCCGCAGGTGCGTGATCTGACGCCGCAGGAGGTTGCTCAGGGCCTCCGCGACGGCCGCCTCCTGCTCGTCGATGTGCGCGAGCCGAACGAGACCGCGGTCGAGCGCTTTCCAGAGGCCGTTCTGGTTCCGCTGTCCAGCTTCGATCCCGCCGCCATTCCCGAGCCGGCCGGCCGTGAGGTCGTGTTCGCCTGCCGCTCGGGCCGCCGGTCGGTGACCGCTTCGCTCGTAGCGCAGGAGCAGGGTTTCCCCTATGGCTCGCATCTCGCAGGCGGTATCCTGGCCTGGAAAGCTGCAGGCCTGCCGACCGAGACGTGATGACTTTCCAACAATTTCCGCCAAGTTCTGGCCAATTCAGGCATAGAAATTGGCTTGGCGCTGACGCGGGGACAAGCCTGTTTTGTCTTGCGATCGCTTGTCTGGCGGTCGCTTCTGCAATTGTTCTATTTCCCGATCTCGCCGCCGCGCATGACCCGCGCAGGGTCAATTACTACAACTGGTCCGACTATCAAGACCCGACGGTGCTTGACACCTTCAGAAAAGAAACGGGCTTCTTCGTTAGCTTCGATACGTTCGATTCCAACGACACGCTCGAAGCGAAGCTTTTGGCGGGGCAGTCCGGCTATGACGTTGTCGTGCCGAGCGCCTATTTTCTGTCGCGACAGATCAAGGCCGGGATCTTTCGTCCGCTCGACAAATCGCAACTTCCAAATCTGAAATACACTTGGCCGGAAATCGCCAAGCAGCTCGCCATTTACGATCCCGGCAATCGGTATGCAGTCAACTACATGTGGGGCACGACCGGGATCGGCTACAATGTTCAAGCCGTTAAACGAGTTTTAGGTCCGGACGGAGTCATCGATTCCTGGGATTATATTTTCAATCCGGAAAAGATAGCGAAATTCAAAAGCTGCGGCATTCACCTTCTCGATTCGTCCGATGACATCATGTCGGCCGGATTGCACTATCTGCATCTCGATCCGAACACCAGCGACCCCGGCGACCTGAACAAGGTCACCGATCTTCTTCTTAAGATCAGACCTTACGTTCGTAAATTCCATTCATCGGAATACCTCAACGCATTGGCCACCGGAGAGATTTGCCTCGTCGTCGGCTTTTCCGGTGACGTCAAGCAGGCGCAAAAGCGCGCCGCAGAGGCCAAAGGCGGGACCGAGATCGGTTATTCAATTCCCAAGGAGGGTGCGCAGCTGTGGTTCGACAATCTGGCGATTCCGAAGGATGCGCCCGATCCCGAGGAAGCGCATGCGCTGATCAATTTTCTGATCCGCCCCGAGATTGCTGCGAAGAATACCAATTACGTATCGTACGCCAACGGTGATACTCCAAGCGATCTCATCGACAAATCCATTCTGGAGGACCAAACCGTATATCCAGATGCCGCCACCATGGCGAAGCTCTATACGATCATTGCGCACGATCAAAAGACGCAGCGCCTGATCAATCGGCTGTGGACGCGCATCAAGACTGGGCAATGATGCGCGCGCGTAGAGATGAAAATTGCGCGGCGTCGGACAAGGAGAGCGAATATCAAATGAAACGCATCGCACCGGCGCCGCCGACGCGACGGCGCATCGTGAAAGGGGCGGGAGCACTGCTTGCCGGAATAGTTGCGCCGGCGCTGGTCGGACGACGCACCGCCGGGGCTGACTATCCGGACCGTCCGGTCAAATTCGTCGTCGCCAATACGCCGGGCGGCCCCTCCGACATCGTCGCCCGCATCGTCACCGCGGCGCTCGATCAATCGACCGGCAAAACTTTTATCGTCGAAAATCGCGGCGGGGCTGGCGGCAATATCGGTATGGAATACGTGGCGCGCTCCAATCCGGATGGCTACACGGTTCTGCTCGCCACCAACGCTTTTTCAGTCAATTACGGCCTCTATAATCAACTGCCGTATGATCCATACAACGATTTCGTCGCCGTCAGCGAGCTTGCAACGACGCCGAATACGTTCGTCGTCAGAGCCGAATCGCCGGCGAAGACCATCAAAGATTTCATCGCGCTGGCGCGCGCCAATCCGGAAAAATACAACTGCGCGACGCCGCCAATCGGCACCACGCCGCAATTGCTGCTCGAATTGTTCAAGATGCGGGAGAATTTGCCGAAGCTCGCGGATGTCGTTTTCAAAGGTGGCGGCGATGCCGTCCAGGCGCTCCTGACCGGTACAGTCGAACTGAGCGTGGGCTCGCTCGGCGCAGCCTTACCGCACATCAAGGCCGGCACGTTCCGCTGTCTCGCGATCTGCGGCTACAGCCGCTGGCCGGAATTGCCCGCTGTACCAACGATGGAAGAGGCCGGCTACGATGGCTTTAGCATTGGAACCGATATGGTTTTGCTCGCGCCGGCCAAAATGCCGCCCGCCGCGGTCAAATGGCTCGAGGGTGCGACGTTGAAGGTCCTGCTCATGCCGCAGATGAAGGACAAGCTGTTCCAGGCCGGATTCTTGGTGCGTGCCAAAGGCGCAGATGCAGCGTGGGCGCGCGTGACTAAGGAAATCAAAACGTTCAAACAAATTATCGATCAGGCAGGAATTACGAAGCTTTAGTCAGCTGGGCCGCTGCGCCCGGCGCTCCACACGGGCGTGGCTCGAAATTCACGCAACGCTTTGTTTTGCAGCGATGAGCTGAGAAGCGGCGGCACATCGCCGCCGCCCCTTAGACGGAAATCAGAGTTCCTTGCCGATAAAACGATCGACGGAGTAGGGGCCGCCGCCGCGAATGGCGATGAGGAAGCATGCCGCTCCGATCAGCAGCACATATTCGTAGCCGCCGCCGGAAGCCGCATAACCCCTCGACAGATGCACGACCAGCAAAGCCACCAGCATCTCGATGGCGAGGGCCGCCGCAAAAAAGCGCGTGAACAGGCCGATGATCAGACAAATACCGCCGACCAATTCGAGGAAAATGATGACATATGCCCACAATATTGCGGGCTCGAGGCCGTTCTTCGACAAAACATTCGCGGCTACGGCGCCAGGGCCGGTCGACAGTTTTCCCGAAACATGCATCAGGAACATGACGCCGACGACAATGCGCAAGAAGGCTTCGGCGATCGGCAGCACACTTTCGTAGAAACCGGCTAATCCCGGATACAGCAACTTCGCTTGGCTATTGGCCATGGCGCATTCCCCCATTGATTTTAAAACACGCGATCGGCGGCATCGTTTAGCCGTCACGAACTATAATAACACCGAAGGACGCAGAATCTATTCCCGTAGTCTCCTGCGCCGCGTCGCGCTTATGCGCTGCAACAAAAATGTCTTCTATTCGATAACTTCGTCGGCGCGGGCCAATAACGTCGCTGGAACAGAAACATCGATGGCTCGCGCGGTCTTGATGTTGATGGCGAGGTCGAACTTGACCGGCTGGTCGACCGGCAAATCGCCCGGATTGGCACCGTGCAGGATCTTATCGACCAGGTGCCCCCAATTCTTTGCGGCTCTTTCGAGCAGTAACCGCTAGCGCCAGCGCCGATGCAGCCACAGCCATTGCTCGGGAAGCTGCCGGATCCATCCCTCGATCACGGATGTGATGGCCTGCATGGTCCCACTGACTTGGATCCGGCCGTCGGCATCTCGAACCGGTTGCACCGGGGCTGATATTTCACCCCAGAAACTGTTGCCATCGGTTTTGCGGACGACCCGCATGCCGTAGATCGGCAGCTCGGTCTGCCGCGCCAGCATCGCGATCAGCGGATTGGCGAGGCAGCGGCGGCCGAAAAATATGACCTCAACGCCCTTGCTGTAATGTTGGTCGGCCAACATGCCGACGTGGACGCCGGACTCCAAAAGCCGCGCTAACCTCACCGGTGCATCCAGTCCGGTTGGAATGAGTTCGCCCATCAGCGGCGCCCTCAGTTTGACTATGGCATCGTCGACCGCGCCGATGTTTGGCCTTCTATAGAGAACTGCCGACTTTACGCCGATGAGCTTGGCGCCGATTCCGGGCAGTTCCCAGTTGGCCAGATGCGCCGCAAAGCCGATCGCGGCCTTGCCGCTTTTCATGATCCAATCGTAGCGGGCTTGAGATTCAGGCGGGTAGGTAATGACGTCGGCAGTCTGTTTGCCGAAGCCTTCGACACAGAATTCGTCGAGGTGAGCGAACTCGATCGCGATGCGGCCGAGATTGTCCCACACCCCCGCCAGAATGTGCTCGATTTCGTCGGCGGATTTGTCGGGAAAGGCGGTGCGGAGCTGTTCGCGGCCGATGCGATGCTCTGGAAACAGCGGACCGATCCTTCGCATGAACGCACCGGCAAAATTTGCGGTGCGCCGGCGATCGGTGTGTTTGATGCCATTGAGCAGGCCGACCGTGATCGCGCCGATAGTCTTGTCGAACAAGTTCTTGAGCGCCCGGTCCGGCATTACAGCACGATTCCGAAAAAACTTGCCTTAGACGCGATCCGGGGTGGATCCCGATTTTGGGAAAAGATCATGTTTAGGTAGGCAGCCAAGGCGAAATGACGATTCAGGCGCAACGTCATTTCGCCTTAGAACGTAACGATGATCTTGCCGAATACCTGGCGGCTCTCGAGCCGAGCGAGTCCGCGCTCGAACTCGGCGAGCGGCACTTCGGTATCGATCACCGGAACAAGGCCCGACGCCATTTTGGCGAGGCTTTCGCCGATATTGCGCAACGAACAGCCGAACGATCCGAAAATGCGATATTGCTGCAAATACAGTTGGAACAGGTTCATGGTGATCGACTGTCCCGAGGTCGATCCGCAGGTGACGAGGCGGCCGCCGCGCTTGAGGCAAAGCAGTGAGCCGTTGAACGTGTCCGGGCCGACATGTTCGAAAGCGACATCGACACCTTTTTTCCCGGTAAGCTTTCGCACCACGCCTTCGAAGCGCTCGGTGCGGTAATTGATCACGTGATCGGCGCCGATCGCTTTGGCTTTTTCCGCCTTTGCCTCGTCGCCCACCGTGGTGATGACGGTGCAGCCGATCGCCTTGGCCATTTTGATCGCGGTGGTGCCGATGCCGGAGCCGCCGGCCTGGACCAGAATGGTCTCGCCGGGCTCGAGCTTGGCGTTGTCGAATAGCATGTGCTGCACGGTGCCGAATGCAACCGGCGCGCAGGCGGCGTCGCGATAGTTGACATTGTCGGGAATCGGTACGACCAGCCGGGCCGGCATGTTGACGAGCTCGCGGGCAAAGCCATCAACATGGAAACCCATGATGCTCGCAACGTTTTCGCAGAGATTATCGCGACCGGCGCGGCACGCTTTGCAGGTCCCGCAAGTCAGCGCGCCGTAAGCGACGACGCGATCGCCTGGCCGGCACGAGGTTACATCGGGGCCGACGCGGGCGATCTCGCCAGCGGCTTCGACGCCGACGATGAGGGGGAGGGTGCGCTTGGCAAATGCCATGCCGCGCCAACCCCAGACGTCGATGTGATTGAGTCCGATCGCTTTGATACGGATCTGCACTTCGCCGGCGCCGGGCTCCGCGGGCGCCGGAATATCGCGAAGTTCGATTTTGCGATCGGCGAGCAGCGAGAGTGCGCGCATTGATGCACCGGCCGCCCCGGGCGAACGGCCGGCGCGGTCATCGACAGCGGCTTCGGCAGGTCCGCTCACGCCGGCTCCCGGGTCATCACCAGACAAACATTCTGGCCGCCGAAACCGAATGAGTTGGAGATGGCGCGCGTGACGCGTGCATCGCGCGCGACGTTCGGCACGACGTCGAGCGGAATGGCGGGATCGGGAACTTGGTGATTGATCGTCGGCGGGATGCGCTGATGTTCGAGGGTGAGAAGGCTGAACACTGCTTCCACCGCGCCAGCCGCCGTCAAGGTATGCCCGATCATGGACTTGTTCGACGAGATCGGAATGTTGCGGATGTGCTCGCCGAACACGGCGGAAACACCCAAATGCTCCATCTTGTCGTTCTCAGGCGTCGAGGTGCCGTGCGCGTTGATGTAGTCGACGTCTTGCGGCCCGACCCCGGCATCAGCCAAGGCGTTGCGCATGCAAGCAATGATTGGCTTGCCGTCCGGGCTGGAACGGGTGCGGTGGAAGGAGTCGGATTTTTCCCCGCAGCCTTCGAGAATGCCGAGGACCTTGGCGCCGCGCGCGACCGCATGATCGTAATCTTCGAGCACCAGCGCGGCCGCGCCTTCGGCCAGGACAAAACCATCGCGATTCTTTGAAAAGGGCTTCGAAGCTTGGTCAGGCGGGTCGTTCTGCGTCGACAGTGCCGAGAGCAGCGAAAAGCGGACGAGGGATTCGGGCGTCAATGAGCCGTCGGCGCCGACGGCGAGCGCGGCCTGACATTCGCCGCGCCGGATTGCCTCGACCCCGAGCTGGATCGCGGTCGCGCCGGAGGCGCATGCCGTGGTCAGGGAAATCGGCGAGCCTTCGGTGCCGAAATGATCGGCGAGATGCTCACCGATAATTCCATATTTTAAGGTCTCGTAGACCGGCGCGAATTGCGATTCGCGCGCCACGCGCATCAGGTCGGGATAACCAGCTTCGCCATTGGGAGCGGCTTTCTCGGCCATCTGAATTCGATACGGCCACTCGATTTCGAGCGGCGGTAGCGCAAGAAACAGCGGTCCGGGAAAATGGCCCTTGCTGCCGATCTGCGCTTGCGTGATCGCCTCCTCGCCGGCCAACAGCGCGATGCGTTCTGAAAGCCCGGCTGGCGGCATGTAATCTCTGTACACGGCGTCGACCGTGCCGGCGATGGTGGTGCGCAGACTGTCGAGCGGAAAACGCGAAATGCGGCGGATGCCCGATTTCCCCGCCGACAGCTTGGCCCAATTCTCGGTCTTGCCGACGCCCAGCGAAGTCACGACGCCCATCCCGGTCACAGCGATGACCGGCCGCCCGGCTTTGTCACGATGCGCGCTGGCCGTGGGTTTGCTCAAAGCCATCATGCCTCTCCCTCAGTTCACCCGCTCGAGGAGCGCCAGGCCTTCACCGCGCCAATTGCCGATGCTGGTAACCACGATTTGGCGCAAACCTGCCGGGCTCGTGCCACTATCCCCCGATCCGGTTGGTGCGAACAATTTGGCGTGCTCGATCGCGGCGCAGCCGATTCCCAGATTAGCCACGAACTGGGTGTCGACGCCATGCCCGATATATGTGCCGGTATTGCGGACCGGCAACCCGATTTCCTTGAGCACCGTAAGTTCAGCCGAAGTGGCCGGTTCGAGCCCGGCCGCGCCGGAAATGACCGCACTATGCGCGCGGTCGAGGCGCGCGCCTATAGCGTCCAACTGCCGGCGAAAAGACGCCTCGGCATCGCCGGGCTTTCTCACGTTGCGATCCGAAAGCACCTGCGAAACTCGCGCCCGGGGACGGGCGCCGCGCGCGGTCGCATGCTCTTTGCTCTCCAGCACCAAAAATGCGCCCATTGTCGCGAAGGCGATGCCGCCTTGCGGCCCGCGATCCCAAACGGGGGCGAACTTGTCCTTCAGCACGACGCCGCCGAGCTCGAAAGCCAGCAGCACGTCCCAGCGCGTGCCGTGATAGGCGCCCCCGACCAGCGTCAGCTCACTTTGTCCGGCGGCGATTCGCGCCTGGGCCACGCGCACGGCGTCGACGCCGGCGGATTCCTCGCCCATGAAGGTGCGCGATGAGCCGACCACACCATGAACGAGCGAAATATTTCCGGCCAGCAGGTTCGGCAACTGCGCCAGGAACAAAGTCGGCCGCAGATCGCTCATCAGCCGTTCGTTGAGAAAGGCGCCCGGCTGATTGGTTTTGCGCACGCCCGCCATGATCGCCGTGTCGACGGCAATGTCGCGCTCGCCGCCGCCAGCAGCGACGATCATGTCGGTATGGTCGAGCAGTTCGGCGTTGCCCGCGATCGCGGCATCGGTCAGCGCCAACCCCGCGGAATAGACGCCGACCCGTTGCCACATCTCCATCTGCCGCTGATCGCTCTTCTTCGGGATCTGCTTGTCGAAGCTCATCGGCGGCAGCTGATGCACGATGTAGGGCGCAAAGCTTTTGTCGTCGTAAGGCGGCGGGTCGCCGCGCTCGAGATGTTCCCAGGCTGTTTCGACCCCTTCGCCCAGGCAGGTGAGGAGGCCGACGCCGGTGATCCACACCTCGCGCCGTTCGGTCACTTCGCGAACTCCTTGGCCGGGAAGTTGATACGCTCGGCCCATTCCCACAATCCGGCGCGAAGTTCGGGGCTCGGATAGGGAACGATGCGATAGGTCAGGGTAGCGTCGCAAATCGCGGCGCCCTTGCACCACCCTTTGGCTTCGCCGATCGCATAGCCTGATCCCTCGTGGATGACCTTGCCTTCGAATTCAAGTTCGTCGCCGGGAAAGACCGCGTTGCGGATTTTGCCTTCCTTCACGCCGGCAAGCGCCGGCAAACCGGTGAAACCGGTTAGCGCACTGACCAGCCAGCCGGTCGTTTGCGCCATACATTCGATGAGCAGGACGCCAGGCATCAACGGATAGCCCGGAAAATGACCTTCGAACACCGTGCTTTTTAAGGGCACGGTACAGATCGCGCGCGCCACGCGGCCGCCGACGTCGACGGCGACGAAGCGGTCGATCATTTGGAAATACTCGAGACGCATGAGAGGCGCTCAGGCGCCCTTGGCAGCGATCAACTCGTCGATCCGCTCGCACAGGTTCTTCAAGACGAAATACTGATCGGTCGTGGCCTTGCCGTCGTTGACCTCTTGCGTCCACTGTTCGAGCGGCAGCTTTATGCCGAACGCCTTGTCGATGGCGAAGGCAATGTCCAGAAAATCTAGACTGTCGATCTCCAGATCGTTGATCGCATGACTTTCCGGCTTGATGTTCTCGCGCGGAATATCGCAAGTCTCAGCAATGATTTCGGCCACTTTATCGAATGTGGTGGACATCAGGCGTGCTCTTTAGGTCGATCGAAGAAGAAGCGCCGGCCCAGCCCAGCGCGAGCAAGCCCGGTCGCGCGGGCCCCTCATTTGTGAACGCCCCGTATAGCGAAGGACGCCGGTAAGTTCAACGGCGGCCGCCCTCTTTGCGGGCGCGCATACACGCCGCAAAAAGCCGTATTTTGTTGCTGTAGCGCAAGAGCTTATCGGATCGGCGGCAAAGGCGGTCCGCGCCCGGCATGCTTGATCGCGCCTGCCATGTTGCCTAAGGGAGCGGCCGGAGAGGGGGCCAATGCCGGAAGCCTTCGTACGCAAGCGGTGCTTCGTGCAAATGACCGGCTACGAGCCGGTCGGGCCGGAACACCAGCATCGCCGCTTCATTCGCGAAATGGCGCGGTTCCAAAAGACCTGGAACGTGCAGGGCAAGGTCTCGCCGCTGCAGCTGTCGGCGGATGGCGCCGTGGCCAATTGGACAATCGAAACCTCCGCCCCGAATTGGCGCGTGAGTACCGATTTTCACTGGTTTCGCTGGGATGACTTCGTGACCGCCGATGCGGCAACGAGCGATTGGTGGCGTTTTCCACTGGGCATCGCCGCGCTCATGGAATTTGTGCTGACGGGAACCGTCATCCGCTATTTCGTCATAGCTTGGCGTTACGGCGCATTTTTTCTCTCCCCGCTGATTTACGTCCTCGGCATGATGTGGCTGTCGATTGCCGCCACACGCTTCGCGGTGATCCACATCGGACTGCCGTTTCGCCTCGCTCTCGCGCCGGCGCTGTGGCTGGCCTTTTTTGCCGGCTTGCGCTGGACCTTCGGCCGCATGGTCCATATCGGCTATGCGCTGGACGATTGGTACTTCGCCCGCGATTTCATTCATCGCGTACGGCCGGCGCTCGAGAAACGTCTCGATGTGTTGGCACATGAGCTCGTGCGACTCATTCGCGGCAGCGACGCCGATGAAATCATCATCGATGGCCACAGCCTCGGCGCGCCGCTGTCGCTCGTTGTCCTCGATCGCGCGCTGGCGCTGGATCCACAGCTGCGCACCGGCGCGAAAACGCTGCACGTCGTCTCGACCGGCTCGTCGCTGCTGAAGGTCGCGCTGCATCCGGCCGCCGGCTGGTTGCGCGAGGTCGTTCAACGGCTGGCCAATACGCCGGCCGTTTATTGGGTCGAATATCAAGCGCTGGTCGATATCATCAACGTTTATAAAGTCGATCCCGTCGTCGCACTCGGGCTGCCGCCTACGGGCAAACCGATCGTGAAAATTTTCCGCATCCGCATGATGGTGGAAGAGCATACCTACCGGCGCTTTCATCTCAATTTTCTGCGGATCCATCGCCAAGCGGTGATGGGGAACGAGCGGCGTTATTTTTACGACTACTACATGCTGTGCTGCGGTCCGATTGCGCTGCGGGACCGAGTCGAAAAGCCGGATTGGGCGGTGGCGGCTTTTGCCGTCGACGGGGCGCTCGAATCGAACCCAAATGGCACCGCGGCGGATAGGCAGGCATCGCGCGCCGCCGCGGCAGGACCTTAGGCCATGACACCGACGATAGCGAAGATCATCTGGCTCGCCTGCGGCCTGACGTGGTTCGTTCTGCGCTTTCAGCCGCGCCAACACTCGCGCACGACACCGGTGCGCTCTTCAGGACGTGGTCCGCTTGAGTTTGCACTCCTCGCAGGCTCGCTCGCCGGCCTCGGCATCGTGCCTTTCGTCTACGTGGTGGCTCATTTTCCCCGCTTTGCCGATTATCCACTGATTCCCGCGCTGTCCTATCTTGGGATTGCGGTCGAGCTTGGCTGCCTCTGGCTGTTTTACCGAAGCCATCGTGATCTTGGCCACAATTGGTCCGTCAGCCTCGACCTGCGCGAACGCCATACGCTCGTCACAACCGGCGTCTACGCCCTGGTGCGGCACCCGATGTATGCCGGCTTCTGGTTGATGGCGGTCGGACAGGCCCTGCTTCTGCCCAACTGGGTAGCGGGTCCAGCCGGTCTTATCGGCTTTGGTGTGCTGTTTTTCGGACGGGTGGCGCGCGAAGAAGCAATGATGCTCAGCGCATTCGGCGACGAGTACAGGGCCTATATGCGCCGGACGGCCCGCGTGGTTCCGTGGCTTTATTGATGGCTGGCCGGCGTGTTCCCTCACGTTGCATTTTTGCTACAGATGCGGGTCGCCGTTCCGGAGGGGGCAGGATTTTGGGGGACTTCGGTGGCAAAATCTGGCAGTGCAATATGAAGTGCTTAGAATGCAGAACCGGCCCGGTTTGCATCGCTCGGCGCGGTGCGAGTCGAGTGTTCAGGTGAGGGGGTCATGAGACGCTCGTGGCACTTGACCGCGATTGGCATGCTGGTCGTTACGATGCTCGCGCTCGGAACCAATCCGGGCGCCGCGGAATCGCGAGCGCATGTTTATCTGCTGCGCGGGCTGATGAACATATTCTCGCTCGGTATGGATACGCTGTCGGAGCAGCTGAACCGGCGTGGTGTCTACGCGACGGTGCATGGTTACGGCGAGTGGCAGTCGCTCGCCGATCGCGCGGCGGTCGATTTCAAGGCCGGCAAAGAGGGGCCGATCATCCTGATCGGCCATTCGCTCGGCGCTGACGCAGTCATGGAAATGGCCGCCTATCTGGGGCGCAAGGGCATTCCCGTGGCGCTGGTCGTGCCGTTCGACGGCACGCAATCGTTCGCCGCAAGCGACAACGTCGCGCGCGTTCTCAATCTGACGCAGCGGGACTACGCCTATATGCGGCGCGGGCCGGGCTTCCACGGTACGCTCGCCAATATCGACGTTAGTTCCGATCCGAGTATCGATCATATCAACATCGATAAATCTCCGCGGCTGCATGCGCGGGTTGTTTCGGAAGTCCTCGCCGTCGTCGGCGGCCATCGCGCGGCGGCGCCGGGCACGGCGAAGCCGACGGGCTTGAACGGAGCTGCGCCGGCCGGTCAGGACGGCGGCATGACTGCGGCGCCCGCGGCCAAGCCCGAGGCGCCGCCCGCGGCCGCTCCGGGAACTCCAGCCAAAAGCGGCAACGGCGCCGATGCTGGCGCCGCGACGCCCGTCGCCGATGGCACGCCGATCATTGCGCGTCCCGAGCGGACCGGCGCGCGGCAGAACGCCGACAATCCAGCTCCACCTCAGCACAAACCGGCGACAGACCCGCCGCCGATTCGCGCCGAGCAAGTGCCACATTGATGCGCTGAGCGCCGCGCTGGCGGCAAACTATTCCTGCATCGGGATCGGTATTTCGATTGGCGCGCAATTGCTGCGGCCTTGCATCAGGCAGTCTTGGTCTCTTTGCAAGTCGCTGATTATGTCGGCGATCCAAACGCCCAGCCCCACCAGCGATATCAGGATCGCAAGCGCGATCAGGTTCATGATCATCCGGTGGCGATAATCGATCGGCTCATCTTGTTCTTGTTCGAACTGCGCGAAATCGTCGAGATCATCTCCGACCGGCTGCCGCGTGGCCGCCGCAAAGAAAGATTTATTCGGCCGCCGCGGCTCAAACTTCAATATTTGGCCGAATGGTCCGGCGTCGCGCGGATCGGGTCGCTCGATAACCGCCTTTGAGCTACGCATCATGCTCAAGCTACGCCTCTGCGGCAAAATCTCCAGCCGTCGAATCTGTGGTCATCCGGTCGTAAGTTGCCTATAGACAATACCGTAAACCCGCCGATGTTTCCCACTCCCTATCCTGGAGCCGGACCGGCAAGTCGGGAATTATATTCCAAATCGCAAATATTGGGCTTGGAGGGTCTGCTACGGAGATCATGTATGGCGCAATTGGTTCCCAAGACACTCCAAAACGGCCTTACCGATGCGCTGGCGATGACGGCGCTGCTGGCGGGCGCGGCGGCTTTGTCCGCGGCCTTGTACGGAGATTTGCCCTCACCCGCCGCAGCTGCTGGCGACTATGACGTGGGCTCAATCCATATCTCGCAACCATGGTCGCGGGCCACTCCGAAGGGCGCGGCATCGGGAGCGGGATATATGACGCTCACCAATAAAGGTACCGCGCCCGACAGGGTCAGCTGCGTTTCCGACGACGCCAGCGCGCAATGTCAGATTCACACCATGACGATGGAAAACGGGGTGATGAAAATGCGCCCCGTGGAAGGCGGCCTGGAAATCAAGCCGGGCGAATCCGTCACGCTTAAGCCTGGCGGCAATCACATGATGTTTCTGTCGCTGAAACATTCGCTCGAACAAGGGGGAATGGTCAAAGCGACGCTGAAATTCGATCACGCCGGCACGATCGACGTGGAGTATCCGGTGCTCGCCATCGGGGCGCCCGCGCCTGACGCTTCGGCCGGCGGCTCGATGCAGGCCCCAGGCGGTGCCATGCACATGCAAGGCCAAGGCGGCATGCAGGGTGGCGGCATGATGCAGATGGACAAGCACTGATTCGCGATTGACCCCCAGATCCGATTGCCGCCGCCTATGAAGGCTCACGGAATCCGGGCTTGATTCCTTCCGGCAACGGCATGCGGAAGGTGTTGAGGATCATCGAGACCAGCGCGTAATAGCCGAGAATACCGACCAGCTCGACAGTACCAGCGTCGCCGAGAATTTTACGCACCCGGTTAAAAGTCGCGGTGCTCACACGGCGCTTGGCGTAAAGCTCCTTGGCAAAAGCGTAGATCGCCATCTCGTCGCGCGGCGCCGTTTTCGGCGCGCGGCCCGCTTGAATGTCGCGCACGGTCTGCGGCTTGACGCCTTGTTTCTCGGCCATCGGCACATGCATGGCCCACTCGTATTGCGCCTTCCAGTGCTGCGCCGTGACGAGGATCGCGAATTCCGAGAGCCGGCCTGGCACACTGGTCTTAAACCGCAAATGGCCGCCAAGCTTCTGCGCCAGTTCGCCGAACGCCGGGGCATGCAGATAGACCGCGAAGGGCCCCGCCAGCTTGAACTGCCCGCGCGGGCCGGAACGGATCGACTCCGCCAGCGCGCGCTGCTCGGGTGTAAACGTCTCCTCCGATAGCGTTTGCAGACGCGACGATTGCATGTTGCGCATGATTTTCCTCCCGTTTTCCAGCGATTGAGCGTGCCTTTGTTGCGATCGGCAGCGGCGAGGCGAATCCGATACTGAGGTTTTATTGCAGTGTCGAGCCACCGGCTGCGGGGCTCTCCCGATGAGCAATGCTCGCCTGAGAGCCCGGCTTTTAACCGTTCGTTAACCATCTCTGGAGAGATTGTTAACCAATTAGAATCATCGAAAATCGGAGAGGGTGGTGTCAAACCTCATCGTCCAGCGGCAATCGCTCAAATTTCGGGCACGCACCTACACGGCCTTCGTCTTTGCGCCGCGGGCGCCGATCGCGGACTGGCTGATGGACCTCGACGCCACGCTCGAGCGCTCCAAGAGCTTCTTTACCGGCCACGCCGTCGCATTGGACCTGTCGGCCGTACAGTTAAGTCCACACGGCATCGCCCATCTCGTCGCCAGCCTTGAGGAGCGCAATATACGGGTGCTGGGGATTGAAGGCGTCGAGCCGAGCGAGGTGGCGGGCCTTCCGCCCATTCTGCGTGGCGGCCGCGGAACACAAGATCCCGATTTGCGCGAGCCGGAGCCGGCCCCTGCCGCCGAGGCCGCCCCGCGCGGTGGGCGTGAACAGCCGGCGTCGCTATTGATCGAGGAGCCGGTTCGTTCCGGGCAATCGGTCGCCTTCGTAGAGGGCGATGTCACCATTCTCGGCTCCGTTGGTTCCGGCGCTGAAATCATCGCCGGCGGATCGATTCACATCTACGGCACGCTGCGCGGTCAGGCGATGGCGGGCGTCACCGGCAGTCGCCGCGCCCGGATTTTTTGCCATCGGTTCGAGGCCGAGCTCTTGGCTATCGGCTCTTATTACAAGACGGCGGACGAAATCGACGACAGCGTACGTAGCGGACCGATCCAGGCCTGGTTGGAAGGGAACACCCTGAAAATTTCGGCGATGAACTAGGAACAACGAAAGGTTGTTAACATGAAGGACAAGAAATCGGCCCGCGTCGTGGTTGTGACGTCAGGCAAAGGCGGCGTCGGCAAGACCACGTCGACCGCTTCCCTGGGCGCCGCGCTTGCCCATCTTGGCGAAAAGGTCGTCGTCATCGACTTCGACGTC
>DATAYT010000087.1:0-3192 GCA_036272395.1 Xanthobacteraceae bacterium
TGGCGGCGGCGAGGCAGTGATGTATCTGGAGGGCTCGGACCAGCATCGCGGCTGGTTTCAATCGTCGCTCCTTGAAAGCTGCGGTACGCGCGGTCGCGCGCCATTCGATATCGTGCTCACCCACGGCTTCGTGCTCGACGAAGACGGCCGCAAAATGTCGAAGTCGCTGGGCAATGTCACCGCGCCGCAAGACGTCATGCACGACGCCGGCGCCGACATTCTGCGCATGTGGGTCTGCGCCGCCGATTATGCCGATGACCTGCGCATCGGTCCGGAAATCCTGAAAACGACGGTCGACACCTATCGCAAGCTGCGCAACACGCTGCGCTGGATGCTGGGCAATCTGGCGCATTTTCATGCCGCTGACCGCATCGCGCCCGAGGCCATGCCTGAACTCGAAAGATTGATGCTGCACCGGCTGGTCGAGCTCGACCAGCCTGTCTGTGCCGCCTATGCGGACTTCGACTACAAGCGGATTTTTGCTGCGCTCAACGCGTTCATGACCGCCGACCTCTCGGCATTCTACTTCGATATCCGCAAAGACGCGCTTTATTGCGATCCCTATTCGTCGGTTACCCGCAAATCGTGCCTCACCGTGCTCGATCATCTGTTCCGTACGACGGTATGCTGGCTGGCGCCGATGCTTTGTTTTACGGCGGAAGAAGCCTGGCTCGCGCGCGATCCGGCCGCGTCGTCGGTGCATCTCGAATTGTTTCCCGACGTGCCCGCGGCTTGGTGCGACGACGCCCTCGCCGAGAAGTGGCGCAAGCTTCGCACCATCCGCCGCGTCGTCACCGGCGCATTGGAGATCGAGCGCGCGCACAAGCGCATCGGTTCGGCGCTCGAGGCGAATCCGATCATCCATGTCGCCGATCCCGAACTGTTTGCCGCAGCGGTGGATGTCGATCTTGCCGAAATGTGCATTACTTCAGGCGCGGTTCTGGTTGAGGGCGAGGGTCCGACCGAGGCATTCCGGTTGCCAGACGTGCCAGGCGTAGCCGTCGTCCCGCGTCTCGCCGAGGGCCGCAAATGCGCGCGGTCGTGGAAGATTTCTCCCGCGGTCGGTCTCGATCCGCAATTCCCCGATGTCACCCCACGCGACGCCCAGGCGCTGCGCGAGTGGGAAGCAATGCGTCGCGCGGCCGAGTAGGGGGCAACAATTGAGCGATGCAGTGCCCCAACCGATGGCGAATTCCTATGCGTGGGGACGATTAAGCGCGCTCGGCCTGAGTGTCGCGGTGCTCACCTGCCTCGTCGATCAGGTCTTGAAATTCTGGCTGTTGTTCGATTTCGATCTCGCCAATCGCGGCCGGTTTGCGGTTATGCCGTTTTTCGACCTGCTGCTAACCTGGAATACGGGCATCAGTTACGGGCTATTTTCGCGACAGGGCCCGGTCGGCGAATGGGCCTTGCTCGCCTTCAAGCTTGCCGCAGTCATTTTCTTGTGGGTCTGGCTGGCGCGGGCGGGTTGGCGCCTCACGGCGGTAGCCCTCGGACTGATCATCGGCGGCGCGGTAGGCAATGCGATTGACCGGCTGCACTGGCCGGGTGTCATGGATTTCGTGCTTTTCCACATCGAGACGGCCGGCTTCGAATTTCGCTGGTATGTGTTCAATTTCGCCGATGTTGCGATTGTTGCGGGTGTGCTCACGCTGCTGTATGAGTCGCTATTAGGTGGTGCCGCAAAAGCGCCCTGATCGCGGACGATAAACTGCTGCCGGGCTTGATTAATTTAGACTTTCCGGGCCCGTGCGGCTGAGTTCGTTTAGATGGGGCCTCCTCGGGGTTAAGAGGGGGGCAAGCGTGGGGTGAGGGAATGGCGCTGCATCGCATCGTCGGTTTCGCCTTGACCAGTCGCGACGGCGGCCTGCTTGACCGCACGTCAGTTGCGCAAATTGGCCTCGCCGCCGCGCTTGCGGTGGGGATGACCTGCGCGTCGGCCGCGGTTGCCCGGGCCGGCGATTATGATGACCCCTCAGGCGTATCATTTGGCTCGCAAATGCTCAAGGCGATCGGTCTGCCCGACCCTGATCATCCGGAATACGAGATCAATTACAGCGAGCGATCGCCGCTTGTGGTGCCACCGAATCGCAATCTGCCGGCGCCGATTGCGGGCGATAAGCCGCCCACGCCCAACTGGCCGCAGGATCCCGACATCAAGAAGCGCCAGGCCAGCAAGAAAGAACCCGTGCATGTTGAGGGTGACCGCGTCATGGACGAGGGCCGGCCGCTCCGGCCGGATGAGCTCATTGTCAAAGGAAGTCCGGGCGCGACCTCCAGTTCGCCAGGAATCGAGCCGAAGGGGCAGAATCGGCTGTTGAGCTTCGACTGGTTCAAAAAAGAAGAATACGGAACGTTCACCGGCGAGCCCCCGCGGGCCAGCCTGACCGATCCACCGCCGGGCTACCAAACGCCATCCCCGGATCAACCATATGGAATTCCGCCGGATCGCAAGCCAGCCAAGGCGTCCACCCTCGGCGAGCGCATGGAGATACAGCGATAACGTGTGCCGTATCGCTTGCGCCCAGGTGATCGATGGCCGGGGCGGCGCAATTAATCAATACCAGGCGGATAATGAGGGTAGCTAAAATCCTGTTGCTCGTTGGTGCGCTTGTGGGCGCGACTGCAAGCGCCCATGCCGGCGCAGAGATCAGCCATTTTACCTTGGCCAACGGGCTTGAAGTCGTCGTGGTGCCAGATCATCGCGCGCCGGTGGTCACGCACATGATCTGGTACAAGGTAGGTGCCGCCGACGAGACTCCAGGGAAATCGGGTCTGGCGCATTTCCTCGAACATCTGATGTTCAAGGGCACGGAGAAAAATCCGGGAGACTCGTTCTCGCGGCAGGTCGCCGAAATTGGCGGCCAGGAAAACGCGTTCACCGGGAGCGACTATACCGGCTTCTTCCAGCGCGTACCGCGCAATCATCTCAAAGAGATGATGGCGCTCGAAGCCGACCGCATCACCGGCCTGGTGCTCACCGACGATGTGGTGCGGCCCGAGCTCAATGTCGTGCTCGAAGAACAAAATATGCGGGTCGCCAACAATCCAGCGGCGCGGCTCGGCGAACAGATGGACGCCGCGCTGTATCTCAATCATCCCTACGGCCGGCCAGTGATCGGCTGGCGTCCGGAAATCGAGCAGCTCAACCGCGAAGATGCCTTGGCGTTCTATCGGCGCTTCTACAGCCCG
>DATAYT010000088.1:0-22376 GCA_036272395.1 Xanthobacteraceae bacterium
GGTCCGCAAGGCGATGCAGGCCCAGCCGGACCGCAGGGTCCCAAGGGCGATGCGGGTCGGGTCGGTCCGGCAGGGCCTGCTGGCCCTCCAGGTCCGCAGGGCGAAAAAGGGCCAACAGGTCCGCCCAGTCCGAGCATCAGGGTGGTCCGATCCGACTGTGTTTCGGGGTGCTCGGTGCAATGCGAGGACAATGAAGTGCTGATCGCCGCTTACTGTGGTGCGACACGCAATCAGGCGCAGTTCCTCAGCGAACGAGGTGCTTCCTGCGGCCCGGCGCCAAGTGTTTCAAACACGCCGCTCGTCGCGGTTTGTGTCGGCTCGCCACAACAGGCGTGCGTTGCGCTAAGCTTGATCGGCGCCGTGCGGTTTTTGCGGTCAATCGCCGCCACGGTGCGAAATTGCCGCGCTTGCACTCCCATTGCGGCCGTATTCGCGCCGTGATGTAACCGCGCGGGTGGCGCGATCGTAACACCCGCCCCGGCAAGCGAGATCGTCGGCCTTGGCTGACAGCCGTGGCAGACAAGCTGAGACGCTTTGCATAATGACACTTTGGATCGTTTTTGCCGTGATGACCGCCGCGGCAGTATTTGCGGTTCTTTGGCCGCTGGGCCGGACGCCAGGCGATAAAGGCGCGGGCAGCGATCGGCTTGTGTATCAGGACCAGCTCAGGGAGATCGACCGCGATCGCGCGGCTGGATTGATCGGCGATGCGGAAGCCGAATCTGCGCGCATTGAAATATCACGGCGATTGCTCGCTGCCGCCGACGCTGAAAGCGCCGTTCCTCAACAATCCGGGGCGAGTGCGCGGCGCCGACGCGCCGCCGGCTTTGCCATTCTGATTGTGCCGCTTGTCGCACTCGCACTGTATTTGAAGCTCGGCTCGCCCGATATTCCGGGGCAATCGGCGTTCGCCCGGGCGAACGAGTCCGGGGAAGATCGCTCGATCGCAAGCCTCGTAAGCCAGGTCGAAAATCATCTGGCGCGCAATCCGAACGACGGCGCCGGTTGGGAAGTGATCGCGCCGGTCTATTTGCGGCTTGGCCGTTTTACCGAGGCGGTGATGGCGCGCAAGAAAGCGATCGCGCTTGGCGGCGACAGTCCGACACGCGAATCCGATCTCGGCGAGGCGCTCGTTGCCGCCGCTGACGGTGTCGTAACCGACGAGGCGAAGCTTGCCTTCCAGCACGCGGTGACGGGTGACGCGCGTAACGCAAAGGCCCGCTATTTTATTGGCCTTGCCGACGAGCAGGACGGCAATCGCGAAGACGCCGCCAAGGAATGGCGCGCGCTGCTCGACGACGCGCCGGCGGATGCGCCATGGAAAGACCTCGTTGGCGCCGCCCTGGCGCGTGTGACCAGCGGGCCGCCCGCTTCCGGTGGACCGAGCGCGGCCGATATGGCGGCGGCCAAGAATATGCCGGAAGCCCAGCGCACCGAAATGATCCGCGGCATGGTGCAACGTTTGGCCGATAGGCTGCACGCCGACGGCAAGGATGCCGACGGCTGGATGCGGCTGGTTCGCGCCTATGCAATCCTCGGCGATCGCGATAAAGCCAAAGGCGCCGCGGCGGACGCTCGCCGTGCGCTGTCCGACCAGCCCGACCAGATCAAGCGCATCGATGATCTCGTCAAGGGTCTCGGGCTCGAAGGATAAAAACGGAGCTACGATGACTCGCAAGCAGCGACGTCTGGTTTTGATCGGTAGTGGGATGGCCGTATTGGCCGTCGCGGTCGCGCTGATGCTCAACGCGTTTCGCGATTCGATCGTTTTTTTCAATTCGCCGAGCGATGTCGCCGAAAAGCACGTGCCGGCGGGAACACGCATCAGGCTCGGCGGACTGGTCAAGAACGGCAGTGTGGTGCGTGGCAATAATCTGTCGGTGCGTTTCGAAGTGACCGACGGCAAGAATGGCATTTCGGTCAATTATCAGGGCGTGTTGCCGGATCTGTTCCGCGAAGGGCAGGGTGTGGTCGCGGAAGGCGCACTCGATCCAGCCGGCATGTTTAAGGCGGACTCGATACTCGCCAAGCACGATGAGACCTATATGCCCAAAGAGGTCGCGGACGCTTTGAAGCGCTCCGGACACTGGAAAGATGATTACGGCCGCCAGGCCGGAACACCCGCAGGCGCTGGCGCCAAATGAGGCACACGATCGCCATAGCGCCGGGGGCGGGCGGCGGTCCCGCTGGTCTGAAATGGCGTCCGAGGTGCAGCCGATGATCGCCGAATTGGGCCATTACGCGCTGATGCTCGCGCTGGGGCTTGCTCTCATTCAAGGCACGATGCCGATCGTCGGTACGCGCACCAACGATCCGGTCCTTATGAGCATCGCCGCGCCGACCGCGCTCGCGCAATTTGCCTTTGTGGCGATGGCGTTCACCGCGCTCGCCATTTGCTACGTGATTTCGGATTTTTCGGTTGAGAATGTCTACCAGAATTCCAATTCGCAAATGCCGTTGATTTATCGGCTCACAAGCATCTGGGGCAATCATGAAGGCTCGATGATGCTGTGGGTCTCGATCCTGACCTTTTTCGGCGCACTGGTCGCGGTCTTCGGCAACAATCTGCCCGTGGTGCTTAAAGCCCACGCGCTCGCCGTCCAAGCTTGGATTGCGGCGGCGTTCCATCTGTTCATTTTGATGACGTCCAATCCGTTCGTCCGCATTCCGCAAGCGCCATTTGAAGGTCAGGATCTTAATCCGATTTTGCAGGACCCTGGCCTCGCGTTTCATCCGCCGCTCCTGTACCTCGGCTATGTTGGATTCTCGATCGCATTCTCTTTTGCGATTGCCGCGTTGCTGGAGGGGCGCATCGACGCGGCTTGGGCGCGCTGGGTTCGTCCGTGGGTGCTCGGCGCCTGGATGTGTCTAACCGTCGGCATCGCCGGCGGTTCGTACTGGGCTTATTACACGCTCGGCTGGGGCGGTTTCTGGTTCTGGGATCCGGTCGAGAACGCTTCCCTGATGCCTTGGCTCGCTGGAACCGCGCTGCTGCACTCCGCCGTCGTGATGGAGAAGCGCGGCGCGCTGAAAATATGGACCATTCTGCTCGCTATTCTCACATTCTCGCTGTCGCTGATCGGAACCTTCCTGGTGCGCTCGGGCGTGCTCACATCGGTTCACACTTTCGCCAACGATCCCATGCGCGGCGTCTTCATCCTGGCGATCCTCGTGGTGTTTATCGGCGGCGCCCTGGCGCTCTACGGCTGGCGCGCGCCGCTGCTCAAGCAGGGCGGCCTATTCGCGCCGATTTCTCGCGAAGGTGCCCTGGTGTTCAACAATCTGTTCCTCACCACGGCATGCGCCAGTGTGTTTATCGGCACGCTCTATCCATTGGCGCTGGAAGCTCTCACCGGAGCAAAGATCTCCGTAGGCGCGCCGTTTTTTAACGCGACTTTCGGTCCCCTGTTCATCCCGCTGATGGTGGTGATGCCATTTGGCCCACTGATGGGCTGGAAACGCGGCGATCTTTTAGGTGCGGCGCAACGATTATTGGTGGCGGCCATACTCGCCGCATTCGCGATGGCGGCGGCATTCGCACTCGAGCAAGGCGGACCGGTGCTGGCGCCATTCGGCGCCGGTGTCGCCGTTTTCGTCATGGCCGGCGCGGTTACCGACATTGTGGAGCGGACACTCGTTTTGCGCCTGCCGTTCCGGGCGGCGTTGCAACGCGCTATCGGCCTGCCGCGCTCGGCCTGGGGCACGGCTTTTGCGCATTTCGGTCTCGGCGTAACTCTCCTCGGCATCGTCGCCGCGACAGCTTGGGGCAGTGAGCGTATCGCTGAAATAAAAGTCGGCGATAATCTGGACATCGCCCATTATCGGGTCACCTTTGCCGGCCTGTTCGGCCGGCAAGGTCCGAACTATCACGACGTGGTCGGCCGCTTCATCGTGCATCGCATGAACGGCGATCTGATCGGCGTCATGGAGCCTAGTCGGCGCAGCTTCCCGACCCGCAACATGACGACGACTGAAGCAGCGCTGATGACGCGCGGCGTCAGCCAACTCTACCTCTCGCTCGGCGATCCGATGCAAAACGGCAATGTAGCGGTCAGACTCTACTTCAAGCCACAGGTGCTGCTGATCTGGCTTGGCGCGGCGCTCTTGTTCGCCGGCGGTGCGCTATCGCTGTCAGACCGCCGGCTTCGCGTCGGCGCGCCGCAGCCGGCCAAAGCGAAGGCGGCGTTACGTCCGGCAGGATAACAATGAAACGCGTTTTCTTGCTTGCGCTTGTTCTTCTTCTTTCCGCTCCAGCATTCTCATGGGCGGCGGTGCAGCCGAATGAGATGTTGCAGAACCCGGCGCTGGAAGCTCGGGCGCGCACTTTGTCTCAGCAGCTTCGCTGCATGGTTTGCCAGAACGAATCGATTGACGATTCCGACGCACCACTGGCGCATGATTTGCGCGTTTTAGTTCGCGAGCGGCTCGAGGCCGGCGACAGCGACGCGCAAGTGCTCGACTTTCTGGTCGCCCGCTACGGCGAATTCGTGCTGCTCAAGCCGCGGCTGTCCTGGCGCACGGCGATTCTTTGGGGTTTGCCGCCCGGACTTCTGCTCGGCGGGCTTGCGTTGCTTGTGATTGGTGCTGCACGCCGGCGCGGACGCGTGCGGGAGCCGACCCCGGATTTGACCCCGGCCGAGCAGGCGCGGCTGAAAAAAATCCTGGCGGACAGCCCCGGTCCGTAGCGGGTCGCGCACTTGTTTCGCCGCCTGGCGCGGATTTGGCTTGCTTGCTGCCCAAGCGGATAAACCGCACTTTGAGCTGCAGGCACTAGGCCATTGTGGCAACTGGATTATTCCAGGTCATCAACATTACCAATTTTTAATCCGCCCGACAGAGCGCCGTAAGGCGCGCCGCACCATCTTCAACCGCAACAGCAACCACTATGCGGAACTGACCGCATCTGGAGATTATGCATGAAGGATAGTTCGCGAGGACCCCGTTTCACTTTATCGGCGCGTCGCGTGGCGCTTTTGGCGACCACAGTGGCAAGTCTTGCCGCCGTAACGTTTGCTTTCTCACCCAATAGTTACGCGCCGAGTGCGCTCGCCGATGCGGCGCAGGCGCAGAATTTGACGGAGAAGGTCCAACAGCTGCCGCAGCGCCCGGTCGGTTTCGCCGACATTGTCGAGAAGGTGAAGCCGGCAGTGATTTCGGTGCGTGTAAAGATTGATCAGCCCGCACAACCCAGTCTCAGCGACGATGATATGCCGTTCCCGCCGGGATCGCCGTTCGAGCGTTTCTTCAAGCGATTTGGCGCGCCGGGCAACCCGCGAGGTCACGAGACGATCACTGGCCAAGGCTCGGGCTTCTTTATTTCGCGCGACGGCTATGCGGTTACCAATAATCACGTCGTGCAGAACGCTGAGAACGTTCAAGTCACGACCGATGACGGTAAGACCTATAACGCCAAGGTGATTGGCAGCGATTCACGTACTGATCTTGCGCTCATCAAAGTTGAGGGCGACAACTTCCCGTTCGTGAAATTGACTGATAATTCGCCGCGGGTCGGCGACTGGGTTCTCGCGGTCGGAAATCCGTTCGGACTCGGCGGCACTGTGACCGCCGGCATCGTCTCGGCGCGCGGTCGTGACATCGGCGCCGGTCCCTACGACGATTTCATTCAGATCGACGCGCCGGTGAACAAAGGCAATTCCGGCGGTCCGACTTTCGACGTCGATGGTAACGTGATCGGCGTCAACACCGCGATCTTCTCGCCGTCCGGCGGCTCCGTGGGTATTGCTTTCGCAATTCCGGCCGAGACGGTGAAGAGCGTGATTGCGCAGTTGCGTGACAAAGGCAGCGTCACGCGCGGCTGGATCGGTGTGCAAATCCAGACGGTGACGCCCGACATCGCCGACAGCCTGGGGCTCAAGCAAGCCACTGGCGCGCTGGTGTCAGAGCCGCAGAAGGACAGCCCAGCGGCCAAAGCCGGCATTGCCAGCGGCGACGTTATTACCTCGCTGGACAATGCGCCCGTCCACGATCCGCGCGAACTCGCCCGCAAGATCGGCACGATGTCGCCCGGCACCACCGTCAAACTCGACATTGTTCACAATGGACAGAATAAAACGGTGTCGCTCACGCTCGGTACCCTGCCGAATGACAAGCAGGCGTCAAACGAGCAGAACCAGCGCGATCAGCGTGAAGTGCCCGACAGCGACATGCCCAATCTCGGGCTGACGCTGGCGCCCGGCAGCAAGGTCTCCGGCGGCGGCAACGGCGTCGTGGTTACCGCCGTCAATGCCGGCGGCATTGCCGCCGAGCATGGCTTCCAGGTCGGTGATGTCATTCTGGAGGTCGGCGGCAAAGCGGTGACGACGCCGGCGGAGGTTCGCAAAAGCCTTGCCGACGCGCGCAGCGAAGGCAAGCACACGGTCCTGTTCAGGGTGAAGTCGAACGAGGGTACAAAATTCGTCGCGCTGCCACTCGGCAACGCCTGAGCATGAACGCGCTGTGACAAGCGCGGTCATGCGCAAAAGCATGACGGAGCCCGTATCCGCTTCCTGCGCCGGATCGGGTTCTCGGTGAAAGGGGCATCCGCCGGCATCCGTCGCCCCCGCTGGCGGGCGTACCCTGGGGGCGGATCGCAAGGTCCGTCCCCGCAATTACCAGCTCTGCCGACCGGCATCCGTCGCCCCCGCCGGGGTGGAGTTGTTAGAGGGGGTGGCGGGCCTGCCGCTCGCCACCCCCTCGCTATTATGGCGGCTCCGGTAGGATTATTATTGGGCGACAGCACTTTGTGCATGTTCTTTAAGATGCGGCAAACAACGATCCACCATGCGCCTTCTCATCATTGAGGACGATCGCGACGCGGCCGAATATCTCGTGAAGGCGTTCCGCGAAGCCGGTCACATTGCCGATCACGCAGGCGACGGTGAGGAGGGACTGCAGCTCGCGCTCGACGGCGACTACGACGTGCTGATTGTCGACCGCATGTTGCCCAAGCGCGATGGTCTTTCGGTGATCGGGGCGTTGCGCGCAAAATCCATTGAAACGCCGGTCCTCATCCTGTCCGCGCTCGGTCAGGTTGACGACCGCGTTAAAGGATTGCGAACCGGCGGCGACGATTATCTGGCCAAGCCTTACGCATTTTCCGAGCTGTTGGCGCGGGTCGAAGCGCTCGGCCGCCGCCGCGGCAGCCGCGGCGAGGAAACGGTCTATCGCGTCGCCGATCTGGAGTTGAACCGCCTATCGCACGAAGTAAGCCGTGCCGGGCAGGAAGTGCAATTGCAGCCGCGCGAGTTTCGCTTGCTCGAATACCTCATGCGGCACGCCGGGCAAGTCGTGACCCGCACCATGTTGCTCGAAAACGTCTGGGACTATCACTTTGACCCGCAGACGAACGTGATCGACGTGCACATTTCCCGTTTGCGATCTAAAATCGACAAGGGTTTCACGCAGCCATTGCTGCATACCGTGCGCGGCGCGGGATACATGATTCGTGACGGCGCGCGGTAAACAAAAGTCGATTTAGGAAGACGGTTAGGAAGTCCATGGGCGACAACGTAACAGTGGACGCGAATTTAAACCGCGCCACTCCCTTCATCTCGGCTCGCGATTTTTTGCTGCGGCATCGGGAGGATTATGCCATCGCGTTGCGTGACTTCGCATGGCCGAAGTTTGATCGATTCAACTGGGCGCTCGATTACTTCGACCCCATGGCGCGTAATAACGCCCAGCCGGCGCTGTGGCTGGTTGACGAGGAGAGCAGCGAGGTCAAGCTGTCCTTTACCGCGTTAAGCGAGCGCTCGAACCAAGTCGCGAATGCGCTGCGCGGGCTCGGGGTGCGGCGCGGCGATCGCATCCTCGTCATGCTCGGCAATGTTGCACCGCTATGGGAATGCATGCTGGCGGCGATGAAGCTCGGCGCCGTGATTGTCCCGGCGACCACCTTATTGACGCCGGCCGATCTCAACGACCGGTTTGCGCGCGGCCGGGTCCGACACGTGATTGCCAGTGCCGAAGCTGCGGCAAAATTCGCCGATTTGCCAGGCGATTATACGCGCGTCGTGGTCGGCTCCGAGGCGGCCGGCTGGACTCCGTTTGAAAAGGCTTACACCGCTTCGACGCGTTTCACTCCTGACGGCGAAACGCATGTCCAGGATCCGCTCCTGCTCTATTTTACTTCCGGCACGACGGCCAAGCCCAAGCTGGTGCTGCACAGCCATCAAAGCTATCCCATCGGCCATTTGTCGACGATGTATTGGCTGGGTTTGCGTCCCGGCGACCTGCATCTGAACATTTCTTCGCCTGGCTGGGCCAAACACGCCTGGAGCTGTTTCTTCGCGCCGTGGAATGCGCAAGCGGCGGTTTTTATTTTCAATCAGCGCCGATTCAATGCGCGCGGACTGCTCGACGCGGTCGTGCGCTGCGGCGTCACCACGTTTTGCGCGCCGCCTACGGTTTGGCGCATGTTGATTCAGGAGGATCTCTCCGCCTGGCCGGTGCGGATCAGAGAGCTCATCAGCGCCGGCGAGCCGCTCAATCCCGAGGTGATCGAGCGCGTCAAGAACGCCTGGGGCATCACCATCCGCGATGGTTACGGGCAGACCGAGACTACGGCCTTGGTTGGAAACAGCCCGGGGCAAAAGGTGAAAGCCGGCTCCATGGGCCGGCCGCTGCCGGGATACCGCGTCGCGCTTCTTGATCTCGACGGCGCGCCCGTCAAGGAAGGCGAGATCTGCCTTACACTGCAACCGCGGCCGACCGGGCTCATGCAAGGCTATCAGGGGCAGGACGGCAATGCCGTTCCCTCGCGAGCGGCCGGGGACGCGGTTTACCGCACCGGCGACGTCGCGGCCGTCGATGACGACGGATATCTGACCTATATCGGCCGCGCCGATGATGTTTTTAAATCGTCTGACTATCGGATCAGCCCATTCGAGCTCGAAAGTGTTTTGATCGAACACCCGGCCGTCGCCGAGGCCGCGGTGGTTCCGTCGCCGGATCCGCTGCGGCTTGCGGTACCGAAGGCGTTTCTTGCGCTCGCCCCCGGCCACGCGCCTGATCGGGCCACCGCCTTATCGATTCTCCGTCACTGCCGCGCGAGCCTGGCGCCGTTCAAGCGCGTGCGCCGGCTCGAGTTTGCCGAATTGCCGAAAACCATTTCCGGCAAGATTCGCCGGGTGGAGCTGCGCCGCGCCGAAGCCGCCAACCAGCAGAGCGGCAAACGAGCATCGCTCGAGTTCTGGGAAGACGATTTCTCCGAAACCGAGATCAAATAACGTGACCGCGCTCGGCAAACTTATCCGCACCACTGCGTTCAAGTTGACGCTTGTTTATCTCGGTATCTTCGTTTTGTTCGCGGCGTCGCTGCTCGCCTACTTCGCGCTCAACACGCGCCGGCTCATCACCGAACAGATCACGGCGACGGTGAACGGCGAAGTGAACGGATTGTCGGAACAGTACGGACAAGGCGGGCTTCGGCGTTTGGTGATCGTGGTCGATGTGCGTTCGCGCCGTCCAGGCTCGAGCCTGTATTTGGTTACAACACCGAGCGGCGAGGGTCTCGCCGGCAATGTCGGTTCATTGGAGCCTGGTGTGCTCGATCATCCGGGCTGGCTCGAAACCAATTACCATCGGCTGGAAGCGCCCGAAGGCGCCGAGCATCGGGCGCTGGTCCGGGTCGTGCAGCTCCCGGGCGGGTTTCATCTCCTGGTCGGCCGCGACCTTGATGAGCGCGAACGCCTGTTTGGCATCGTCGTCAACGCCGGTCAGTGGTCGCTCGCGCTGGTGATCGTGCTCGGCTTAATCGGTGGATTCTTTGTCAGCCGCCGCGTGCTCAGCCGGATCGACGCCATGACCGGGACTGCGCAGACGATCATGGCCGGCGACCTTTCCGGTCGTTTGCCGGTCGCCGGCACCGGCGATGAGCTCGACCGGCTCGCTGACAATGTCAACGCGATGCTCGAACGAATCGAAGCATTGATGCGCGGGTTGAAGGAGGTCTCTGACAATATCGCCCACGACCTCAAGACACCGTTGACCCGGCTGCGCAATCGCTGCGAGCAAGCGCTGCGCAGCGCCACGGGTGAGGCAAGCTATCGCGCCGCGCTGGAATCCACTATCGCCGAATCCGATGATCTTATTCGGACCTTCGACGCACTTTTGATGATCGCGCGCGCCGAATCCGGGCAAGCGCGCGACAACATGACCGAGTTCGACGCCTCCGAAATCGCCCGCGACGTCGGCGAGCTTTACGAACCGGTCGCGGACGAGAAGGGGATTGCGCTCAAGATCGATGCTCCAGCAGCAGCGCCAGTACGTGGCAATCGCGAGCTCGTCAGTCAGGCGCTGGCCAATCTCATCGACAATGCGATCAAATATGCCGGGCCGAGCGGCAAGGCGAACGGCGCTCCCGCCGAGATCGTGGTCGGGGCCGGCAATGATGGCGAACGCATCGCGATCAGCGTCGCCGATCGCGGGCCCGGCATTCCCGACGCTGATCGCGGCCGCGTGGTGGAGCGTTTCGTCCGTCTCGAGCAGAGCCGCTCCGAACCCGGCTCGGGTCTCGGACTGAGCCTCGCTTCAGCGGTGGCCCGGCTCCACGGCGGCGAGCTCAAGCTTGAAGATAATCATCCCGGATTGCGAACGACCATCGCTTTGCCACGGGCAGGTCCGGCCGCCAGTGCGGGCAGGGGATGAAGCGCCGCGCGGCCGCTAAGCGGCTAAGGCAGACACCCAATCAGGCGGGACTGGTTCATCGCTTTGGCGCGATGCTGCCGAAGCCCACGGCGGAAGCCTCCGCGCGCCTTGCGGCTTGGCTCGCGGGTTTGCGGCCAAAATCGGTCAGCAAAACGTTTTCCATCCTGCTGCGCCACAATCCGGCCCTGGCGCGCGTTCTCGGCGGAATCGCGGGGGCCGCGCCGTATCTCTGGAACGCCATTGAGGCAAAGCCCGCGCGCCTGCTGCGCTTGCTCGGCGCCGATCCCGCCCACAGTCTTGCTTCACTCGTCAAAAAAACCGAGGTTGCCGCCGCCCGCGCGCGTTCGCAGCTCGAACTGATGCGTATTCTCCGTGAATTCAAGCTCGAAAGCGCGCTGTTGATCGCGCTCACGGACATCGGCGGCGTGTGGGCGCTGCCTCGGATCACCGAAGCGCTCACGCGCGTGGCCGATATTGCCGTGGCACTCTCGGTAGATCATCTGCTTAAGCACGCGGTGCAACAAAAAAAGATCAAATCCGCTGACCCGAATAATCCTCAGTCGGGCTGCGGCTATATCGTGCTCGCGATGGGCAAAATGGGAGCCGGTGAGCTCAATTTTTCGAGCGACATCGATCTCATGGTTTTCTTCGACGCCGACGTCGGTCTTGCAGACGATATTGAGCCGGCGCCGTTCTTCATTGGCTTGACGCGCGATCTGATGAAAATCCTGCAGGCGCGTACCTCCGATGGCTACGTATTCCGCGTCGATTTGCGATTGCGGCCGGATCCGTCCTCGACCCAGATCGCAATTTCGACCAGCGCGGCGCTCGACTATTACGAGAGTCGCGGCCAGAACTGGGAACGTGCGGCGCTGATCAAAGCGCGAGCCTGCGCCGGCGACATCGCCGCCGGCGAACAATTTCTCCGCGATCTCTCGCCGTTCATCTGGCGCAAATATCTCGATTTCGCCGCGATCGCGGATGTCCATGAAATGAAGCGGCAGATCCATGCCTATCGCGGCCATGGCGAAATCGCGGTCGAGGGCCACAACATAAAACTTGGACGGGGTGGCATTCGCGAAATCGAATTCTTCGTCCAAACCCAGCAGCTGATTGCCGGCGGCCGGCACGCGGAATTGCGCGACCGCGGCACTATCGTCACGCTGGCGGCGCTGACGGCCGACGGCTGGATCGATGAACAGGCCCGCGATGAACTTACGGCCGCTTACGACTTCCTGCGGACGGTCGAGCATCGACTGCAAATGATGACCGACGAGCAGACCCATACGCTTCCCGCCGCTCCCGAGGCGCTCGATATCTTTGCACGCTTTCTCGGCTACCCGTCCCGGGACGAATTCGCCGATGTGTTGGTCGGGCATTTGCGCAACGTCGAACGACACTATGTCAGGTTGTTCGAACGCGCCCCCGCATTACTGGCGCAGCAGCAGCAGCTTTCCTTCGAGTCATTCGAACGCGACGGCGAACTGTTCGAACGATTGACGCAAATGGGCTTTCGTCGCGCCCCGGAAATCGTCGATGCCGTGCGAAATTGGCGAAGCGGAGCGTATCGCGCCGTCCGCGGCGAGCAGGCGCGGGAAAACCTGCTCAATCTGATACCCGTCATTCTCGATCAATTGTCGCGCGCAGAAAATCCCGACGCTGGCTTTGCGGCGTTCGACCGGTTCTTGGCCGGATTGCGCGCGGGCGGACGCTTGTTCTCTCTGTTGCGGCAAAACCCGGAATTGGTGCGCTTCGTTGCGCTTATTATCGGGGCGGCGCCGCGGCTCGCCGACATCTTGGCGCGTCACCCGCATTTCATCGATCCCCTGGTCGATCCCGGATTTTTTGGCGTGCTGCCCGACGAAGCGCGATTGCGCCAGAACCTCGAGCGGTCTCTTACAGATACGTCAGGCTTCGAGGCGATGCTCGACGCTATCCGCCTGTTCGGTCAGGAGCACATGTTCCTCATCGGCGCGCGCATCATTTCCGGCTCGTTATCGGCCCGGCAAGCCGGGGAGACATTCGCCCGGCTCGCCGATGTCCTCCTCACCGTGGTGCACCGCTGGGTGCAAGCCGAATTTGCCAAGATGCACGGCTATATCAGCGGCGGAGAAAGCGCCGTGCTCGCGCTTGGCCGGCTTGGCGCCCGTGAAATGACTGCGAGTTCCGACCTCGATCTCATTGTGGTCTACGATTTCGACCAGGAGCATCCGCAGTCCGATGGCAAGCGTCCGCTCCACGGCAGCCAATACTTCGCCCGCTTGACGCAGCGCATGATCGGCGCGCTCACCGTTCAAACTAATTATGGCGTGCTTTACCCAGTTGATATGCGGTTACGTCCATCGGGCCGGTCTGGTCCGGTCGCCACGCAAATCGACGGTTTTAAGCACTATCAGGAACACGAAGCGTGGACGTGGGAGCATATGGCGCTGACCCGCGCGCGCGTTGTTTCCGGAACGCCGGATTTTTCCGCCAGAGTCGAGGCGGTCATTCGCGAGGTTCTGTGTCGGCCAAGAGATGTGCCCGCAATTGCCGGGGATGTTGTCGACATGCGCGGTGCTCTCGCTAAGGAGAAGGGCGACGCCGATCCGTGGGACCTTAAATATGCCGCTGGAGGCCTGATCGACATCGAATTCATCGGCCAATATCTGCAACTGGCGCATGCTGCGGAGCTTCCGGAGATTTTGGACACGTCGACCGCGCAAACCCTGGAAAAGGCCGAGCGGCTCGGCCTGCTGGCACCGCAGGACGCGGCCGTGTTGCGGCCGGCGGTGCGGTTATTTCACGATCTGACGCAAATTCTCCGCCTCTGCTTGCCCGCGAGCTTCGATTCGCAAGCCGCCAGTCCCGGCATATTGGCGCTTTTGGCGCGTGCCGCCGATCTGCCGGATTTTCCGACGCTTTCGGCGCATCTCGAAGACACCCAGCGTGCAGTACGCGCGTCCTTTATCAGGATTCTGGGCGGGGCGCCGTGACGCCTTGGCGAGCGACCTTCGTTCAAGCCGCGGATTCGACGCGCTCCAGCGGCATGGCGGCGGCCGCTTCGGCAGGCAGCCGCACCATCACCAAGGTGCCGCGGCCAAGCCGCGACCGAATGCGCATCGCGCCGCCATGCAGCTCAACGAGCGACTTCGCGATAGCAAGCCCAAGGCCGGAGCCCTGGTGGCGTTTGGTCAATTGACTTTCAACCTGCTCGAATGGCCGGCCGAGCTTTTGCAACGCTTGGCGCGGTATGCCGATTCCATCGTCTTTGATGCCGATGATCACCGCCATGCCGCGCAAACGCCCTTGCATGGCCACGGCGCCGCCGTCCGGAGTAAATTTTACGGCGTTGGAAAGAAGGTTCAGTGTGATCTGCTTGAGCGCGCGACGGTCCGCGTTGAGACGGATTCCCGGTTCGACCTCGGCTTTGATGATAAGCCGTTTTTCGCTGGCGCGGGTCGACACTACGCGAATGCAGTCGGCAAGTAGCGAGTCGAGCTCGACCGTTTCAGGCGACAGCCGTATTCCGCCGGCTTCGATCTTCGACATGTCGAGGATGTCATTGATGACCTCGAGCAGATACTGGCCGCTTTCACGGATGTCGCGCGAATATTCGATATACTTCTCGGCGCCGAGCGGGCCGAACATTCCGGATTCCATGATTTCGGAAAAACCGATGATCGCATTCAGCGGCGTACGCAATTCATGGCTCATATTGGCAAGGAATTTCGACTTGGCCGCATTGGCTTCCTCGGCGCGGTTTTTCTCTTCGGCATATTTCTCAGCGAGATCGGCCAGTTCGGCGGTTTGCCGCTCCAGCGCTTGCTGGGACTGGCGCAAATCGACGATGATTGCGCGCTGGCGTTTTTCACCCTCGATCAATTTCTGCTCGTGCTGCTTGATCTTGGTGATGTTGGTTCCGACCGAAACATAGCCGCCATCTTTGGTGCGCCGTTCGCTGATATGCATCCAGCGTTGGTCTTCGAGTTGCGCCTCAAATGTGCGCGCACCGCGCGGCTCGCTGTCGTGAGCAACCGTGGTGCGGATCAGTGGCTTTCTGCCGGTCGCCACGATTGTCTCGTACGAAGTTCCCGTCACCACCGCTTCGTCTGGCAGCTGGTGCAATTCCTGGAAATTGGAGTTGCAAAGCACGAGCCGGTTTTCCGCATCCCACAGCACAAAGGCTTCCGGTATGGTTTCGATGGCGTCGCGCAGGCGCAAATCAGCAGCCATCGTGCGCTCAACCAGATTCTTCTGCTCGGTGATATCGACGGCGATGCCGATGAGGTGAGGGCCGACTTCGCCCTCCTGGCGCGTCAGCTCGCAGCGCACGCGCAGCCACAGCCATCGGCCTTGGGCATGGCGCATGCGGAACGCATGATCGATGGATTGCAACGTGCCGTCGGCCAATTGTTCCGCCAGCTCGTAAAGATCGATGTCGTCTCTGTGCACCAACGCATCGATTTCACCGAATGTCAGAAGTTCATCCTTCTGCGGCAGACCCAACATTTCGTACATCGAGCGCGTCCAAAATACGCGGCCACGCGCCAGATCCCAATCCCACAATCCGCAGCGTCCGCGGTTGAGCGCGGTATCGACGCGGCCGCGGACCGTGTCATTGATGATGTCGGCCTCGCGGGCGCGCGTGGCTTGCCAATGGAAGGCGAAGCCGAGGATCAACACCACAAATCCGGTGGTTGCCAGCAACGTAACAGTCAGGGCCGTAATCGAGCGCCAGTTCGTGAGCGCATCCTCCTGATTTTGGATAACGGCAATCAGGCCGATTGGGTTTTTCAGCGCCCGAACGGCCGCGTAAGCGACCTGACCATTGCCAAGCGCGATCTCCCGGGTTCCGGCATCGGCGACGAACGTCGTCAGCGGCTGCAGCGGACCGAGCACATCAAGAAGCGAGCGTCCCGCGATTGCCGGAGTATTCGGCAAGCTGGCGACGATATTGCCGTCGGCATCCGTCACCAAAACGCGCCGCCCGCCGCCCGCCGCCCAATCGGGCAGTGACGCCGCCAACGCGTCGGAGGTGCGTGGCCAGGGCGAGCGACCGTCGCGGCCGCGCCGTTCAAAAACTGCGGCGAAATGATCGGCCAGCGCGGCAATGCTCTGCTTCGCCTCGAACACCGCCTGCCGGCGATGCTCGAGCACCTGCACCGCGGCACCGATGCACACCGTCACCATGAACGCAATGATGAGAACCGGAACCGCCCGCCGGAGCAGAGGCTCGGCGCTCAAGAGGCGCCGATAGGCCGGGTTGGCAATTGATTCCGCCAACCCTTTGATCGAATCGGAACGTAGAGACGCACTCGCCGTATCGGCGCGCGCCATCGCCTGCCTCCGTTCGGATTATTGCCCCGACCCCAATTCGGAGAATGTGCCGCTGTCCCCGAATCGTCATCAATAGAATCGATGCGCGCTGATTTGTCGAGAGTCCAGAGTCAATATTTTTTTAAGAAATGTCAAAAGTATTTTGCGCTGCGAAATCAGATCCGCGCATGCGCTTTAGTATCTCACATGTGTTGCCGCTCATGACGACGACTCAAAATTGAGTCAAATCAACGGGCTGGGTAATCTTAATTGTCCGCGAGCGTGCGTGCGACGATGTCTTTGACGTCGGGCGACAGCGCCGGCATCGCCGCGACGCGGCGCAGCGTCGCCTCGGCGCGCGCGCGTCGTTGCGCTTCCAGCGCGCGCCAGGAACGGAATGCGCTCATCAGGCGCGCGGCGACTTGCGGATTCTTCGCGTCGAGCTCAAGCACGAAGTTGGCGACAAAATCATAGCCGGCGCCGTCGCGGCAGTTGAACTGGGTATGGTTGGCTTGTGCAAAGGCCCCGATCAACGCACGGATGCGATTGGGATTGGCGGTCGTGAAGGCTGGATGGCCCATCAAGGCGCGGACGCGGTCGAGTGTTGCCGGCTCCGGGATGACCGCCTGCAGCGCAAACCACTTGTCTATGACCAGCGGGTCTTCCGCGTAACGCGCGTAGAAATCGTCGAATGCGGCGGTGCGTTCCGGACGATTGTGGGCCGAAAGCGTTTCCAGCGCCGCTATGCGGTCGGTCATATTGTCGGCATTGCGATATTGGTCGAAAGCGCGGGCGATCGCGGCAGCGCTCTCGGTCAGCGCCAGAAGGTCGAGACAGGCGTTCTTTAGCGCGCGACGTCCGGTGCTTTGTGCATCGGGGCGATAGGGGTCAGCGCTCGTCATCCGCGCATGGATTCCCGCAAGCTCTGCGCCATGTTGCCGGCCAATCGCCGCGCGCAAGGCGCGTCGCGCGGCATAGACCGCATCAGGGTCGACGTCAGAACCGATTTCGCGGGCGATATCGGCCTCGGTCGGAGGTGATAGCGTCAAGGCGATGAAGGCAGGCTCGAGCGCGGTATCCTTAACAATTGCGCCGAGCGCATCCATTAATCCCTGATCAACGCGCGGTGCGCCGCCCGATCGCACGATCGCGACATTGCTCTTGAGCAGTGTCATCGCCAGTGTCTGCACGGCCTGCCAGCGGTTGAATGGGTCGCGATCATGGGCGGCCAGAAAGCGCAACGCTTCGGCTTCGATCGGAACGGTCAGCTTGATCGGCGCTGAAAAGTCGCGATTGAGCGATAGCGCCGGACGTTCGGGCACGTCGTTGAACACAAACGATTGGTTCGCCTGCGTAAGCTCGATGACGCCGCGCGAGAGCGGCCGGCCATCGAGCAATAGCGGCAGATCATCTCCGTTGCGCCCGACCAGACCGAGCGCAAGCGGAATCGCCATCGGCTCCTTGTGCGGTTGTCCCGGCGTGGGCGGCACGATCTGCGCGACGTCGAGCCGCAGGCTGCGCGCGGCGGAATCGTAATGCGGCGCCACCTTGATCTCCGGCGTGCCGGCTTGCGAATACCAGCGCATGAATTGGCTCATGTCGCGGCCGCTGACGTCGGCAAAACATTGCACGAACTGCTCAACGGTCGCCGCCTGACCGTCATGGCGCGTGAAATAAAGGTCCATGCCGGCGCGGAAGGCCTGCGCGCCGAGCAGCGTCTTGATCATGCGCACGACTTCGGCGCCCTTCTGGTAGACGGTCGCGGTGTAGAAGTTGTTGATCTCGTGATACAGCGTCGGCCGCACCGGATGCGCCAGTGGCCCCGCATCCTCGACGAACTGCGATGTACGCAGCTCGCGCACATCGCTGATGCGCTCGACCGCGCGCGAGCGCTGGTCGGCGGTGAATTCCTGGTCGCGGAAGACCGTCAGGCCTTCCTTCAGACAAAGCTGAAACCAGTCTCGGCAGGTAATGCGATCGCCTGTCCAATTGTGAAAATATTCGTGGGCGATTACGGCCTCGATGCCGGCGTAATCGCCATCGGTCGCGGCTGCGGGCGAGGCAAGCACGTATTTGTCGTTGAAGACGTTCAGTCCCTTGTTTTCCATCGCCCCCATATTGAAGGCGGAGACGGCGACGACCATGAAAATATCGAGATCGTATTCACGCCCGAACGTGACCTCGTCCCAACGCATGGCGCGCTTGAGGCTGTCCATCGCGTAACTGCACCGGTCTTCCTTGCCGGGCTCGACGTAAATGGCGAGCGTGACATTGCGTCCGGACATCGTCATGAAGCTGTCCTTGACGCGGCCGAGATTGCCGCCGACCAGCGCGAACAGGTATGACGGTTTCGGAAACGGATCGTGCCAAACGGCGAAATGACGCGATGTGCCGGCGATGTCGCCGTGTGCGACAAGATTACCGTTCGCCAGGAGGACGCCGGCCTCTTTTTTCTCCGCCTCAATCCGGGTCGTGTATACGGCCGTGACGTCGGGACGATCGAGGAAATACGTGATCCGGCGAAATCCTTCGGCTTCGCACTGCGTGCAATAAGTCGACCCCGCGCGATAGAGGCCCATCAGTTTGGTGTTGTTGGTTGGATCGAGCACGGTCTCGATTTCGAGCTCGAACGGCCGCTGCGGCGCTTGCGCGATGGTGAGCCGATCCGGCGTGGCGACAAAGCTTTCGGCCGGCAGCGGTTTTCCATCTAGGCGAACTGAAGTCAGCTTCAATTCATCGCCGTCGAGCACGAGCGGCGCTGGCGCGCCGGCGCCATTGGGACTAATCGAAAGTTTGGCCCGGACCGTCGTCGCGGTCGGGTGCAGCACCACGTCAAGTTCGACGGTTCCGATGCACCAATCGGGCGGACGATAATCGTCGAGCCGGACTGGCCTGGGGTCTTCAGTACGCATGGTGCCGCTGATCTAGAAGGTTTGCGCGCCAATGGAAAGCGCAAGGATGACCATCATGCGCGGAATGGGGCAGTACCGGTTGGCGTTTCAGGCTGAGCTTACCCATCCCGCCGCGGTTCGGCATGGCCGATCACGCGTTGAATTGTCGGAAATTGACGGCGCAGCCTCCGCTCCAGCGCATCCACGCGATCGTGCACCGCACTGACCGAAAGCGCCGGATCGACGACGCAGTGAAAATTGACGATTTCACCGGCGGCGGTTTCCCGCACTCGCACGTCGTGCACCTCGCCGAGCGCTGGGAGCTCCGCGGCGAGCAACGAGAGGAGCCCGCGGACTTCCAAAATGCGTGCCGGATCGGCATCGCGGCCGGACAAAAGGTCGGCGGGCAACGGCTCGATGTGGGTTTCGACCTCGACGTCGGGTCCGAGTTCGCGCCGAATCGCCTCTTCAAGCCGGCTGGCCACCTCATGGGCGACGGCGAGCGGCTGCGAGCCGTCGACTTCGAGGTCGACCGACACCGACAATCGGCCGGCTATGGTCTGCACCGCGACATGATGAATAGCGAGTCCGAGGTCGCGCGCGATTACCATGACGCGCTCGCGCACTGTCTCGTCGTCTAGGGCCCTGGGCTCGGTCGTTATGGTCAGCTCGGCCGCGGGCAGGTCGCCGCGGATCGCGCCGGTCAGTTGCTGTTTGATGGTGGTGACGCGGTCGAGCGGCAGCGCGCGGCTGATGCTTACAGTGAGTTCGACGAACAACACGGCTCCGGCCGGCCGCACACGTACCCGCTCGACCGCGACCACACCGGGTATCTGGCGGGCGAGTGCGGCGACCCGCTCGCTCACGCCCGCCGGCGCGGTATCGGTCAGCGTGTCGATCGTGCGGCGGCCGAGACGGTAGCCAGCAATGCAGATAAATACGGCGACCACGAGCGCCGCAGCGGCATCGGCCCAGGCATGGCCGAGCGCGACCCCAAACAGTCCGATCAGAACGGCGATCGACGACCACATATCGGAGCGAAAATGCAGCGCATCGGCTTCCAACGCTTCGCTTCCGGTGGCTTGCGCGACCCGCTTGAGCCTTCGCGCGCGAAAAAAATCGATCACAATCGATCCGACAATGATGGCAAAAGCCGCAACCGTGGCCTCGACCGCGTGCGCCTGCGCACCGATGAGTCGCCGCACCGCTTCAAACACCACAATCGCGGTCAGCAGGAATAACAGCGCGGTCTCGGCAAGAGCGGTGACGCTTTCGACTTTGCCGTGGCCGTATTGATGTTCCTCGTCGGCGGGTTTTCCGGAAACCCGCACCGCGAAATAGGTCAAGACCGTGGCGGAGAGGTCGAGCAGCGAATGCCCGGCTTCGGACAGAATGGCCAGCGAGCCGGTGAGCACACCGATAATGCCCTTTGCCGCCGTTAATCCCGCCGACGCAGCGATCGAGCCCAGCGCGGCCTTTTCCTTTTCGTTCATGCTGGTTTGGCCCCGCTTTTTGCGGCGCAGAATGGATCAATTTTACCGGTTCGACAATTTTGCTGTGAGACGGCTCCACAACGAGGAAAGCCGAGTGTTGCCAATCGACCGCAGATTTTCTGCGCTCGAAATAGCACAAAACAGAGAGGGCAAGGGTCGTTCGTGTCCAGCCCTACTGACCATTTACCCGCGCAAGCGCGTGGCCATTCCACCAGCCTTGCGCGAGCGTAACGTCCGCTTGAGAAAGTTCGTGTCCTGCGGGGACGATTCGATGCTCCACTGCGGCGCCATAGCGCTCCAGCAATGACGCCAGTTTCGCAGCGGCCTCGGGCCGTATGATGGGATCGCGCGCGCCGGATGCGATTAAAACAGGGAGGCCAACCAACTTGATGGGCTCGGGGTGCGCCAAAGGGGGCATCGCGCGCAGCAGGATTGCACCGGCAAACTCCGATGGCCGCACAAGAAGCACCGCCGCCGCGATATTTGCACCATTGGAATAGCCCAGCGCGATCGGCGGTGCCATGCCATAGCGGGCGCGGGCATTTGTAACGAAATCCGCCAGCTCATTGGCGCGTCGCCGCACATCGTCTTCGTCAAAGACTCCTTCGGCTAACCTTCGAAAAAAGCGTGGCATGCCGTTTTCTAAGACTTTGCCGCGCGGCGAAAGCAAGGACGCGGTGGGTGCAATCATGCGCGCGAGCGGCATCAGGTCGTTCTCGTCGCCACCTGTACCGTGAAGCAAGAGAAGTGGGCGCTCCTCCGGCTGACCCTTTTCAAAGCGGTGTATGAAGCCAAGCGTCTCCATTAAACTCGCATCTCTGTGGTATCGAGCCGAGGCAGAACGGCTTCAATTTGCTTTCGACGCTCTTCGAGAAATGGCGGCAGTTTCAGATCGCGGCCCAGTGAATTGATCGCTTCATCGACCGCGAAGCCTGGTTGGTCGGTTGCGATTTCGAAGAGAATCCCGCCGGGTTCGCGAAAGTACACCGACCGGAAATATTGGCGATCGATCTGCTGGGTCGGCCGAAGGCCGTGGTTCGCGACGAGCTTGCGTGCCATCTCCGCCTGTCGCGCATCATCTGCGGCGCGGAATGCGATGTGGTGAACAGAGCCCCGGCCAAGCTGGCCGGCAAGAAACCCCTTCGCCTCGCGTATGTCGACGTACCCGCCAATCGTTTCACTGGCACGGAAGCGGATGAGCAGACTGTCGTCGCCAGCCTCATTGAATCCCAGTACGTCAGTCAGCACCGATGCGGTCGGCGACGCATCCTCTAGCAAAAGTGTGACCCCGTGAAAACCGCGGATCGCATGTTCCGCTGAAATATCGCCCGTTTGCCAGGCCGGTTCTGTCTCGGCTCCTGGAGCGCCGACCAGCGCCAATGTAAGACCATCCGAATCTTTGAATGGCAGCACGGACTCGCCAAAACGCTTTTCCAATGTTTCGTGCGTGACCCCCATTTCAACAAAGCGATGTGTCCAATAACCGATCGAACTCATTGGGACACGGAACGCCGTTTCTTGCGTGAAACCCACCCCAGCGCGGCCTGGCGCGGCGCGTTCCCAGGGAAAGAATGTCAGAATAGTGCCGGGATGGCCTTCGGAGTCACCGTAGTAGAGGTGATACGTAGCCGGATCGTCGAAATTCACGGTTTTCTTGACAAATCGCAAGCCTAAGACTTGCGTGTAGAAGCCAAGGTTATGTGCCGCTTTGCCCGATATTGCCGTAACGTGATGAATTCCAGTCATGGAGGGATTCCTTTGCCCGCCCGTGGTCAACTCTCGCTTAAAATGGCGGTTGCCGCTGCAGTCAACATTTTTACCGCCACGGACTGATGGGCCGCTTTGCCATAAGGCAAGCGTGGTTCGGTCTGGACCCAAATCGTCGCGCCTTTCCCTGCTAACAGGAAATTTACAGGGAAAATGTCGATTTCGTCTCCTATCTAGACATGGGCCAGCTAAATTCATCCAGAAATTAATGACTTGCAGCCAAATTCCCTGTTCAGTGAAAACAGGGAATTTTCCGCGACAAACAGGGAATTTCTGACGC
>DATAYT010000089.1:0-1663 GCA_036272395.1 Xanthobacteraceae bacterium
CTATCACTGCTTGCGCGATGTAGATTATCGCCGCAATTTTGAGTATCTGGCGGCCGCTTATGTTCATGCCCCACCGCGCGCTTACTGGTATTGCAAAGCCTATTCTAGACAATGCGCGCAGCAACCCGTCGTGCTTCGAGATAATACAAATTTGGCCCGTCAACATTACTCATTATGGTTACACGGGCGCTCGGCGTTGGCACGCACGGTATGTAAACTCTTATAAAACTTTGTAAGAAAACAGCACCCTCTAGGAGTTAACTCTCGCAAGCATAGCCGCAGACGATTACACGGAGAAACCGGTGAGTGGTCGTGACTAGCGATGCGGCTACGGTCTCCTCGGTGGCCGTCACCGCGCCGACTAATGCGCAGGCCGTGACGTTGGCGCCGGCAACGTCCCAGCGCGTCGATGATCGCCGTCCGTTGCGACTTGATAGCGAGGAGATTGCCATCCTGATCAAGCGGGGCAAGGACTTACTGGCCGATGGCGATCTCGCCGCCGCGCGCTTGCTCCTTCGCCGTGCCGCCGAGGCAGGCAGCGCCGAAGGCGCGCTCACGCTCGGAACGACGTTTGACCCAACCGTGCTCCAGCGCCTCGGTGCGATTGGCGCGATGGCGGACCTTGCCAAGGCGCGCCAGTGGTATCAACGCGCCGCGGAGCTCGGCTCAAGCGCCGCCTCGCAGCAATTGGCAGGCCTGGCGGACGGTCGTTGAAGTAACGGGCGCTCGTGGAAGTAAACGCGGCATGCGTGACGGCCTTTGCGCGTCGCCTGCCTGAGCTCCATCGCGTGACGGTGTCGTCTCGCTAGTGACCTCCGCCGGGAGGGACTGTGAGAATGCCTGAAACGGCGGCGCGTCAGATTCCCAAATATCGATGCTGAATGGCGGATGCCTGCGCCAATTCTTGCGAATTGCCGACCCACACCACACGCCCGCGCTCGATAATGTAATGACGATCGGCAATTCGGGTGAGCGCCTTCACATTCTTGTCGATGACGAGGATCGATTGGCCGCTGGCGCGCAAGCGCTCCAGCGACCGCCAGATTTCTTCACGCACCAGCGGCGCTAGGCCTTCTGTTGCTTCATCCAGGATCAAGAGACGCGGATTGGTCATGAGCGAACGGCCGATGGCGAGCATTTGCTGTTCGCCGCCGGAAAGCAGATTGGCCATGCTGCCGGCGCGCTCGGCAAGCCTCGGAAACAGCGCCAGTACTTTTTCGAGTGTCCATGGTTCGCTGGCGCCACCGTAATTCGCCGCGGTCGCAATCAGGTTCTCCCGAGCGGTAAGATTTGGGAACACCTGACGCCCTTCAGGAACGAGGCCAATACCACGCTTGGCGATCCGATAGGCGGGAAGACCGCGGATCTCGTCACCGTCGAAGCGGATGGACCCAGCCGCCGGCGGCGTTAAGCCCATGATCGAGCGCACGGTCGTGGTTTTGCCCATGCCGTTGCGGCCGAGCAGCGAAACCACCTCCCCGCCCGCGATCGCGAGCGAAACGCCGAACAATACACGGCTCAATCCGTAACGTGTCTCGACGTCGCGCAATTCGAGGAGGGAAGTCGAGTTATCAGCCATCGGCAGCGCCTTCGCCGAGATAAGCTTCGCGTACCGCGGGATCGGAACGAATGGCTGCCGGCTCGCCGGTTGCGATGATGCGAC
>DATAYT010000090.1:0-15239 GCA_036272395.1 Xanthobacteraceae bacterium
TCGCGTGCCGGCGAACATGTTCATCAACAAGCGAAAGCCCGGCGGACAGCCTTCGATGTTCTCGAATACGACACAAGGTCCGTTCTCGGCGCGCAAAACCGCTTCAGCGGCGAGCCCGATATCCTCCTGCCAGTTGGCGCCGCGCACTATACGCACTTCGCCGAGCCGCTCGGCTTCGGAGAGCCACTCGCGCAAGTCGTTATAGGCGATGCGCGCTGTGTCGTTCAAACTCATGCCTGCTCTACTCCGGCTTGATATTGGCGAACCTTACCACTTTTGCCCATTTGTCGATTTCGCTGGTGATGAACTTGCCGAAATCGGCGGGCGAACTGGTCATCACGACAGCGCCGAAATTGGTAAGCTGTGCCTTGAGTTTTGATTCAGCAAGCGCGGCATTGGTCTCGCGGTTGAGTTTGTCGATGATCTCGGCCGGGGTGTGTGCGGGCGCACCGATGCCGGCCCATGAAGTGGCTTCATAATCGGGCAAGGTTTCCGCAACCGTCGGCACCTCCGGCAGCACGTCCATGCGCACGACGCTGGTCACCGCCAGTGCGCGCAGCGTGCCGGCCTTGACATAGGACATCGCCGAGCCCGGCGTGGTGAACACGATCTGCACTTGGCCGGCGAGCAGGTCGGTCATCGCCGGCGCTTCGCCACGATACGACACCAGCGCAATCTTGAGGCCTGCCATCATGTTGAATAGCGCGCCAGCGACATGGCCGGTCGAGCCGATGCCGCCCGAACCCATATTGATTTTGCCCGGATTGGCCTTGGCATATGCGATGAAGTCCGCGATCGTCTTCACCGGCAGCGACGGATTGACGACGACGATCAACGCCGCACGCTCGATGCTGGCGACCGGCGCAATGTCGCGGGCGAAGCTGAAGTCGAGATTGTCATAGAGCGTCTCGTTGATTGCCCCGGGCGAGCCGGCAAGCAAAAGCGTGTAGCCATTCGGCGCCGCATGGGCCACGAGGCTGGTGCCGATATTGGTGCCGGCGCCGCCACGGTTCTCGATGACGATTTGCTGATTGAGACGCTCCGCCACCGCCAGGGCCACAAGCCGCGCGACGATGTCGAGCGTGCCGCCGGGCGGGGCCGGAACGACGAGACGGATCGGCTTGCCCGGATAGGTGGCCGCATGCACGAGCCCTAACGTAGCCGACGAACTCGCGGCGCCAGCCGCCAAATGCAGAAACTTTCGTCGGCCAAGCTTCATGTGCTACGCCGCTGCCGAAAAAGGCTGATCACCCTGGTCGAGAACCACCGCATTAAAGTCTAATACGATCTGCAAATCAGCGCCATGCACCGCATCACGGCAAAAAACGGCCTGCTATCTCTTTGCGCTCTGCATAGCCTTCCAGATTCTTTCGGGCGTCAAAGGCAATTGAAGACCGGTCACACCTAGTCCTTTCAGCGCATCGAGAGCTGCGCTGACGATTGCCGCCGGTGCGCCAATCGTGCCAGCCTCGCCACAACCTTTGGCACCCAATGGATTATGAGGACAGGGCTGGTCTTCATCGAGCAGCGACACGATCTTGGGGATATCGTCTGCCCTCGGCAGCGCGTAATCCATGAGTGATCCGGATAACAACTGACCATTTTCAGCATCGTAAACGCATCGCTCGCAGAGCGCTTGTCCAAGTCCCTGTGCAATGCCTCCTTGGATCTGTCCTTCGACGATCATTGGGTTGATTACGGTGCCGACGTCATCCACGGTCCAATAGCTAATCACCCGAACTTTGCCGGTCTCCTGATCAAGTTCGACTTCGCAAGCATGGGCGCCATTGCTCCATGCAAAACCTGGAGGGTCGTAAACTGCACTGTCTTGAAGTCCAAGCTCGAGCCCCGAGGGATAGTTTGTCGGAACGTGAGCATCTCGGGCGACCTCGCGAAGTGTCACGCGGCGGTCCGTTCCGGCGATAGCAAATTCTCCTGCATCGAATGTGACGTCTTCCACCGATGCTTCCAGCAGATGCGCGGCAATGTGTTTGCCCTTTTCAATGACCTTGGTTGCAGCGCAATCGAGCGCTGAGCCGCCGACCGCGATCGAGCGCGAGCCAAACGTGCCTGATCCAAACGGCACCTGATCGGTATCGCCCTCGATTATGGCGATGGTGGAGAGTGGAACGCCCAACCGAGATGCCAGAATTTGCGCAAATGTCGTGGCGTGGCCTTGACCATGATTATGTGTGCCAAGGAGCGCCTGGACGCTGCCATCTTGTTGCACCCGTATCGTTGCGGCCTCAAAAAAGCCGACACGCGCGCCAAGCGCGGTCGCAAACCGCGACGGCGCAACGCCCGAGGATTCCACAAAGCAGGCGATCCCGAAGCCACGCAGCTTGTTGGCGCGCGCCGCCAGCGCGCGGCGTTCGACAAATCCGGCGTAATCCGCGAGGTCCAAAAGACGGGTGAGGATTTTTGGAAAATTGCCGCAGTCGTAGGTCGGGCCGATCGGCGTTTTGTACGGCATCGCGGTCGCCTCAATCAAATTGCGCCGTCTGATTTCGGCACGGTCAACCCCGAGCCGCTGGGCTGCTTCGTCAGTGAGCCGTTCCAGCACATAACAAGCTTCAGGGCGTCCGGCGCCGCGATAAGCGTCGGTTGGCAGAGTATTGGTGAAAACGCCGATCGATTGCACCGCAATGGCGGGCGTTTGGTAGACGCCCGCGAGTAGCGCGCTGTAAATCGCGCTGGGGATACCGGCACCGAAGGTCGACACATAGGCGCCAAGGTTGGCGATCGTCTCGACGCGCAAGGCGAGGAAATGCCCCTCGTCATCGAACGCCAGTTCCGCATCTGTCTGATGATCGCGACCCTGATTGTCAGCAACAAAACACTCGCTGCGTGCGCCGACCCATTTCACCGGTACGCGCAAGCGCTGTGCCGCCCATGCGACGATGGTTTCTTCGGGATAGTGCTTTCCCTTGTAACCGAAGCCGCCCCCGACATCAGGTGCAATGAGTCGAATGGCGCTCTGCGGCAGATTGAGCTGCTCGCTTACTGTACGCCGGATATGATGCGGCACCTGTGTGGCGCAATAGAGCGCCAGCTTGCCGCTTGCGCCGCCATCGGCCAGAACTGCGCGCGGTTCAATCGCTGCGCCGATCAATCGATTGTTGATGAGATCGAGCCGCACCACATGCGGCGCGGCGGCAATGACCTTGCGCACGGCCGCGTCGTCGCCGCGGGCAAAGCGAAAACAGATATTGCTGGGTGCCGCGTCATGCAGCTGCGGCGCGCCTTCGCCTAGCGCGACTTTCGCGTCGATCACCGCGGGCAGTGGCTCGTAATCCACTTGCACCAGTTCGGCGGCATCGCGTGCTTGAGCCAATGTTTCGGCAAGGACGACAGCTACCGGCTCGCCGACATGGCGCACCCGGTCGCGCGCCAAGGCCCAGCGCGGCGGTTCCGCCATCGGCGCGCCGTCGGCCGAGGTGATGGCCCACAACGGCGCCATTGGTCCGACATTGTCGGCCGCCATGTCCGCGCCAGTGAATACGGCGGTGACGCCCGGCTGCCTAGCGGCGGCGCCAACATCAATTCTGCGAATCTCGGCATGCGCGTGCGGCGAGCGCACCAGTACACAATGCAGCTCACCAGGTAGGGTGATATCAGCGACAAAGCGGGCCTGCCCGCGCAGGAACTTCTGATCTTCGAGGCGGCGAACCGGCGCGCCGATACCTTCGTTCGGCAATGTGGCGCGTGCAGTTATTGGTATTCCTCGCGCAAGAGATCGAGGCGTTCGAGCGCCACCTTGTCGGAGACAACGAACAGATCGGCATCGCCAGTTTTTGCGGTATGGCTAGCCAGTGTCCAATGTGGGATCGAGAACACATCGTGTTGTGACCAATCAAATGTGTGTTCGCCCACGGTCGAAAGCCCCGTTCCCGAAACTACCAGGCAGATCATGTTACAGGTGGTGCGTTTTGGCCGCGTCGCACGATCCTTCGACAGCCGCACGGCATAGCAGTCGAGCGCCGGCATGACGGCATCGCCGGTGGCGGGATTGGTATATCGCACAGTGCGCGAACCATCGGCACCGGGAGGCAGCGCGGCTAACAGGCGGCGCGTCGCTTCGCCGGAATAATGATATTTGGGCGAATGTGCCGCCGGATAGTCGAGCTCGGTGCCGACCAGGCCCGATTCGGCCCACAGTTTCTCCTCGCCTTCATCCACCATCCAGAACTGATTGGCTTTGGGATCGCCGGGCTCAAAGAAATTGGCGTCGAGCGTGCGGAGCAGCGGAATGTTGGCAGCATCAAACCAGATGATGCGGTGATCGCTTTCATTGATATGGCCGTGCCAGCACATCGGCGGGGTGAGGATCAGATCGCCATCGCGCATGTTGCAGCGTCGGCTGTTGACGATCGTGGCCGCTCCCTCCGCTCGCGTGGCGAAGCGGATCGCCGAGAACGTGTGACGATGCGGCCGTGCCCGATCGCCTGGGTCAAGAACGGTAAAGGCAGCAATGAGGTTTGAGGTTGTCACCGTTTCACCGGCAAAGGCGGGATTGACCAAAATTAGGGCGCGGCGCTCGACGTCGTCGATCGGCACTTCGGACACCGCGCGCTCGGCGAAGGGCTCGATGTCGCGCCAGCGCCAGAGCAGTGGTGGATCTTTCGACTGCGGCTTGACCGGCGTGATGGTGCGAAAGCGATCCCAAAGCGGATGCAGGTTGGCCGCTTGCAATTGTGCCACGAACTTGCTGGGCTTGGCGGCAGTTGCGGCGTCGGCCATGCTCCGGTTCCTTAAGTCCCTAAGTCTTGGGCGGTTTCGCGTCGATATTGGTCTGATCGATGATCACGTGCTTGATGAAGACGCGCGGTTCGACCTTTTCTCCTTTGAGATAACTGGCCAGCACATCGACGCCGAGCCGGCCCCACAGTACCGGATTGAGCTCGACCGTCATGGCGAGTTTGCCGTCCTTGACGGCACGCAGCGCCGGCGGCACCCCATTCATTCCGGTCACGATGGTCTTACCCGAGCGGTCGGCGGCCAGCACGGCTTGCATGGCGCCCAGTGCCACGTCGTCGTTGGCGGCATAGATCGCCTTCAGATCGGGATTGGCAACCAAAGCATCTTCCGCTTGTTTGACGCCACGTTCGCGGGTCAGCGGCCCGTCGGCGCGAAAGACGATCTGGATCTTCGGATATTTGGCCATCACCTGGGCATAGCCGTCGCCAAGATTGCGGAAGGTCGGCACGCCACTGGGACCGAGCAGCATGGCCACTTTGCCGTCACCACCGATGGCTTTGGCGGTCCACTCGGCGATATCGCGGCCGATCTGAGCCTCGTCCATGGCAACATGCAGCGTCTGGTTCGGCGAGGTCGAGCCGCGCGCAACCGAGACGATCGGAATATTGGCCGCCTTCGCTGCATCATAGGCGGCATTGACGCCGACCGCGTCAATCGGCGAGATCAGGATGCCTTGGACACCGCGTGCAACGAGATCCTGTACGCCGGCAATTTGCTTGGCCTTGTCTTCGTTGGCAGAGACCGTCACCACCTCCCAGCCGAGCTCTTGCGCGCGCTCGCGAATGCCTTTGAGCATCGCGATGTAAAAGGGATTGTCGTCCTGTGCGAGCGAGACCCCGATCGTCGTCTTTTGCTGGGCCGCGGCGGGCCAAGAGCAGACGCCGAGCGCACTCATCACGGCTGCCAGCAATACGAGAGGACGGGCGTTCAGCATGGAAGACCTCCCTCGTTATTGATGGCAGCGTAGCCGATCTGTTGCCGCCGCGGCAATAATAACTGCACCGATCGCGACACGCTGCCAGTAAGAATCGACGTTCAGGAGATTAAGACTGTTGCCAAGCACGACCATGATGAGCACGCCAATAATGCTTTTATAAAGTGTGCCTTCGCCACCATGCAGGCTGGCGCCGCCCAAAATGACTGCGGCGATCGCGGTCAGTTCATAAAACTCACCGGCGGTCGGCTGTCCGGATTGCAGGCGGGCGGCAAGCATCACCCCTGCTAGCCCCGCAAGCCCGCCGCACCAGACATAGGTCGAGGCGATGATGCGCTCGACCGGAACGCCGGAGAGATAGGCGGCGTCCCGATTGCCGCCGGTCGCGTAAACCCGCTGGCCATAGGGCGTCGCCTGCATCAAGAAGGACAAGACGACAAGCAGGAGAGCAGGAACCCAGACCAAAAAATGGATTCCTAGAAAACGCGCGGAGCCGAACGCGATAAAGGCGGATGGCAGGCCTTCATCGCCGACCGGCGCGCCGCCGCTAATCAGAAAGACGACGCCGCGCACCAGTACCACGGTGGCAAGCGTGGTGATGAATGGATTGACTCCTAATCTCGCGATGATCAGACCGTTTACCAATCCAACCGTCATGCCGGCGGCAATGCCGGCGATGATGCCAGTGACGAGACCGAGCCGCACCATCACCATCGCGGCGATACAGCCGGCGAGAGCCACTGTCGAACCGACGGAAAGGTCAAACCCGCCGCCGATAATGACAAACGTCATGCCAATGGCGATGACGGCCATAATCGAGGACTGCACCAAAATGTTGGTAAGGTTGAGCGGCGATATAAATCGGTCAGTCATAAGCGCTGTGGCAAGGCACAGTACAATGAGTGTGATCAATGGGGCTTGACCGGCGAGATTGAAGCGCCGCAGCCAGGGCCACGCATATTTTGTCGAGTGTTGTTTCATCCGCCGATTGCCGCGTGCAGTCGTTGTTCATCGTAACCGTCGGAGCGCTGCAAGCGATCGGCGATGTGCGCTTGGTGCACGGCCAAGATTTCGTCGCAGATCAGCGTCAGCTCGGTGAGATCGCTGGAGCGAACGAGGACACCGCCGCCGCGTTTGGCAAAATTGCGGATCAGCGTATGTATCTGCGCCTTCGCAGCGACATCGATGCCCTGTGTCGGCTCATCAAGCAGCAGTACCCCGACCGCGCGCGCCAGCCATTTGGCCATGATGACCTTCTGCTGATTGCCGCCAGATAGTTTCGCGACTGGGAGCTCGGGACGGCGCGGCCGGATGTCGAGTAATTCCATCATTTGTTCGACGAGCCTTTTGCCCTCGCCGCGATCGATACGGCCGCCGCGGGTAATAACATCGAGGCTCGGCAGCAGAATGTTGTCGTGAATCGATTGATTCATGATCAGTCCGAGTCGCCGTTCGTCCGGCACGAATCCGATTCCGATGCCGATCGCATCAGCGGGGCTCGTGATCTGCTGAAGTACGCCATTGCGGCGCAGCTCAATTCTTTCGCCGGCAAATCCGAACAGCCGGCGCAACATGCGACCGGCACCGCTTGAGAGCAATCCGGCAAGGCCCAATACCTCGTTGGCGCGCAATCGAATGGCGTCGGAATGGCGTGATACATCTTCCAGCACTATGCCGCCTGGCTGTGACACCGCATCCCCGGGCGGCATCTCAAAACCGCCGGTCATCGCCACAATCAAGTCGGCGATTTTAAAATTGCCGCGTCGTGCCACGGTGGCGACCTGGCCGTCGCGCAGCACCGTGCAGCGGTCGGCAAGTCTGTCCACTTCGTCAAGGCGATGCGTGACGTGCAGAATTGCGGTGCCTTCACGCTTCATGCGTTCGATCAGTGTGAACAAACGCTCAACTTCGCGCGATTCCAGCGCCGCGGTGGGCTCGTCCAAAATGAGCACCCTGCAATGCCGGCGCAGCGCTTTGGCGATAGCGACGAGCTGGCGTTCGGCATAACTCAACCGATCGACACGGATCCTGGGATCGAGCGCGAGACCAAGCTGCGCGAGCTGGTCCCCCGCCGCTGTCCGCATTCGCCTTCGGTCGATGACGCGCATGCCGAGGACGCGCTTCACCGGAGGGTCGCCGAGTGTGAGATTTTCTGCAATCGACAGCGACGGCACTAGCCGCAGTTCCTGCGGGATGGTCACGATTCCTGCGGCCATCGCATCGCGCGGGCTGTCGAAGGCCGCGCGCTGTCCATCAGGGAAGACCTCGCCCTGATCGGGCTTTATCACCCCGCCCAAGATCCGCACCAGCGTCGATTTGCCGGCGCCATTTTCGCCGATCAGGGCATGGACCTCGCCGGCAAAGAGCTCGAAATCGACGTTTGCCAGCGCGCACGTAGCGCCAAAATATTTGGACACAGCGCGAGCGCTGAGCGCGGATTTCGTCATGCCTCCATCACGCCGGCCCGAAATCACCACTGACCTGGAAAAGGTTGAGACTCGATGAGCCGACGCCCTCTCTCGCAGGCACAATTGATCATATAAGCGCACAGGCGCCAATGTCTCATTCGTCGTCAGAACTTCGTCGAAGTGCCGTTTTTTCTCGGCAACATTGACCGTATCCCCTAGCCCACTCAGTCCCAAATCACCTGATGCCTCGGCGTAAAACGCGCGGGTTACGCGCGCAGGCATATGCGCCATTGCCAACTCGCCCGGAATTTAGCTCTAATGTCGCCAACCGAAGGGTGGTGCCATGAAAACGTCGCTGCGAATCGCGGTAGCCTTGGCTCTGACATGCTTGATCATTGCCGGGACTCATACCTCCTCACAGGCAGCCGACAAGGTTATTAAGATTGGCGGCCTGCTTCCGATCTCTGGCCCAGGCTCCTACTTCGGCGTTCAAGACAAGCAGGGCGTTGAGCTTGCGCTTGATCAGCTCAAAGCCGGTGTCAACGGCTACAAATTTGAGGTTCAGCACGAAGATTCCGCGTGCAGCCCTCTACCCGCAACGCAAGCCGCCAAACGTTTGCTCGACCAATTTCAGCCTGACGTGGTGATCGGTGAAGAGTGCTCGGATGCGACCCTGGCCGTTATGCCGCTGATGGACCAAGCCAAAGTTCCACTCCTCAATGCTGGCTCTTCATCGATCAAGATCACGGATCCGGGTAACCCGTATACTTTTCGGATCATGCCCAATGAGGTCATGCAGGGCGTTGATCTTGCCACCAATGCTTATAAGCGATTGAACGCGAAGACCGCCGTCTTGCTGCATGAGAATACCAATGCGGGGATCGGCAATGCCAAAGTATTCGCCGACACCTTCGGGAAGTTGGGCGGTAAGATCCTTGAAGATATTGGGTTTGGGCGGGACATCAATGACTTCACCGCGATTGCCACCCGCATTGCCGGGCTCGACGGTGTCGATGTGATTCCAACTTACACGCTGGAAGGCCAAGGCCTAAAGATCACCGAGGCGTTGACGCAAGCCGGCATTGTTAAGGGTGGCGGCGGCAAAGCAATTCAGTTGGGCGCGATTTGGCTGCCGTTTGGGTTCGAGCAAAAGGCCGGCAAAGCAGCCCTCGGCTATATTAGGATCGTGCAGTTTGATCCGACCGATCAACGTCCGGTCGTCCGCGATTTCGTCAAAAACTTCAAGGCGAAATTCAATAGCGACCCCACTCACCTTAATGCTCACGCTTACGATCAGATCATGCTGATCGCCGATGTGGTCAAGCGCGGCGCCAAAGATGCGCAGTCGATCCGCGAGGGGCTCGCCACTACCAAGGATTTCTCCGGTGTGACGGGAAGCGTCGAGTTCGACAAGACCAATCAAAATATCAAAATGGATACGATCCATTACATGGAGACCAAGCCGGATCTGTCTTGGGAATCGTTAAAGTGGAACTGACTAGGCAATATGCTCAGCGTCATCCTCCAGCAGGGGATTAACGGGATTGTTGTGGGCGGCCTCTATGTTCTGGTCGCGCTGGGCCTCACTCTGATCTATGGCGTTCTGGTTCAAATCAACTTTGCCCATGCCGACTTCGTAACGCTCGGCGCTTTTGCCGCCTATTTCGTCGCCCAGCTGCTGAGCGGCAATTACTTCGTCGGCATCGCCGTTGCACTTATCGTCGGCGGGGTGCTTGGCTGGCTGATTAATGCCGCCATTTTCGCACCGTTGCGCCAGCGCGGCAGCGAGTTGCTGCCACTGATCGCCACCATCGGCGTTTCAATCATGCTGCAGAACGCAATGCTGCTGCTGTTTGGGCCGATTCCTTATGCTTTCAATACGCCCTACAGCAGCAAGGTGATTCATATCGGTAGTCTGTTCTTTACCCTGCAAAACCTGTTGATCATCCTGGTATCAACCACAACCATCGCTTTGCTTTATGCATTTATGAAGTTCACCTTTCTCGGCAAGGCGCTGCGTGCGGTTTCGCAAGACCACGAAACAGCCGCGCTGATGGGTATCAACCCCAATTTCCTGATCATGCTGACCTTCATCATTGCCTCGGCTTTGGCCGGGATGAGCGGAGCACTGCTCGGCCCGGTACTGGTGCTTACTCCATTTGCCGGGACCTCAGTGATCGTCAAAGCCTTCGCGATCGTGATCATTGGGGGTTTTGGCAATGTCGAGGGAACGATTATCGCCGGGCTGATTGTCGGCTTGATCGAAAGCTATACCACCCAATTCCTCGATCCCGGACTAATTGACATCGTCGTGTTCGCGCTGCTCCTCATCATGCTTGCGGTGCGGCCGACCGGCCTGATCGCCGAGAAGCGCGCCGAAAATGTCTGACCTGCTGCGAATCAAAAGCTCCCGGCCGGCCCCTGCTCAAAGGTTCATTACATCACGACGCCTTTGTTTTCTCGTCGCTGCAATCACCATTGCCCTGTTGCCGCTAGTCTTCCCCAGCTCTTATTGGCGGACCAATCTGATCGTCTGCGCAATCAACGTTTTACTCACCATCGGCCTGGACTTTGTGCTTGGCTACGCCGGTCAACTCAATCTTGGCCAATCGGCTTTTTACGGCATCGGCGCTTATGCTTCGACGCTCTTAATTATGAAGCTCGCCGTGCCGTTCTGGGTCGCATTTGCGGTCGCCGTGTTGATCTCCGGAATCGCCGGTGCACTTCTTTCGCTGCTTGCGGTCCGTCTGCGCGGACACTATCTCGCCATCGCCTCATTAGGTTTTGCGGTGATTACATACCAGATCCTCTTGAATTGGATCAGCCTGACCCAGGGACCGCTTGGCATTTATGCAATCGCGCCACCTCCACCAATAAGGCTACCTTGGCTGCCGGCCATCGTGTTCACCAACCTGACCAATCTGTTTTATCTGATCGCCGGATTTGCGCTGTTGGTCTACTTAATTCTTGATCAGTTAGTCCGCTCGCCGATCGGCGAAACTTTGACCGCAATCCGCGAGGACGAGTTGTCCGCGGCCTCACTGGGCATCGATGCTCCGAAATGGAAAGCGTTCGCGTTTGCGGTTAGTTCTGCAGTTGCAGGTGCCGCCGGCTGTTTTTATGCGAGCTTCGTTGGCACTCTTGTTCCCGACTCCTTCTTCATCACGGAGTCGTTCAGCATGCTCGCCATGGTCATCGTCGGCGGCATGGGCACGTTGATCGGACCGGTATTTGGCGCCATTTGCCTCACTATCCTACCAGAACTGTTACGCGGCATCGGCGACCTTCGCCTGATCGTTTATGGCGCAGCGGTGACATTGGTCGTGCTGTTTATGCCTGGCGGCCTTGTTCAGGCTATCCGTATCATGGCCCACCATGTCTTTGCCGCTGGTGCAAAGTTTGAGGCCCGATTGTGACTGCTGGAGTTAATCTCGCGTGCGAGAATACCGGCCCGGTGCTATTCCGCGCCCAAGGTCTATGCAAAAATTTTGGCGGGGTACGTGCCGTGCGTGACATTTCGTTCGCTGTCGCGCCAGGCATGGTGTTTGCGGTGATCGGTCCGAACGGCGCCGGGAAATCGACGCTAATAAATCTGATGAGCGGCATCTGTCAACCTGATGCCGGCACAATGTCGCTTGACGGCGTGGATCTCATTGGCATGAGCGCGCAGCGCCGCGTCCGGCACGGATTGGCTCGTACTTTTCAAAAGATTCGCCTGTTCAAGCAACTGTCCGCGTTGGAGAATGTCATTGCCGGTTACCACACCCGCCATGCTATTCCGGTCTGGCAATACGTCTTTCATGGCGCTGCTTTTCGCGAGGATGCGCGCCGCTGCGGCGACGAGGCGATTGCGTTGCTCAATTTTGTCGGATTAAGCCATCGCGCCCATATTACCGCCGGCGCGCTCGCTTATGGCGAACAACGGCTCCTTGAAATCGCACGCGCGCTCGCCACCGCGCCGCGCTTACTCATGATCGATGAGCCAGCCGCTGGTCTTAATCCGACCGAAGTCGCCGCACTGCTCCGCCGGATCGCCGGCTTGCGCGATCGTGGGTTAACCGTGCTGCTGGTCGAGCACAATATGGATCTGGTGATGAATGTTGCCGATCGCATTCTCGTGATGGATTACGGTCAGCAGCTGTTCGCCGGCGCTCCGGCAGACGTCCAGGCCCACCCTGACGTGATCGCCGCCTATCTCGGAGCCAATGTCCTGTGACGGCGTTGCTGGACACCGAAGGTCTCGAACTCGCCTACGGCGAGCTGACAGCATGCCGCAATATTTCCATCACCGTCGATACTGGTGAGATTGTTGCCCTGATTGGATCGAACGGCGCTGGCAAAAGTACGATATTGCGCGCTATTGCCGGCGCGCTAATGCCACGCCACGGAAGCGTCCGCTTTGACGGCCGCGATATCACTTATCTGCCTGCCTATGACCGAAGCCAGCTCGGCATCGCGCTGGTCCCCGAAGGCCGTCATGTCTTTCCGTTCCTGACGGTGCGCGAGAATCTGGAACTCGGCGGGTTCAAATACCGCAAGGACATTGTCAGGGTTCGCAGGCTGATCGAAATGACATTCGAGATGTTTCCGCAGCTTCGCGGTCGTGCCTCTCAAACTGCCGGAACGTTAAGCGGCGGCGAACAACAGATGCTGGTTCTTGGCCGGGCGATGATGTCCGAACCGCGCTTGCTGTGCCTGGATGAACCCTCGTTAGGGCTCGCACCACGGATCGTCGAAAACATTTTTCGGACTATCGTTTCCATCAATGCGGGCGGCACCAGCGTCCTGTTGGTCGAACAGAATGCGCGTTACGCGCTGCAGACGGCAAGTCGCGGTTATGTTTTGCAAACCGGTTCGATTATCACATCCGGGTCATGCCAGATGCTCAGAGAAGATAAGCGTGTCCAGGAGGCTTATCTCGGTCGCACTGCGGCACAATTGGGAGCGAGCTAATGAGCGATACTGTTCTCGCCGGCAAGGTCGCGATCGTCACCGGAGCCGGCGGCGGCATCGGCCAGGCCATCTGTCTTACCTTTGCCACTGCGGGCGCCAAGGTCGCTTGCCTCGATATCGATCTCGCCCCCGCCGAAAAGACTGCTGCGGCGTGTTGTTCCGAGGCGCTAGCGCTGCGCTGCGACGTGAGCAGCGAAGCTGAAACAGGGGCGGCGGCCGCAACGACCGTTTCCCGATTCGGGGCGGTTCACATTCTGGTCAACGCTGCCGCAACCGACGACCGCAACGGCACCATTCTCGATATCTCGGGTGACGAATGGTCGCGGGTGTTTGCCGTCAATGTGACGGGTGCGTTCCTGATGAGTCGAGCAGTTCTACCGGCAATGATCGCTGCTGGCGGCGGCAGCATCATTCACATTGCTTCGCAATTGGGCCGCGTCGCGGCTCGGGCCCGTGCTGCTTATTGCACGTCTAAAGGTGCGATCATCCAGCTTGCCAGAGCCATGGCGGTGGACCATGCCGATCAGAATATCCGGGTCAATGCGCTGTCGCCTGGCGCGATCGAGACCCGCCGTCTGCTATTGCGCTACGGCGACATGGCAACGGCACGACGGGAGGCCGGACCGAAGCATCTGCTGAATCGACTTGGTAAACCAGAGGAAATCGCCCGGGCCGCCTTATTCCTGGCCAGCGATGCCGCAAGTTTTATGACCGGCGCCGATATGTTGGTCGACGGCGGCTACACGGCGATCTGATTTTCCCTGCCATCGATCGTGCCACCGCTAGCGGCCGAGGATTGTTGACACCATCGCGCGTGGATCGCGTTTGCGCCAGGCACCGACATCGACCGTGTGAAAGAAGTCGGCAATGTGCCAATTGAATGCGATCGGATCTTCAAGATTGATCGTATGTCCAGCATTGGGCATGACGACAAGCGCGGCAGTCGGAATGCTGCGTTTCATCAGAAATGCGGGCTCGAGACAGGGCCAATCCTCGTCGCCGGTCATGATCAGTGTTGGCGCGGTGATGGTCTGCATTTTGTCGATCAGGTCAAACAATGACGGCCGCCGCGCCTGAACCCCGCGCATGGTCCGCGCGGAACCCTCGGTCGAGTGCTCGGCCAACTGATCGGAAAATTTCCGCCAGCCGCGCGGATCTTTGTTCTGGAACTGAACGCGGGTCGGTCCTAACGCATAAGCTTCGGCCGCCTTGGCCATGCCGACTTGCTCAAACTGCTTGGCCGCTGCTTCAGCCTCGGCGGCGAACTGCGCGCGTTTGTCCGGTGCCGCACCATAGCCGCAGCCAGCGATGACCAGGGAACGTGCCCGATCGGGATAGGTGAAGCCAAAATGTAATGCCGCGAACCCGCCCATCGAGAGCCCGACGACATGTGCCTTGTCGATTGTGAGGGCATCGAGCACTGCCTGAATGTCATCGCGGGCGCGTTCTTGTGAATAGCGCGTGGCGTCTTCCGGAACGTCCGACGGCGGATAGCCGCGCGCGTTAAAGGCAATGCAGCGATAGCGCTGGCCGAAGTAACGCATCTGCATCTCATAGGCGCGCGCATCGCCGGCAAATTCGTGGACGAACACGATCGGAATGCCGCTGCCGACCTCCTCGTAATAGAGCTTGATGTTGTCGTCCGTGGTCAGGTGCGGCATATGTTCCTCGCCGGAATGAAGTGAGAATCAGAAATTAAAGGTTCGCGCCGACAGACCGGCATCGATGGTCATGACCGAACCGCTGTTATAGCTGCACCGCTCTGACGCCAAAAAGGCAATCATGGTGCCGACTTCATCGGGCGCGCAGCCGCGGCCGAACGGCAGCGGCTTGAAAAGCTCACGCCAATTATCGGCATTGCCAGTGCGGTCTAGTGCCTTCTTCTTCATCAGATTGACCAGTCGCTCGGTTTCGACCGGGCCCGGATTAAGTGAAATGACCCGGATACCGTGACGCACGCTGATGCTGCCCAAGGACTGGCTGAATGCGGTGAGCGCGGCATTGCCGGCAACACCGCAGATATATTCCGGATCATGGGTCTGCGCGGCATTGCCGGTGACATTAATGATAAGGCCGGAACCGCGGTCCTTCATCAGCGCGTAGTAGGCGCGGCGCATGTTGATGTAACCGAATACTTTTAAATCCCAGGCCTTGCGCCAGGTCTGCTCGTCGACATCAAGCAAACT
>DATAYT010000091.1:0-6580 GCA_036272395.1 Xanthobacteraceae bacterium
ACGATCAGCAGGCGCCGTTTGGCGGATTCAAGAATTCGGGCGTTGGCCGTGAATTTGGCACCTACGGTATCGAAGCGTTTCTCGAACCGAAAGCAATTCTCGAATAACCGCTCCTGCTGTTGCGAATGAGTCGAACAAGAAAGTAGGCAGATGAGCAAACACGTCGCCATCTCCCCCGAGGAAGCCGCACATCGCCTCGCCATCCGGGAGCTCGTCGAGGCCTACGCCCATTGCGCCGACCGTCGTGACGCCAAAGGCCAGATGGCTCTGTTCACCACCGACACTCATTTCGTGGTGTACATGGACGCCAAAGATCGGAAGCCCTCACAAGAACTGCATTCGCGCGAGGCGCTCGCTCCAGTCTTTGCAAACCTTAACCAGTACGCTGCCACAATGCATTTCGTCGGACAGAGCACCATCTTCACGCTCAACGGCGATCGCGCGACGGGAGAAGCCTACTGCATCGCGCATCACGTCAGGGTAGATGGCGAAAAGCGAGGCTTGATGGTCGCCTATCTCCGCTACGTCGATACTTTCGCAAAGATCAATGGAGCGTGGCTCTTTGCCGAGCGCCTGCTCTACGTCGACTGGCTGGAGGAGCGGGCACTGTCATGAACGCGCCGCCGTCGGCCGAGGCAAATCTTGTCGTCGTTGGCGCGACGGGAATGGTCGAGGGATAGGCGCTGCATATATTCGCCGGCTTATCGTGCGCGACAATGCCAGTTGACACTATCGGCAGAGCGAAGCGGACCTGGGTGCCAATGAAGTGAGGAGATGGATGTTATGTCTAACTACCTTGTTTATATCTGCCAGGTGGTGAAGAACCGAGCGGGGCTCGAGCGCTACTGGCAGGTCGCGCCGGCGACCTACCCTGAGAATATCGGTGTGCTCGCAGCGTACGCTCCGTTCGATGTGCTCGATGCAGATCAGGATGAGCGCGTCGAGGGAGTTGTGATAGCCGAATTCCCTCCATTTGAGCAGACGGTCGAGTGGTTCAATGGTGACGCATATGTCCAAGCTCGCAAAGACCGAACAAATGGCAATGAATATCTCGGCATGGTCGTGGACAGTGGAGTTGCGGCTATTAGTAGACGCAATGCCGACAGCCCTGCCTATGTCGTCTTCGTTTGCCGTGAAATTGTGGACCAGCGGGAGCTCAATACCTATTGGCAGCGCGTGAATGAAACGTTGGTGGGTCACAAGGCTCGAGTCTTGATGGACCGTGGCCGGTTCCTGATCTTAGAGGGACAGGGTCCGGTGGAGGGAGTGACGGTGTATGAGTTCCCCTCAAGGGATGCCGCGCGAAGTTGGTATGACAGCCTGGCCTATCAGGAGGTCCGGCAACATCGGAAAAAGGGTGCAAAATATTTGGTAATCCTGACAGAAGGCGGAGTGCCGCCCCCCGAGCAACGGATGCCGCGCACCAGAGTGGCTGGCTCGGCAGCGCCCCCGCGCGGCGCCACATCCTCGCAGGCGCTCAACCACTTCATGGTAGGATCTTTCAGACGGGCTTGACCATCGATCGACTTTAGAACCGCGGCGGCGCGCCGGCATAGGCTTGGCCGATCACGTTGCGCAAATCGGCTTTCGTTACCGGTCGCGGATGCGCGATCTTTGCCGCCAAAACCACCTCGACCGCTTTTTCGATGTCGCTCTCTTTAAGCCCGAGGTCCTTAAATCTGGTCGGCAGGCCAAGCCGCACGTTGAGATCGTAAAGTCCGCGCGCGGCGTTATTGACGCCGAGCGCGCGTTCGATCCGCCGCATCGCGTCGGGCGCGGCCGCCGCATTGAATCCGACCGCATAAGGGGTCGCGATCGCATGGGTGCGGGCATGATCGAGATTGAACCACTGCCGCACGCGTTGCGCGATGGCGTGTTCCAAACCGACCTTGGCGCGGAAATTCCCGGCGAGCCAGGCCGCGTAGAGCGCTTCCGTTCTGGCCGCGAGATCGCGCGGATTTCCCACCACGCGCGGCAAGCTTGCGCCGAGTAGCCGCACAGCCTCCTCGGCCATGGTTTGCACGACGGGATTGGTGTCGATGCCGTAGAGGCTCTCGACCGCATGTGCCATCGCATTCATGCCGCTCGCGGCCGAGACAGCGGGTGGAAGGTCGAGCGTCAATTCCGGATCGTAAATCGCCGTTGCGGGCAGCGCCGCGACGCTCTCGCCGTTCACCCGATCCTCGGCGACCCCGATATACCAGCGCGCCGCCATCTCCGAGCCGGAATAGGTGGTGACGACCGCGATGTAGGGAAGGCCGCTTGTCGCCGCCGCGGCCTTGGCAAGCCCGATCGGCGAGCCGCCGCCGATGACGACAAAGCCGTTGGCGTTGACCCGCTTGAGCTCGGCGAGGATGCGGTCAAATGCGTCGCGCGGCATGGTTTGGTCCGCCGTTTCGCAGAAGCCGAGGCAGCGATCGGCGACCGGCGCGATGAGCTTGCGGGCCAAATCGGCGCGCGACGGCGAGCACAGAACGAGAAGCCGCGAAATTTTGTGCAAATCGGCTTCGGCGCGCAGCGCCGCAATCGCGCCGGCGCCGAACACGATGCGAACCGGATCGGAATGATAAGTGAAATTGGAAGTTATGCCGGCTGGCGCATGCGCCCCGCGCGACGCCACCTCGCTCATTCCGCTTTGATTCCGGCTGTCGTGACCACCGGCCCCCATTTGATCATTTCCGCTTTGATATAGGCGCCAAATTCGGCGGAGCTCATATGCAGGGGAGTGGCGCCTTGTTGATCGAGATTTTTTTTGGTGTCCTCCGAGCGCAGCACTTCTTCGATCGCCTCATGCAACTTGGCGACGATCGGCGCCGGCGTGCCGGCGGGCGCGAGAATGCCCCACCAGTCCGCCGCTACGTAGCCGGGAACGCCAGCTTCGGCGATGGTCGGCAGCTCCGGCATGATCGGACTACGCTTGGCGCCGCCGGTTGCCAGCGGCCGCAACCGTCCGGCTTGGATATTGGACACGGTCTGCACGATCGAACTGAACATGAGCTGGGCTTCGCCGGCAATGACGGCGAGCATCGATGGCCCGCCGCCTTTGTAAGGCACGTGCACGATATCGACGCCGGCCATCACCTTGAACAATTCGCCGCTCAAGTTCTGAAAGCTGCCGATGCCCGCCGACGCGTAGTTGAGGAAGCCCGGCTTGGCCTTGGCGAGATCGATCAATTCTTTGACCGAATGCACCGGGACGCTGGGATTGACCGTGACAACATTGGTGCCGGTGGCGAGGATCGCGACCGGGACAAAATCTTTGATCGGGTCGTATGGCTCTTTGTAAATGAACGGATCGACCGCATGCGCGATCGAGATGACGAGAAGCGTGTAGCCGTCGGGCGCGGATTTTGCGGCGACGTCCGTTCCCACGACGCCGCCGGCGCCGGCGCGATTATCGACGAACACGGTTTGTCCGAGTTTTTGTCCGAGCTGGTTGGCGACGATGCGGCCAACCACGTCATTGCTGCCGCCCGGCGGAAACGGAATGATCAGCCGGATCGGCCGCGACGGATAGTCGTCCGCGGCGGCCGGTGCGCAGCACCCAATCGCGATGGATAACAGCCCGACAGCGGCGAACAGCAACGCGCGTAAATTCACCAAAGGCTTTCCTTTCAGACGATTTCGTAACGTCTTTATCACGATATGCCACGGAACGTGATGTCGTGCACCTCCTTCGCTTTGGCGGTGCAGGCGGCCAACAGAAAGCCAAGATCGGTTCCGGTCGAGACATAGCGCGCGCCCATGTGCACGAATTCGGCGGCAAGGTCGGGGCGCGAAGCAAGCCCGCCGACGCCGACATGCTTGCCATGCTTGCGGCACGCGGCAATGGTCCGGCCATAGGCGTCGCGCAGGCGCGCATGCTCGTATTGGCCGGCAAGGCCCCAGTTGGCGAGAAGATCATTCGATCCGATCATGACCAGATCGACGCCCTCGACCGCGGCGATCGCCTCGGCCTGGCTCAATGCTTCTTCGCTTTCGAACTGGACGATGAGCAGCGTCGCCGCGTTGAGCGCCGCATTCGCCGCCGCGGCCGGAAAGCTGCGGTAGTGCAGATGGGGCAGGGGCCCTGCCGCCGAGCGATGCCCAAGCGGCGGAAATTTTGCCGCCGCGACGTAGGCCCGCGCGTCGTCGGCCGATTGCACACGCGGTGCGATCACGCCAAGCGCGCCGCCGTCAAGCACGCGCGACACTTCGGCGATGCCCGGCACGCGCACGAGCGGGGTGATCCCCGCTTCGAGCGCCGCGATACAGATCTGCCCGGTCGTGTCGAGCGAGAAGCTTGCATGCTCCAGATCGACATAGAGGCTCTCGAAGCCGGCGGTCTTGGCGATGCGGGCGATCTCGATGCCGCGGATGAGCCGAACCGTCATCGAGGCGACGACCTCGCCCCGGCCAAGCTTCTCCTTGACATGGTTCCGCAATAATTCGTTGATCTCGCTGGGCATGCTCGCCATTACATAAAGTGACTTATCAAGTCGCGGCCGGCTCGATTATGCTTCTCTCATTATCGCGCCTCTCATGCCGCTTGCCAAAGCCATCGTGAAGCTCGACGCTAGGGTGAAACAGGAAGGATCGCCGTGAATTACTCGACCGACTTCAAGTCAATCCGCAACGCCGTATCGGCGCAAGAGTGGCAGACCAGGCTTGATCTCGCCGCCTGCTATCGGCTGGTCGACTCCTATGGCATGACCGACCTGATCTACAACCATATCACCGCGCGGATTCCCGGTACCGAACACCTCCTGATCAACCTGTACGGCCTTCTCTACAAGGAAATCACCGCATCGAGCCTGGTGAAGATCGACGTCGAGGGCAACATCGTCAGCAAGCCCGATACGGACTATGGCATCAACGTTTCCGGTTATGTGATCCACGGCGCCATCCACAAAGCGCGGCCGGCCGTCGCCTGCGTATTGCATACGCACACGCGCGCCGGCATGGCGGTGGCGGCGATGCAATGCGGGCTGTTGCCGCTGTCGCAGACCTCGATCCGCTTCGTCGGCCATATCGGCTACCACGACTACGAAGGTCCGGCGATTGACGTCGACGAGCGCGAGCGGCTCGTTCGCGATCTCGGGCCGCACGATGCGATGATCATGCGCAATCACGGCTTGCTCACCTGCGGGGCGACCATCCAGCAGGCCTTCAACACTATGTATCAGCTCGAAATGTCCTGCCGCTCGCAGGTCGACGCCATGGCGGCGCGCGCCGAACTGACCATGCCGGGCGAGAACGTGCTGGCGCACACCGCGCATCTATATCAGCCCGGCACGCGGCGGCCTTACGGCGTGCTGGAATGGCCGGCGATGCTGCGCCTTTTAGCGGCGCAAGAGAAAACTTCCGGCTACCCGCCGTACTGGCAGTAAGCGGTCGTCCGTCATGGCCGGACTTGTTCCGGCCATATCGTTGCACCGCAGTGCCCGCCTAAGCGGGATGCCCGCGACAAACGCGGGCATGACGAGGCATTAACGCCCCGCCCCTTGGATCGCTTGCCACACCCGCTCCGGCGTTGCCGGCATTTCAATGTGGCGCACGCCAAGCTCGGACAGCGCATCGACGATCGCATTGATGACGACCGCGAGCGCCGGGACCGTGCCGCCTTCGCCAGCCGGGCGGATGCCGAGCGGATGCGTTGATGACGGCACTTCGCTCAATTCGGTTGCGTAAAACGGCAGGTCCGAGGCGCGCGGCATGGCGTAATCCATGAACGAGCCGGCAAGCAATTGGCCGCTGTCCGGATCGTAATGGCAGTGCTCGAGCAGCGCCTGCCCGACGCCTTGCGCGATGCCGCCGTGGATCTGGCCGTGAATGATGAGCGGGTTTATCGCGCGCCCGACATCGTCGACCGCGGCATAATTGACGAGCGTCACATTGCCGGTATCCGGATCGACCTCGACCTCGCAGACATGCGCGCCGTAAGGGTAGCTCGCTTCCACAACGGTCTCGTCGCAGGCCGCGGTGAACGGGCCGCGCGAATCTTCCGGCAGATCCGCGCGCTCCACCGCGGCGCGCGCGACTTCGAACAACCCGATGGCGTGATTGGTGCCCTTCACGGCGAAACGGCCGCGCGAAAATTCGATGTCGGCGGCGGCAGTCTCCAAAAGATGTTCGGCGATGCGCAGGCCTTTTTCGATCAGGCGATCGGATGATTTTTTGATCACGATCGAACCAAGCCGCATGCCGCGGCCGGAATGCGCGCCGCCGCCGACCGTGACCCGGTCTGTGTCGCCGGCGATGACGCGCACGGATTCGATCGGCACGCCGAGCCATTCGGTGACGAGCTGCGCAAAACTCGTTTCATGCCCCTGACCCTGTGACACCACGCCGATCACGAGCTCGACGATACCTTCCGGCAGCACCAGGAGCTCCGCCTTCTCGCGCGGCACGCCAGTCGAGATATCGACGTAGTTGCCGACACCGATGCCGCGATATTTGTCGCGCTTTCGCGCTTCGCGGCGGCGCTTTTTGAAACCTGCCCAGTCGCCAAGTTTCAACGCCATGTCCATGGCGCCGATGTAATCGCCGTTGTCGTATTCGACGCCGAACGGGTTGGGGTAGGGCAATTCCTTTTCGGTCA
>DATAYT010000092.1:0-4018 GCA_036272395.1 Xanthobacteraceae bacterium
CACGGGCCCCGCCATTCCGGAGGCTCTCATGAACTGGCTACTGATCGTGGGGATTTTGATCTTTTCGACCATGCTGCTCTATGCGCAACGTCAAGAGCAGAACGTTGCGAAGTTAAAAGCGGACGCACGAAATCTCGTCTGCATCATTGGTAGCGACAAGACTAAGACCCAGACCTATTGTCAAATCTACGATCTGAGTGAGCAACTCCTCCGGGCCGTTCAGGAGGAAGACAGAAAGAAGGCCAAGGCGCTGGCCGAAAGGATCGCTGAATTGAATAAAAAGATGGGCCCCGAATTTGCCGCTCTAATTAATATCGAAGAGCATGTTGATTTAGATTCGCGGGATGGCCAGGAAATCGCGTCAATAGTTGCGACCCTCGGCGAATCCTGTCCGCATTCACCCAGATCTCCGCGATCAAGCATCGCCGACGAAATGCGGGAGGAACATCGTCGTCGCGTTGCTAGGCGAATGACATCGAAGTCGCGGTGTGAAAGCGCCCGGCGACGATGCGAGCTGTTGCGGTGGCTTGATCGAGGTGGCGAAGCGAGACGGCTAAAGCCTGCTACCATTTTTGCTACCGAACTGCTTAGAACGGCGCGATACCAGATGACATAAAAGGAAGTCCCCGCCTCGCTGGTTGCTCAACAAAACGGGACTATCTGAGATTACCCGTAACCTGTTGGTGCGCGAAAAAGCCCTCTGCTTGACCGCTTGCGGCAGCCTTGAGGTTTGGCGGAACCTTTGCGCCAGCCGACACGTTTTCGCTTGGTTTTGCGCACAAGCTTTTTTGGCCGCACTGGCTTAGAATGCCGGCGAAAGATGTGCCTTTGGCATGGTTGATGATGTTCAATAAGACGATGGCGCACGCACAACGCGGAGCCCTGGTCACGATCCCGGTCGCGATTGCGGCCGCCGCTGTGCTGGCTTTGGCCGAGCCGGCCGCGGCGCAATATTATGGCGACCGCTATTATGGCGGCGGTGGTGGTTATGGCGGCTATCGGTATTATCGCCAAAGCCCGCAACGGGACTTCTTTTTTCCGTTCTCGGGCTTCAACCGGCCGGCGCCGGTGGTCGATTCCACCAAAGCGCCGGCGTCACGCAAGCTCGAAGCGCCGCCGACCACAACCGTGGTCGTCGTCGGCGATTCGCTAGCCGACTGGCTCGGCTATGGTTTGGATGAGCTCTATGCCGACCAGCCGGAGATCGGGGTGGAGCGAAAGATTCGCGCGACCTCGGGTCTCGTGCGCTATGACGCCAAGAACGAAACGCTCGATTGGCCGGCGGCCATCAAAGACGCGCTTGCGAACGAGAAGCCGGACGCGATCGTGGTGATGCTCGGCCTGAACGATCGCGTGCCGTTGCGCGACAAAAACCCGCCGGCGCCGAACGCTAAACGCGGCGAGCCGGCGCATAGTGCGAACCAGCCGGCGCCGAACGCTAAACGCGGCATTGAGCCGCCACCAACTGCGAACCAGGCTGCCAATCAGGCTCCTGCACAACCCCCGCAAGATAAGGCGGAGCCGGTCGACAGCGAAGCGGCGCCGCAAGCGGCCCAAGGCGATACGCAGCGGCCGGCGCCCGGCGGCTCCTATGAATTTCATACCGATCCATGGGCGATGCTCTACGCCAAACGAATCGACGACATGATCGCAGCACTCAAAAGCAAAGGCGTGCCGATTGTGTGGGTCGGACTACCTGCCATCCGCGGAACCAAATCGAGCAGCGATTTGAGTTATCTCGACGAGCTTTATCGCGAGCGCGCTGAAAAAACCGGCATCGCTTACGTTGATATCTGGGACGGCTTTGTCGACGAACAGGGGCGTTTCGCCGTGCAGGGCCCGGACTTCGAAGGCCAGATTCGTCGCCTGCGTACCGCGGATGGCGTGCATTTCACCAAAGCCGGAGCCGTGAAACTCGCGAGCTATGTCGACCACGAATTGCGGCGGGTGATGTCGACCCATGTAGCGCCGGTGGCGCTGCCGGAAGCAGCGCCGAAATCGGGCACGGCCGGAGCGCGGCCCGATGTCGGGCCGGTCTTGCCGCTGTCGGCAAAGGAGACAGACAGCGGCGATCTCGCGGGGGCCGGCGGCCGCAGCAATCAGGCGCTCTCGGATCCGACTGCGGTAAAGGTCTTAAATCGCGGCGACCCGCCACCGGCGTCGGCCGGCCGCGCCGACGATTTTTCCTGGCCGCGACCGTCCGCGAGTGCGGCGCCCGAGGTTGCGCCGCAGCCCGCCGCATTGGCGCCCGCGGCGCCAGCCGGGAAGAGCGACAAGAAACCGGCCGACTCTGCCAAGGACGCAAAGAGCAAGCCGGGCAAAGAGTCCGCCAAAGATTCGGGCGTGACCAGGCCGCGCCGGCCGGCGAACGCCGATCTCGACGGCGCGCCGGTGCCGCCGGCGCCGGTGGGCTCGCGCTGAGACAAGAATGGTTTCAGGCTTATTGGCAGGCCACGCGACGATGGACGCGCTCATCGCGGCAGCAGGCTCGATCCCATGAGATATTTGTCCACGGCGTGGGCGGCCTGACGGCCTTCACGGATAGCCCAAACCACCAATGATTGACCGCGGCGCATGTCGCCCGCGGTAAACACTTTGTCGATCGAGGTCCGGTAATCCTCGGTCGAGGCGCTGATATTGCCGCGCTGATCGAGTGCGAGGTCGAGAGATTTGATCATTCCCTCGTGCACTGGATGCACGAAGCCCATCGCCAAGAGCGCAAGATCGGTGGCGATTTCGAATTCGCTCCCCGCAATTGGCGTCATTTTGGCGTCGACGCGCACGCAATGAAGTTTTTTAACGGCGCCGTTCTCGCCGGTGAATTTCGTCGTCATGACCGCAAAATCGCGCTCGACGCCTTCCTCGTGGCTCGATGACGTGCGCAGCTTGAGCGGCCAATCCGGCCAGGTCAGCATCTTGTTCTCGTGCAGCGGCGGCTCGGGCATGATTTCGAAATTGGTCACCGACAGCGCGCCCTGACGAAAGGCGGTGCCGATGCAGTCCGATCCGGTATCGCCGCCGCCGATCACGACCACATGTTTGCCGGCCGCCAGGATCGGATCGCCCGCGATCGGCGCTTCATCGCTGACGCGCCGATTCTGTTGCGGCAGGTAGTCCATCGCGAAATGAATGCCTTTGAGCTGGCGTCCGGGCACCGGCAGCTCGCGCGGTTTCTCGGCGCCGCCCGTGAGCACCACCGCATCATGCTGCGCCACCAATTTCTGCGCGTCGACATTGACGCCGACATGAGCGCCATAGTGGAACACCACGCCTTCCGCTTCCATTTGGGTTACGCGGCGATCGACGTGGCTCTTCTCCATCTTGAAGTCGGGGATGCCGTAGCGCAGAAGCCCGCCGGCCTTGGCCCAGCGCTCATAGACGTGAACCTGATGCCCCGCGCGTGCAAGCTGCTGCGCGCACGCCAGCCCGGCCGGCCCGGAGCCCACGATCGCGACCTTCTTACCGGTCCGCTCAATCGGCGGCTCCGGCCGGAGGCCTTGAACGATGGCGCGGTCGGCGATCGCGCATTCGATCGATTTGATGGTGACCGGATTTTCGTCGATGTTGAGCGTGCACGACGCCTCGCACGGCGCCGGACAGACGCGGCCGGTCACTTCAGGAAAATTGTTGGTCGAGTGCAGGTTGCGCGCGGCTTCTTCCCAGTTGCCGGCATAGACCAGGTCGTTCCAATCGGGGATTTGGTTGTTGACCGGGCAGCCCGGCGTGCCGGGCGCGAGCGAGCCGGTGCCCTGGCAATAGGGCACGCCGCAATTCATGCAGCGCGCCGCCTGAGTGACAAGCTCTTTCTCGGGCAGCGGCAAAACGAATTCGCGCCAATGCCGAATGCGTTCGGCGACCGGTTGGTAGTCGCGATCCTCACGAGGATATTCGAGAAAGCCGGTGATCTTGCCCAAAGGCGCTCTCTATTGTTAGCAGCTTTATCGGCGGTCTTTGTGCGAGGTCACTCCGCCGCAATGGCTGCGGCCTTGAGCTCGTTGAGCGCGCGGCGATATTCGAC
>DATAYT010000093.1:0-6544 GCA_036272395.1 Xanthobacteraceae bacterium
AATGGCTGGCGCTCACGAGCGATCGTTCTCCGCCGGCAGCGTCATGATCAGATTCCTGTTTCGTTTCGTCGGTTTGTGCCTTCTGGCCACCGCCTTTGTGCTTTTCGTCTATGACGGGACGAAATCCATCGCCAATCATGATCTTCTTTACACTAGGCTCGACGATGTCTGGGCGATCATCGATCAGAACAGCCTCAAAGCCGTCCAAGACTGGCTCAAGCTTAAGCTTTCCTGGGCCTGGGAGCCGTACCTGCAGCGCGGCTTCGACCTGCCGGCTTGGGTCGTCGTCGGCATCATAGCGACAGCTCTGATCCTGCTTGGGCGCAAGCGCAAACCGCTGATCGGCTACGCGCGCGACTAGAGCTCGCACACATGTCGGCATCGCGCGCGGAGGGCATTTCGTGCGACGGCTTGTCAGGAACTTGATAATCCTCGCGCTCGCCGTCCTGCTCGTCCCCTATGTAATCGCGCCGCTTTATCGCTTCGTTGATCCGGTCTCGACGCCGATGCTGTGGCGCTGGGCCACCGGCAAGCGCGTCGGGCGCATCGTCGTGCCGTTAAACCGGATCGCGCCGGCGCTACGGCTTGCCGTGATTGTCGCTGAGGACGGCAGTTTTTGCCGCAATCGCGGCATCGACCTCGGCGCCATTCGTGAGGCGATGCAGCAGTCGGACGAACTCGGCGAGGCGCGCGGGGCGTCGACGATCACGCAACAGACCGCGAAAAATCTGTTTCTGTGGGAGGGCCGCAGCTTTATCCGCAAGGCGCTCGAGTTCCCGCTGACGCTGTGGCTCAATCTGGTGTTGCCGAAGCGGCGGGTTCTCGAAATCTACCTCAATATTGCGGAATGGGGACCGAACGGTGAATTCGGTGCCGAGGCCGGAGCCCGGTGGGCATTCGGCAAATCCGCCCGCGATCTCACCCCGCCCGAGGCCGCGGAACTCGCAGCGATCCTGCCCAACCCGGTCCGCCGCAGCGCCCGCATTCCGAGCGTGCTGGTGCGCCGTCTGGCCGCCCTCTATGAGCAGCGATCGCTCCAATTCAGCGGCCTAGACGCCTGCGTGCGGGGACCGTAAAGCCCATAATTGCCCTATTCGCTTCAAATCCGTTTTTTGGCATGATCTTTTCCGAAAACCGGTATCCGCTTTTCGGGATCATGCTCTAGCCTCCCCGCAATCATTCTTCTATAAGCCGCGTTCCGAGGAGCGAACTGCACAGAGGAGAGCGGCTATGGCCGTGCCAAAGCGAAAAACGTCGCCGTCAAGGCGCGGCATGCGCCGGTCTGCCGATGCCCTGAAAGCGCCGACCTATATCGAAGACAAGGATTCGGGGGAGCTGCGCCGGCCGCACCATATCGATCTGAAAACCGGCATGTATCGCGGCCGCCAAGTGCTCAGCAAGAAGTCCGAAACCTAAACTTCCGTGTCGGCGCAGTATTGTCTGCGCTGGCTTTGCCCTTATACGATCCAAGCTTTCGCATCGCGGCGCCACCGCCCCGCCGCGCGCCCTCGCTCGAGGGCGGTTGAGCGAGATGGATCATGTTTGCGCTCGGCTTTCCGCTGCTTTTAATTCCATTCGCGATCTACAACATGATCGCGTTTCTCACCCCAGGCGTGAGCTGGACCTCGCCGGTCACCACCGTGCGGATGATGTCGGGGCAAGACTGGGTGCTGACCTGGGAGGACATTCTTCTCGCCTTCGCCATTTTCCTGCTGTGGATCGAGCTGATCAAATCGACCCGGGCCGATAGCCGCAGCATCATGGATCATGTGCTGGCAATGGCACTGTTCATCGGCATGCTGGTCGAGTTTCTGCTGGTGCAACGGGCCGCGACCTCGACCTTTTTCCTGTTGATGGCGATCGCGCTGGTGGACGTGCTGGCCGGCTTTATCGTCGGCATGCGCAGCGCGACGCGGCAGATCGAGATCGAGCGCTCCGACCCGGCGTAAGGCCCTATTCGCCGCCACCGGTGAGGCGATCGACCTTGCGCTTCATTTCGTCAAGCTGACGTTTGAGATCGTCGATATCGCCGGATTTGCCCGCGGTCTTTTCGGCTTCGCCGGCTTCGCCGCCGCTGCTTTCCCGCCGCGCAAAGGGTGCAAACATCGCAAAAGCGCGCTCGAACATGTCCATGTTGCGCCGGACCTGCTCTTCCAGCGACGTGAAGGCGCCGACGCCGAAGGCTTGCGCCATTTGGTGACGGAACTTTTCTTGTTCGCGGGTCAAGGATTCGATGGAGACTTCGAGATAGCGCGGCACCAGCATCTGCATGCTGTCGCCGTAAAACCGGATCAGCTGGCGCAGGAACGTGATCGGCAGAAGGTTCTGACCCTCTTTGTTTTCCTGCTCGAAGATGATCTGGGTCAGAACCGACCGGGTGATGTCCTCGCTGGTCTTGGCGTCATAGACCACGAAGTCCTCACCGTTCTTGACCATCGCGGCAAGGTCTTCCAGCGTGACATAGGTGCTTGTTCCGGTGTTATAGAGCCGCCGGTTGGCGTATTTCTTGATCGTAACCGGCTCGGCAGTCTTGGTGGCTGTCTCTGACATGAACTTTCAAGCTTTACGAAGAACCTTTATCGGCGGCGAAGGCGTGACTTTGCCGCCAAAATAGGCTGTTTCACCGGTTGCGGCTACCCTTTTGTGACTGGAGGCGGGTCCCTACGAGGGGCGAGGCATGCAGGCCAAGCGGCGGCTTTGCGCGCCTTTGCGCCTTGTCGAGGTCCGGCGGCCTCCCTATGACATATGTCAAAGACGTGCGGCCAGCCCGCGTCGTAATAGCCCCAAACCGCTCGGAAGGAACCTGTCATGAAAGACGACGTCGTTATTGTAAGCGCGACGCGAACGCCGGTCGGCGCGTTCAACGGCGTGTTCGCATCATTGCCCGCCCATGAGCTTGGCAAAACCGCCATCAAGGCCGCGCTGGACCGCGCCGGCGTCGAGGCACCGCGGGTCTCGGAAGTGATCTTGGGTCAGATACTGACGGCCGGCCAAGGGCAGAATCCGGCGCGGCAAGCCTCGATTGCCGCCGGCGTGCCGGTCGAGACCCCGGCTTGGGGCGTCAATCAACTTTGCGGTTCGGGGCTGCGCTCTGTCGCGCTCGGCTACGCGGCGATCGTCAACGGCGATTCCGAGATCGTCGTCGCCGGCGGCCAGGAATCGATGAGCGTGGCGCCGCATTGCGCCCATCTGCGCTCAGGCGTGAAGATGGGTAATTTTGAAATGATCGATACCATGATCAAGGACGGCCTGTGGGACGCGTTTAACGGCTATCACATGGGCAACACCGCCGAGAACGTCGCGCGCCAGTGGCAGATAACTCGCCAGCAGCAGGATGCTTTCGCCGTCGCCTCGCAGAACAAGGCCGAGGCGGCGCAGAAATCCGGCAGGTTCAAGGACGAGATCACGCCGGTGACGGTCAAGACCCGCAAAGGCGACGTCGTCGTCGATGCCGACGAATATCCCAAGCACGGCACCACGCTCGAGGCGATCAGCAAGTTGCGCCCCGCCTTCGACAAGGAAGGCACCGTCACCGCCGGCAATGCGTCCGGCATCAATGACGGCGCTGCCGCGGTGGTGCTGATGAAAGCGAGCGAAGCGGCCAAGCTCGGCAAGACGCCGCTGGCCCGGATCGTGTCGTGGGCCCAGGCCGGCGTCGATCCGAAGATCATGGGTACCGGCCCAATTCCGGCTTCGCGCGCGGCGCTCAAGAAAGCCGGCTGGAATGTCGGCGACCTCGATCTGGTGGAGGCCAATGAGGCGTTTGCCGCGCAAGCCTGCGCCGTAAACAAGGATCTTGGTTGGGACACCAACAAGGTGAATGTCAACGGCGGCGCCATTGCGATCGGGCATCCGATCGGCGCGTCGGGCACGCGCGTTTTGGTGACGCTGCTCTACGAGATGCAGAAGCGGAACGCGAAAAAAGGCCTCGCCACCCTGTGCATCGGCGGCGGCATGGGCATCGCGATGTGCGTGGAAAGGTAGAGGTCAGAGACCAGACGGATGACGGAGATCGAACGGTGGCTCAACCGTCCGACATCTGACGTCCGATTTCCGTCATCGGTTCTCGTGCGAAGACGCGTTCAGCGTCGGGGAGGACATCATGGCCCGCGTTGCACTGGTCACCGGCGGTACGCGCGGCATTGGCGCTGCGATCAGTAAGGCCTTGAAAGCCGCCGGTTATAACGTCGCCGCCAATTACGGCTCTAGCGACGAAGCGGCGCAGAAATTCAAAGCCGAGACCGGCATCAACGTCTACAAATGGGACGTATCGTCCTTCGACGCCTGCGCCGCCGGCGTCAAGAAGGTCGAGGCCGAGCTCGGACCGATCGACATCCTGGTCAACAATGCCGGCATCACGCGCGACACGCAGTTGCATCGGATGAAGCCGGAGCACTGGACCGAGGTGATCAACACCAATCTCGGATCGCTCTTCAACATGTGCCGCAACGTGATCGAGGGCATGCGCGAGCGCAAATTCGGCCGCATCATCAACATTTCCTCGATCAATGGGCAAAAGGGGCAATTCGGCCAGACCAACTATTCCGCCGCCAAGGCGGGCGAGATCGGGTTCACCAAAGCCTTGGCCCAGGAGGGCGCGCGCGTCGGCATCACTGTCAACGCGATCTGTCCCGGCTACATCGCGACCGACATGGTCAAGGCGATGCCGCCGGAGGTGTTGCAGAAGAACATCCTGCCGCAGATCCCGATCGGGCGGCTGGGCGAACCGGAAGAAATCGCGCGCTGCGTGGTGTTTCTGGCTTCGGACGAGGCCGGATTGTTTACTGGCTCGACGCTGTCGGCGAATGGCGGGCAATATTACGCCTGACCGTTTGTGCGCCGCCCCGCGGCTTACGCCGCGCTTTCATTCCGGCGACCATCCCCGCGGCGCCAATTCGTGCTTGGCAAAATCGAACCCGGGCGCCACCGTGCAGCCGACGAGCGTCCAGTCGCCGGTGGTTTGCGCCGCCTGCCAAACCGCAGCCGGAACCACGGCCTGAGGGCGCAAACCCGCGGAGATATCTCCGCCGAGCGTAATACGCTCGATGCGCCCGGGCGCGGCGGCGATTTCAAGTTGCAGCGGCGCGCCGGCATACCAATGCCAGATTTCCGCTGCGTCGAAGCGATGCCAATGCGAGCGTTCGCCGCGCGCGAGCAGATAGTAAGCCGCCGTTGAGACCGCGCGCCCATCCGCGGCCTGCGTCGCATCGCGGAAGGTCTCGCGGAAATGGCCACCCTCCGGATGCGGCTTTAATCCCAGCATCCTGATGATGTCCTGTGCGGTCAGCGGCATGAGACCGCAACCTCTTTAAAGTGAATCGATTGTCGAGCTGGCATTTTATTTTTTTGAAAAGCTCAACTCCGCTTTTCCCTAAAATCGATTCTTCCGCTCACGGATTTCGGCAAAAACTTTCCACGCCGGCACGCCGCCAAGACCGAGCGATTTTGCGAGCTCCGGATTGTCGGCGCGCAGAAAAGGATTGGCCGCTTTTTCCTCGCCGATGGTCGCCGGGATCGTGGGCTTGCCGTCGGCAAGGAGCTTTGCGACCTCGTGCGCGCGCGCCGCGAGCGCCGTGTTGTCTGGCTCGACGGTTTTGGCGAAGCGAATATTCGCGGCAGTATATTCGTGGCCGCAATAAAAGCGCGTGTCGTCGGGCAGCGCGCGAAGTTTGAGGAGCGAATTCCACATCATTTGCGGGTCGCCCTCGATCACGCGGCCGCAACCGATCGAAAACAGCGTGTCGCCGACGAAGGCCAACTTGTCTGCCGGGAAAAAATACGAAATGTGACCGGCGGTATGGCCTGGCGTATCGAGCACGCGGCCTTCGATCGCGCCGACTTTCACAATATCGTTTTCCGCCACGGTCACATCGACGTCAGCGATGCGGGCCGCCTCGCGGCTCGGCGCAACAACGCGGCAGTGGTGATGCGCCTTCAATTCGCCGATGCCGGCGGTGTGATCGGCGTGATGGTGCGTCACCAGAATATCGGTGAGCCGCCATCCGGTTTTTTTCAGTGCCGCCTCGATCGGCGCGGCCTCCGGGGCGTCAATTGCGGCGGTGGCGCCGCTTTGCGGATCGTGAAGCAGAACGCCGAAATTATCGTGCAAACAACCGAACAAATAGGTTTGCGCCGGCATGGCTGTCTCGTATTGGCTGAGGGGAAAGCGAGCGGTAAGGATAAATCATGATGCGATAAAGTTAAGTATGCGCCGCCGCCAACTGCAAGGGCACGGCGGGCGGCAACATGCTATTTTGCCGGCATGGACGTCGTCGACCTGCGCAATTTCTACGCCCAGCACTTGGGTGTGGTGGCCCGCCGCTTTATCGGCCGCGGCATCCGCGCGCGCTGGAGCGATGCGCGCGCGCTGCGCGTTCTGGGCATCGGCTATGCCACGCCCTACCTCGGGCTGTTCCGCGGCGAAGCCGAACGCTGTCTTGCTTTGATGCCGGCGCCGCAAGGCGTGGTGCGCTGGCCGTCGACGCGTCCGGCGCTGGCGGCGCTGGTCGAGGAAGACGAATTACCGCTCACCGATTCCGCGGTC